>JAEMTJ010000003.1:8050-18231 GCA_016462375.1 Rhodoluna sp. | reverse complement strand
GCTTCTAGGTTTAGGGCTCCGCCGACCTGGCTAAAGGTCTTGGTAGCTAGAACATCACCACCAGGGGCTGGCAGATGCGGCACAAAGGTAACTTGATCAACTAGCCCGCTGGCTAGTGATTTGAGGTGAGTGGGGCGAAAATTGGCTAAATCCATCACTTAAACCCTAACCTCTAAAGCAAACTCGCCTCCAAGATTTGACTCATCAGAGGCGAGATTGGTGACCCCAGCGGGATTCGAACCCGCGCTACTGCCGTGAGAGGGCAGCGTCCTAGGCCGCTAAACGATGGGGCCGAAGAGCAACCTCTCTATTATGCCAGAGCCGAGAGCCTAATTCCAGAGCAGGTTATGCGAAGACCTTCAAAGCCCCCGGTAATACCTTGCAAATCACCGGTGATTCACCAACGTGTTCACCATCGGAGTATGCAGGCATTCCGGCAGAGTGAATCTCGACCGATTTAGCTCTGATAATTTCAACAGCGGGATGGGTAACGTGCTTACCCTCATAAACGCTTGGGAATATCTTGATCAACTCCATGCGACTAATTGAGTGCAAGATAAACAAATCAATCTTTCCGTCATTTACGGACGCCTCAGGGGTAATCAGTAATCCTCCCCCATAGGAAGGAGCATTAGCCACGGTGCAAAGATTTGCTTCCAGCTCTCTGGCAACACCGTCAATGACCAAACGATATGGAATCGGTTTGAAAGCCATTAGCTCCCGATACATTGCCAATCGATACTTCACTGGTCCTTTGATCCAGTTCCAAGTGTTGGCTCGCCTATTCACCAGAGCATCGAAGCCTGCGCTAACTGCACCGAAAGAGTAAAAGGTTTTGCTCTCTGATACCGATGAGATTAGATCGACTATCCTGGGCTTTCTAAGATTTTTTATGATTTGTTCGACCGCAGCCTTGACATCGTGAATTGGTAAACCAAGTGCCCTGGCAGAGTCATTTCCGGTTCCGGCGGCTACCAAACCAATCGGCACTCCGCTTACCCCAACAGCATTTACTGCTAGGTGAAACATTCCGTCACCACCGACCACAACTAGACCATCAATAAGTTTCTCTTTCAAAGCCTGCTTAGCATTCGCTGTGGCTTGGATGAAACTATGGGCAGATAAATCGAGCAATTCAATTGCAGAGTTGGCAAACTCTACTTTTGTTTGTTCTCCAAGTGATTTACCCTTACCTCTTCCAGAAGTTGGATTTATCACGATACCAATTTTGGTCATAACTACTTTCTTAGAGTTTGTGCGTTGATGGCAACTATCAAAGTAGATAGTGACATCAAAACTGCTCCCAGTGCTGGAGTCAGAACCAAACCTAATGGCATGAATACTCCAGCAGCCAAGGGTATCGCCAGAATGTTATAACCGGCTGCCCACCAGAGGTTCTGATAAGACTTTCTTCTTACCTTCTTGGAAAGCTTTACTGCCCTTACCACTGCAGCTGGATCATCACTAATCAAGACAATTCCTGCGGATTCAATCGCCACATTAGTCCCTGCGCCAACGGCGAAGCTGACGTCGGCTTGGGCCAGTGCTGGAGCATCATTTATGCCATCGCCAACGAAGCCAATTACTGCCCTTTCCGACTGGAGGCGCTTAACTATTTCTGCTTTGTTCCATGGCATCGCCTCGGCGAACACCTCGGTGATCTTCAATTCTCTAGCAATACTCTCGGCAACTCCTTGAGAATCGCCCGTTAGCATCCCCACTCTTATTCGCTCTGCCTGTAACTGATAGACAGCCTCAGCAGATGATGCTCTGATGGTGTCGCCTACTTTTAGAACGCCTTCAAGGTTGCCATCCACCACGACACAGATCACGGTGTAACCATTACTCGCTGCTTGCTCAGCCCAGAGAACTTCCGCAACTTCCATACGTATGCTGTTCTCTAGCAATAGAGCTGGTGAACCAACCATGACCGAAGACTTTCCAACTTGACCCCGCACTCCGCGACCAGCCAATGATTCAAAGTTCTTAGCCTTAGCTAACTTCAGTTGCTTACTCTCTGCCGCCGAAAGAATAGCCTTGGCAATCGAATGCTCGCTGTCGAATTCAACTGAGGCAGCAAGAGTCATTAACTTATCTTCGCTCTTCAGTTTTGAATTCTTTGCCAGTTGCATTCCAGCGACTCCACGATTACCCTGTGTCAAAGTTCCAGTCTTATCAAATAGAACAAAGTGCAACTTGGCTGCCTGCTCAAACATCTGGCGATTTCTAATTAGCAATCCAGAGCTAGCGGCTTTTGCAGTCGTGATAGCTGTCACTAATGGGATTGCTAGCCCGAGAGCATGTGGGCAAGCGATTACTAAGACAGTTACCACTCTCTCTAAAATAAAGTTCACGTCTTGAGACCCATTTGCCAGCCAATAGAACAAGGTGAGTGCAGCAGACACGAGTGCGACGTAGAAAAGCCAGCCAGCAGCCTGATCGGCTAATCGTTGAGTTTTAGACTTTGACTTTTGAGCTTCCTCAACCATTTTTACAATTTGTGAGAAGGCGGTGTCTGCTCCTGTAGCAGTTGCTTCAATAACCAAAGAACCCGACTTTAGATCTGAATCCAAAGAATTTACGGTCCCAGCGAATACCGACGAGCCACTGGATTTCTCAACAAGCGCGGCTTCACCAGTGAGCATTGACTCATTAACCTTGGCTAGTCCTGAAAGCACAACACCGTCAATAACTATCACTGAACCAGGCCGAACCACGACTTGATCTCCAGCTCTCACCCTAATTACAGGCATGGTTACATACTTGTCACCTCGAAGCACCTCTGCTGTATCTGGCAGTATCTTCTGAAGTTCTCCCAGCGCATTAGATGCGTTCATAACAGCCGACATCTCAATCCAGTGTCCTACCAACATAATGGTTATCAATGTTGCCAGTTCCCACCAGAAGTCCATCATTCCAATAGGTGAGCCAAATATTTCAGACACTGTTAATGCGGCGCTGTATCCAAATGCCACCACTAGGGCCATAGCAATTAGCGCCATCATTCCTGGTTTGCGGTCTTTAATTTCTTGCCAACCAGTGGTTAAAAAAACTCTTCCGGAAGTAAAAAATAGCACCAGCCCTAAAACTGCAGGCAGGTAATTGGAAAAAGGAAAAGCAATTGGCTGATACCCGAGCAACATCTGAACCGTGTGCGAGAAATAGACAGTTGGAATTGTTAGAGCAGTTGCAAAAACCACCTGCTTCTTAAACATAGCTGGGTCATGATGGGAATGATCGTGACCTTCATGAGCTGAATGGTCATCATGGCTATGATCATCAGCATGCTGGTGTTCTCCACCGGTATTACAACAATTGTGGCCTTCTTGAATTTGACCTACTAAATGATGCTGTTGATCGCATTTACATTCGTTGGGTGGACAGTGACACTCCCCGCCAGGGTTGTGATCACAAACGCACCTAGGGTCTGTAGCAGAATTATGTGCCTTGCACTTGTGATCTGCTTGCGTCTTTGCCATAAGTTTTATTTCTCCAATGAATATCCGATTCTAAGTTTGCCATGCCTTGTATCCTGAAGGCATGAAACTCACTAAGTATGGGCATGCTTGTCTTATCTTCGAAGAGCAGGGTAGGAAGTTAGTCCTAGACCCAGGTGCCTACACAGAGCCACTTGAAGGCAATAAGGATGTCTTGGCAGTGGTGATTACCCATGCTCATGATGATCACTGTTTTGAAGCCCAGCTAGACAGGCTTATTGCCAATAATCCAGGGCTAATTATTTTTGGTCCTCCTCAGGTCTGCACAAGGCTCTCAAAATACAACACCACCGCGGTATACATGGGTGACCACTATCCTGTTGGACCTTTCACCTTGGAATTCTTTGGTGACCTGCACGCAGTTATTCACCCAAGCATTCCAGTAATCGAAAACAGAGCGGTACTCATCAACGACAAGGTTTTCTACCCAGGCGACTCCTTCACCTTGCCAGATAGACCAGTTGAATTACTAGCTGTTCCGACCAGCGCACCATGGCTCAAGATCTCTGAAGTGATGGACTTTGTGACAGCCATCAAACACAAGCACTCAATGGCAACTCACAACGCATTACACAGTGACTTTGGAAATGCCCTAAGTAATGGCAGAGTGAAAGCAATTACTGAAGCTCAAGGCGGAGAATTCCATTATCTTTTGCCAGGCGAATCACTAGAGATCTAACTACTCAACTAAGTTTCCACTTAAAGCAAAACAGCCAGACTAAAAGTCTGACTGTCAAAGCTGGGGTACCAGGACTCGAACCTAGAACAAATGAACCAGAATCACTCGTGTTGCCAATTACACCATACCCCAAGGGTTGTTGCCGAGCTTTGGGCTCGATTACCCATTCTACCTATGACTATAAAGAGCGAGCAAACAGGCTTAGGCGCTCTAGGGTTTCAGCCTTACCTAAGATCTCCATGGATTCAAATAAAGGTGGAGAAATACGCTTACCCGAGATGGCAGTTCTTAATGGTCCAAAAGCATTTCTAGGTTTATGAGCTAACTCTTCAATTAGTTTCTGAGTAAGAGCAGCCTGAATAGTCTCAGTCTTGAAATCATCAATACCTTCCAGAACGGCAACAGCAGCAAGAGTGATTTCTTTAGATTCAGCAGGTAATCCAGCCTTGGCATCTTCCTCAACCACAATCTTGTCAGCGGTTGTGAACAAGAAGCTAAGCATAGGAACCGCTTCTGAAAGAACCACAATACGTTCCTGAATCAAAGGAGCTGCCGCAGTCAAAATTGCTTGCTCGGAAGCAGTAACTTCCTTACTAACAACTCCTGCATCCTGTAAATAGCGAACAATACGGCTCGCAAAGTCATCAACAGTTAGCAAACGAAGGTGGCTGGCATTTATTGAGTCAGCCTTCTTCTGGTCGAAGCGAGCCGGGTTTGGATTGACATCTTTGACATCAAAAGCAGCAATCATTTCTTCGAGTGAGAAAACATCTCTATCTGCACTGATGCTCCAACCAAGTAGTGCTAAATAGTTCAATAAACCTTCTGGAATAAAACCACGGTCTCTGTGGTGGAAAAGGTTCGATTCAGGATCACGCTTAGAGAGCTTCTTATTGCCCTCACCCATCACAAATGGCAGGTGACCAAACTGTGGGATGAACTTAGTAATACCTGCTTCAAACATTGCGTTGTATAGCGCTATCTGTCTTGGAGTTGAAGACAATAGGTCTTCACCTCTAAGCACATGGGTAATCCCCATCAGTGCATCGTCAACTGGGTTCACCAAGGTGTATAGCGGTTGACCATTTGGTCGAACCACAACAAAGTCAGGGAAAGAGCCAGCAGGGAATGTAATCTCACCACGAACCAAGTCATTGAAAGTAATGTCAACATCAGGGACACGAACCCTAAGAGCTGGAGATCTTCCTTCTGCCTTATAAGCAGCCTTCGCCTCTTCCGATAACTCTCTTTCAGAGTTGTCATAACCTAGCTGAACAGCTCTGCCGTTTGCTTTGTTACGCTCATCAAGTTCTTCACCGGTTAGAAAACTCTCATACACATGTCCTGAAGCCTTTAGCTTCTCAATTACATCAAGATAAATGTCACTTCGCTCTGATTGACGATAAGGCTCATGAGGGCCACCAACCCCAACACCTTCGTCCCAGTTCAAACCCAACCACTTGAGGCCATCAAGAATCATCTCAAAAGACTCTTCGCTGTCTCGCTCTGCATCGGTATCTTCAATACGGAAGACGAAGGTTCCACCAGTGTGACGAGCATAAGCCCAGTTAAACAGCGCAGTTCTAACAAGCCCTACGTGAGGAGTTCCAGTTGGAGAGGGACAGAAGCGAACGCGAACATCACTGCCTGAAGCAGTGGTGAAAGGTGCTGTGATTTGGTTTGACATAACTGAATAAGTCTAAGCGACGGGGTTAGTTAGGGTCCCGATGCCTTCAATGCTTATCTCAACCGACTGACCTGATTCGATCTGACCAATGCCAGCAGGTGTTCCAGTGAGGATGACATCTCCTGGAAGTAACGTCATTACTTGTGAGACATGTTCAATGATTCTAGGAACCTTATGAATCAGCATGTCTACCGATGAATGCTGTCTTAACTCTCCATCAACTCTGGTTTCTAGAATCTGACCATCAACAACAAACTCTGTTTCAACCCAAGGTCCCAGTGGGCAAAAAGTATCAAAACTTTTAGCCCTGGTCCATTGGACATCTTTGTTTTGAATGTCCCTCGCGGTGACATCGTTAGCGATAGTAAAGCCCCAGACATAATCCAATGCTTTATCTGCTCTAACATCTTTAGCTACTTGACCAATAACAATAGCCAGTTCACCTTCGTGCTCTACTCGCTCTGAGATTGTAGGTAGGACGATGGTTTCGCCAGGACCGATAACTGTAGTTAGCGGCTTGATAAAAATCAGCGGTTCCACAGGAGCTTCCCCACCCATTTCTGCAGCATGATCTGCATAGTTCTTACCGATACAAATAATCTTGCTCGTTGGTAATACCGGTGGGAGTAGTTGAACATCTTTTATAGGGATGCGCTCCCCGGTTGTTTCATAGCCTTGAAAGATAGGATGCCCTCTAAAGACAACTACTTCAGGACCATCAACTAAGCCCCAAGAGACTTGGTCTCTCACGATGAACTTAGCTATCTTCATGAACTTAGTTTGACCAGCCAGTTGTGACGGTCAGGAACTAAACCATACTGAATACCAGTTAGTTCTTCTCTAAGAGCGGTAGTTAGCTCACCTGGTTGAGGATCTTCTGGACCAATAACTTCTTCTCTAGATTTGAACTGGCCAACTGGAGTAATCACTGCCGCTGTGCCACAGGCAAATACTTCTTTAATCTCACCTGAGTTATAGCCTTCACGAACCTCAGCCAATGTAACAGTTCTTTCTTCAACAGTTATGTTCTTGTCTTTCAGCAACTGAATGATTGAGTCACGAGTAATTCCTCGAAGAATTGTTCCATCCAAAGCAGGTGTAACCACATGACCGTCTTTGTATACGAAGAAGACGTTCATGCCACCGAGCTCTTCGATGTTGGTGTGAGTCTCTGCATCTAGAAAAAGTACCTGAGAACAACCGTTCTCATAACCTTCGTTTTGGGAAATCAAGCTAGCCGCATAGTTACCACCGGTCTTAGCTTCACCTGTCCCGTACTTACCTGCTCTTGCAGAATCTAAAGCAATCCAGATTGAAACTGGCTTTAGTCCGCCAGTGAAATATGGTCCGACAGGGCTAGCAATAACTCGATACTCAGCTCGGTGAGCAGCTCTAACACCTAGGAAGTTTTCTGCTGCGATTTCAAAAGGTCTGAAATACAAAGTCTTCTCATTAACTGGCTTTGGCACCCAAGCCGCATCAACAGAAATCAAAGCTCTAAGGCTTTCAACAAAGACATCGATTGGTAATTCAGGTAGCGCCATACGTTTAGCAGACTTCTGTAGTCTTGCTCCGTTAGCTGTCGGTCTAAAAGTGTGAATAGAACCGTCTTGGTGTCTATAAGCTTTGATACCTTCAAATACTTCTTGGCCATAGTGCAGAACAGCACTTGATGGATCCATCAGCATTGGGCCATAAGGCTCAACTCTGGCATTTTGCCAACCGTCTTCTTTAGTCCACTCGATTATTACCTGGTGATCTGAAAAGTTCACACCAAAAGCAGGGTTTTCAAGTAGCGCCTCACGCTCAGATTCAGGCATAGCATGATCAGATTTGATGATCTTGAATTCCATTAGCCGTTCCTTACTTAGAGTTGAGCGAAAATACTTTGTGCAATCTCGATTGTCGTGCGCTTGGCATCTCCTCGAGTAGCAAGATCGGCAGCAACTGCTCTTTCAATTCTTGCTGCAGCAACAGGGTTGCCTAAGTGATCCAGCAGCATCGCAGCAGAGAGTATTGCAGCTGATGGATCAGCAATCCCCTTACCTGCAATATCAGGAGCCGATCCGTGCACTGGTTCAAACATCGATGGGAATAAACCAGTTGGGTTGATGTTTCCAGAAGCAGCGATGCCGATACCGCCACCAATAGCAGCAGCTAAGTCAGTCAAGATATCTCCAAAGAGGTTATCGGTCACAATGACATCGAATCTTGAAGGATCAGTCACCATGTATATGGTTGCTGCATCAACATGCTGGTAATCAACCTTTACAGCTGGGAACTCCTTAGCAACCTCATCAACAGTTCGTTGCCATAACCAACCAGCGTTTACTAGAACATTGTGCTTATGCACAAGAGTTAGCTTCTTACGGTCACGGTTAGCGGCTAATTCAAACGCATAACGAACTGCTCTTTCAACACCAAAGCGAGTATTAACTGAAGTCTCGTTAGCAACTTCGTTTTCAGTGCCAACACGAACTGCTCCACCATTACCAACGTAAGCACCTTCAGTGCCTTCACGAACAACAACAAAGTCAACTTCCCCTGGATGAGCAAGAGGAGAAATAACACCCGGGTATAACTTGGTAGGTCTTAGGTTGATGTAGTGATCGAAGCTAAATCTAAGTTTTAGAAGTAGTCCGCGCTCTAGAACACCAGAGGGAACTGTTGGGTCACCGATGGCGCCAAGCAGGATCGCATCGTGTTGGGCAAGGGAAGCTAAATCTGCGTCAGTGAGGATTTCACCAGTTGCTAGATACCTTCTAGCCCCTAGGTCATATTCCTTGGTGACAAACTCAACGCCTGAGCCACGGGTAGCAAGCTGAAGGGCTTCTAGGGCAAGCGCTGTTACCTCAGGGCCAATGCCATCGCCGCCAATTACGCCAATATTAATCTGCTCAGTCACTTGAATTCTTTCAACTCGTTTCATACAACTTTACTTGAGCAGAACTATGCTCCACGCTTAGCCAGCAGAACTAGCGTGGTTGAGGGCTTTAGTCCCTCCTTAGTCTGAATCTGACCTTCTCTGTTCTCTAGAACCTCAATAGTTAGGCCTGTGCCTTCAAGAGCTCTAGTGATGGTCTCAACATTAGGTAAGACATCTGGATCCCTAGGTCCACCAAAACCGCTAACTAAGTTATCCCTCGAGTGCCAAACTCCCACCAAGTAGCCACCAGGAGCCACATAACTAGCTAGGCGTCTGGTTGCAACTTCAAGCTGTGCTTCAGGAATTTGCAGGTAACCGATGACAGCTAACTCGACAGGGCTAAAGGCAGGAACGAACTTCAAAGCATCCGCACAATTTGCTGAACAAAGTTCGGCGACGCCCTCTTCTTTGGCAAAAGCTAAATACTTATCCAGGGCCTTTTGGGAGAAGTCAACGTTCTCAACATGCCATCCCTGTTTGGCTAGCCAGACGGAGTTTCTACCTTCCCCACCAGCTAACTCGATTGCTCGCTTAGTTCCAGCGACTTCCAGCGGTCCGCAAAGCTCCACTATGAAACGATTGGCTACCTTTGTATAGATGAATTCTTCCGTTGAATATTTTTCATCCCAGTAATTCGAATCCATTACTTGGTGACGCCTAGAGGTAGAACTCCCTGAGCGTCTTCAAAGCTACCCAGATTAGTCACATTGCTAATTCCTAGTGCCCTAATGCTTTGCGTTCCTTCAGTTGCCTGCTCACTGGTCTTTCCATAAACGTAATACTTCTCAGTCTTTTTTAAGACAGAGGCATAAGCAAAAAAGCCCCCAGAGTTGTAATCAATGTTGGTAGCGCCGGTGATGTGTGATGCTGCAAAATCTTCAGGTGATCTAATGTCAATAATTGCTGCAACATCACTAACGTCAAGTTTTGCTGGAGCACAGGCAGATAACCCAGCAACAAGTGAAACGGCTAGAACCGCTGTGAATAGAATCCTCAATTTGGTCATAATCTGAGCCTTCCTAAGTCTTGGTTCTAGGATAACTCAAACCATCTCCAGTTAAACTAAGCAGTAAAGGAGAAAACACATGGCAACTGAAGTAAGCATTGAAGAACTAGCCGACGTTATTGAACACGGCGGTTTCGTCCTAGACGTTAGAGAAGACGACGAGTGGGCAGATGGACACGTCCCTAACGCTCACCACATTCCAATGAACGAGGTTGCCAACCAACTAGACAAGTTAGACGACGGAGCAAGAATCATCATCATCTGTCGTTCAGGAGTTAGGTCAATGACCGTAGCCAACTACCTAGAAGCACAGGGCTACGATGTAGTTTCAGTTGCTGGTGGAACCCAAGCCTGGATTAGTTCTGATCGTGAACTATCTTTTGAGG
>JAEMTJ010000003.1:0-7950 GCA_016462375.1 Rhodoluna sp. | reverse complement strand
ATCATCAAGACAAAATGTTCGGCCATAGCAAGCTCAACATCATATCCGTTGATGTTAACAATCTTCTGGTACAACTTAGGTCCAATAACGGTTCCTGAAACTGAAGCAGTTGCGCCATCAGCAAGGATTACTTTGATAGAAGTCACATTACGGTATTCCTCGCTGTGCGCATCAACGGATAGCTTTACTTCAACTCCACGAGCTTCAGCAAGCAATGGTGCGTTCACATAGGAAACCTGCTCAGTAACAGCATTCTGATAAAAGCCCTTTAGAGCCGCTAGCTTCAAGACTGAAACATCGTGAGCTGCAATCTCTCCTCTAACTTCAACTTCAATAGCGATCGCATTGCCACCAGAAATACCGAAGAGTAACTGCCCCATGTTTTCCATCAGTGCAATACCTGGCTTCACAGAAGCATCAATAACACCACCGGCAACGTTCACCGCATCTGGCACCAGATCTCCAGCAAGAGCGAGTCTTACGCTCTTAGCAACTGAGATACCCGCCTTCTCCTGTGCTTCATCAGTAGATGCACCGAGGTGAGGAGTAACAATTATGTTCTCAAGTTCTAATAGTGGTGAACCAGTTGGAGGTTCATTCACAAACACATCAAGACCAGCACCGGCAATTCGGTTTGATTTCAAGGCAGCGTAAAGTGCATCCTCATCGATGATGCCCCCGCGAGATGCGTTAACTATACGAAGTGTTGGTTTTGCAATAGCAAACTGGTCGGCTGCAATCATTCCAGTGGTCTCAGGAGTCTTAGGAATGTGAATGGTAATGAAATCTGATCTCTTCATTAGCTCTTCAAGAGAAACTAGTTCAACACCAATCTGTTCAGCTCTTGCTGCAGTGACATAAGGGTCGTAACCAATTAGCTTTGCTTCAAAGCCTGCAAGTCTTTGGGCAACTAGAGTTCCGATACGACCAAGACCGACGATTCCAATGGTCTTCTCATAAAGTTCAACACCGGTGAACTTAGAACGCTGCCACTTACCTGCCTTTAGCGAGGCATTAGCAGCTGGAACAAAGCGAGCTAGCGAGAAGATATGCGCGATAGCAAGTTCAGCAGCTGAGATCACGTTAGAAGTTGGTGCGTTCACAACCATTACACCGGCAGCGGTAGCTGCTTTGATGTCTACGTTGTCGAGCCCAACACCTGCACGAGCAATAACTTTTAGGTTAGGAGCATGTGAGATTGCTTCAGCATCCACCTGGGTAGCAGAACGAACCAAGATTGCACTGGCGGTAGCAAGGGCGGCTAAAAGAGCTGGACGGTCAGTGCCATCTACGTTCTGGACTTCAAAATCAGGACCCAGGGCTTCAACGGTGGCAGGTGAGAGCTCTTCAGCGATAAGGACGATTGGTTTAGACAATGTTGTATTCCTAGTGAATTAGGGGGAAAATTTTTTAGGCTGCACCAGCGAAGCGTAAGACAATCTTACCTAAGCCTGTCTTAGTCTTAAGCGGTGAACGAACTGGTCTTCTATGCCGCCATCAGCAATGACGGCTATCTAGCTGGTCCCGAAGGGGATATGTCCTGGGCTGAGAAATATCTTGCCTCAGGAGATGACTATGGATACTTCGAACTAGTCAGCCGATCTTCAGCCATTCTGATGGGTAGAGCCACCTTTGATTTCGAGATAGAAAGCGGAGTCCGGGGTCCAAGACCACTGCCCACCTACGTGCTAACCCACATCCCTGAGTTCTATAAAGATGTCCTCGATGAGAACATCTTCTTCACCGGTGGGAACATAGCCAAGGTCATTGACCTAATAAAACTAAAGCACCCTGGGACAGTATTCATCATGGGTGGCGCTGATGTTGCTAACCAGTTGTTGGATGCAAACCTTATCGACAGCATGAGACTATTTGTCTGCCCTGAACAGCTAGGTTCAGGAATTAAAGCCTTCAAAGATGACACTTCTTATAACAACTTCACTCTTGTCGATGAGCGGGAATATGCTTCAGGAATTATTGAAGAGATTTATCAAAGAACTCTTTAAAGCAATAACCCCGCCTTTTCAGGTGGGGTTATTTGTAATTCTTTAGCGCGCAGCCTTGCCCTCTTCATACTCATCTGAGTTCTTGATCCAAGAGAAGAGCTTACGTAGGCCTCGGCCAACAGCTTCGATTGGGTGTGTTTCACCCTTAGCTCTAAGGGCTAGGAACTCTGGAGCTCCTGCATCCTGGTCTGCTACGAAACGGTTAGCAAAAGTGCCATCCTGGATGTCGGTTAGAACATCGCGCATACGCTCTTTAACCTCTGGGCCAATAACTCTAGGTCCTGAGATGTAATCACCATATTCAGCTGTGTCAGAAACTGACCAACGCTGCTTAGCGATACCACCTTCATACATCAAGTCAACGATTAGCTTCAGTTCGTGCAGAACTTCGAAGTATGCAACCTCAGGCTGGTAACCGGCTTCAATAAGAGTTTCGAAGCCATACTGAACCAACTGTGATGCGCCACCACAGAGAACTGCCTGCTCACCGAATAGGTCGGTCTCAGTCTCTTCGGTGAAAGTGGTCTTGATAGTTCCAGCTCTGGTTCCACCAATTGCTTTTGAATATGAAAGTGCAAGATCAAATGCGTGACCTGAGTAATCCTGCTCAACGGCAACTAGGTTAGGAACTCCACGACCGTCTTTGTATTCACGACGAACGATGTGACCTGGGCCCTTAGGTGCTACTAGAAAAACATCAACATCAGCTGGTGGCTTGATGAAGCCGTAACGGATTGAGAAACCGTGACCGAAGACAAGTGCCTTACCAGCAGTTAGGTTTGGTGCAATCTCGTTTGCATAGATGTCACGCTGACGAGGATCTGGCGCCAAGATCATGATTACATCAGCCCAAGCGGCAGCATCAGCAACAGAGAGAACCTTTAGTCCTGCTTCTTCAGCTTTAGCCTTGCTCTTTGAGCCTTCTTTCAGACCAACAACAACATCCACACCTGAATCCTTTAGGTTCAGTGAGTGTGCATGTCCCTGTGAGCCGTAACCAATTACGGCTACCTTCTTATTCTGAATAATGCTTAGGTCGGCATCCTGGTCATAAAAAATTTCAGCCACTTGTTTTATCTCCTTGTTTGATGTTTATTACTGCTTAAGAATCTTCTCGGTGATTGACTTGGAACCTCGTCCAATAGCCAAAACACCCGACTGCACCAATTCTTTGATGCCGAACGGTTCGAGAACTTTGATGAAGGCTTGACACTTGGCGGTTTCGCCAGTTACCTCAATGATTAGTGCATCGCTCGCGACGTCGATGACGCGGGCACGGAATAAGGTTACCGCTTCTAGAACCTGTGAACGAGTAGCGGCATCTGTTCTTACTTTAATCAACATGTGATCACGCTCAACGGTGGTCTCCGGCTCGAGTTCAACCACCTTGATTACGTTAATCAGTTTGTTTAGCTGCTTGGTTACCTGCTCCAGCGGAAGACCCTCAACGCTGACTACAACTGTAATTCGAGATAGTCCTTCAACTTCGGTAGTTCCCACCGCAAGAGACTCAATGTTGAAGCCACGACGAGCAAACAAACCTGCTACGCGGGTCAAAAGACCTGGACGGTCTTCAACAAGTAGGGATAGCACATGCTGTGACATTACTCTTCCTCCCCTTCTTCCCAAACTGGTCTTTCATCTCTAGCGAACTGAACTGCGTCATTAGATAGACCTGCTGGCACCATCGGCCAAACCATGGCATCGCGACCAACAATGAAGTCAATCACTACTGGGCGGTCGTTAGTTTCCATGGCCAGCTTGATAGCAGCGTCGACTTCTTCAACCTTTTCAACTCGAATACCAAGACATCCATATGCCTCTGCTAATTTCACAAAATCAGGAACCATAACCGTATCGGTTCCAGTGTTTAAATCAGTGTTTGAGTAACGAGAGTTATAGAACAGGGTCTGCCACTGTCTTACCATTCCCAAAGAAGAGTTGTTGATGATGGCAACCTTGATTGGAATGTTGTTCAATGTGCAGGTGGCAAGTTCCTGGTTAGTCATCTGGAAACAACCATCGCCATCGATAGCCCAAACCAAACGCTCTGGTTGAGCAACCTTTGCACCCATGGCTGCAGGAACTGCATAACCCATGGTGCCAGCTCCACCAGAGTTCAACCAAGAGTTCGGTCGTTCGTATTTGATGAACTGTGCTGACCACATCTGGTGTTGACCAACGCCAGCAGCAAAGACTGCCTCTGGTCCTGATAATTCACCGATACGAGAGATAACAAACTGTGGAGACAACTTGCCATCTTCAGGCTCGGTATAACCAAGTGGGTAACGAGTTCTTAGGTCATTTAGGAAACTCCACCACTCTGCAATATCCGGCTTGGTTCCTTTGAGATCATTTGAAAGCTCTGCGTTGAGTTCAGTTAGAACTTCTTTGAGGTCACCAACGATTGGGACATCAGCAAAACGAATTTTCCCAATTTCAGCAGGGTCAATATCTACGTGAATCACTTTTGCTCCAACCGCAAAAGTCTTAACCTGACCGGTAACACGGTCATCAAATCGAGCACCGAGGGTAATCAGCAAATCGCTTCTCTGGAGAGCAGTAACGGCTGGAACAGTTCCGTGCATGCCTGGCATACCAAGATTCTGAGGATCTGAATCTGGGAATGCGCCTCTTGCCATAAGTGTTGTCACAACTGGTGCGCCGATAATCTTTGCTAGTTCTAGAAGTTCTAGGTTTGCTCTTGAGCGAATGATTCCGCCACCGATGTATAGCACCGGTCGCTTAGCTTCTTTGATTAGTTGCGCAGCAGCTTGAATCTGCTTACCGTGTGGCTTGGTAACCGGCTTGTAGCCAGGTAGGTCTACTTTTGGTGGCCAGATAAATTCCGCTTTGTTGATTTGAGCATCTTTAGCGATGTCAACAAGTACTGGTCCTGGTCTTCCTGTTGTTGCAATCAAAACAGCGGCTGCAATAGTTGCTGGAATATCTTCTGCCTTGGTAACTAAGAATGAGTGTTTAGTTATTGGCATGGTGATACCGACAATGTCAGCTTCCTGGAATGCATCGGTGCCAATAGAAGCTGAGTTCACCTGACCGGTAATAGCAAGCAGCGGAACAGAGTCCATGTGTGCATCTGCAATAGCTGTTACAAGGTTGGTAGCTCCAGGCCCTGAGGTGGCAATACAAACACCGAGCTTGCCTGAGGAAGATGCATAACCTTCAGCAGCGTGACCTGCACCCTGTTCATGACGAACAAGGATGTGTCTAATCTTGGTGGAATCCATAAGTGGATCATAGGTAGGGAGAATCGCACCACCGGGCAGACCGAAGATATCGGTAACCCCGAGTAGTTCTAGAGATCGAACTATCGCTTGCGCTCCAGTTAGAACTTCGTTAGCCATAAATCATCCTTAGGTTAAAACCTGTGTTAGCCGGTGTAGGCACCTTCAGCTGCTGAATGCACAAGCTTCGAATACTTAGCCAAGACTCCACGGGTATATCTAGGTGGTAGTGGCACCCATTCTGCTTTACGGGCTGCCAACTCTTCTGGCTCAACTAGTAGTTCGAGCGTGCGAGCTGCGATGTTGACTCGAATCAAGTCTGAATCGCGGACCAGAGCAATTGGACCGCCATCGGTCGCCTCTGGTGCAATGTGTCCGATACACAGTCCAGTTGTGCCGCCTGAGAATCGTCCGTCAGTCAAGAGTAATACATCCTTGCCTAAACCTGCACCTTTAATAGCGCTGGTGATAGCCAGCATCTCACGCATACCAGGACCACCCTTAGGGCCTTCGTAGCGGATAACCACGACATCGCCCTTGGAGATCTTGCCTTCGGTCAAAGCCTCCATGGCGGCAGCTTCTCTTTCAAAGACTCGAGCAGGGCCGGTGAAATCTTCCAGGTCAAAACCAGCTGTCTTCACAACCGCGCCATCCGGGGCCATTGAACCCTTCAGGATTGAAATACCGCCGGTCTTGTGAATCGGGTTAGTCAAAGCTCTGATGATCTTGCCATCAGGGTCTGGTGGGTTGATGCCAGCTAGGTTTTCAGCAACAGTCTTGCCGGTAACCGTTAGCGCATCTCCGTGGATAAGACCAGCATCTAGAAGTGCCTTCATAACAACCGGCACTCCGCCAACACGGTCAACATCGGTCATAACGTATCTACCGAAAGGCTTTAGGTCGCCCAGGTGTGGAACCTTGTCTGCAATTCTGTTGAAATCATCAAGAGTTAGATCAACTTCAGCCTCTTTAGCAATAGCTAGGAAGTGCAGAACTGCGTTAGTTGAACCACCAAAAGCCATGGTCACAGCAATTGCGTTCTCCAAAGCTTTCTTAGTAATGATGTCTCTAGCAGTAATGCCCTGCGCAATTAGGTTAACAACTGCCTCACCCGAGCGGTGAGCCCAAGTATCTCTTCTGCGATCAGCAGAAGGAGGCGAGGCAGAACCAGGCAAGCTCATACCCATAGCTTCTGCAGCACAAGCCATTGTGTTAGCCGTATACATTCCACCGCAGGCACCTTCACCTGGACAGATTGCTCTTTCAATACGATCAAGATCTTCAAGACTCATGGTTCCAGCCTTGCAAGCACCAACAGCCTCAAAGGCGTCAATTATTGTTACTTCTTTTTCAGTGCCATCAGTGAGCTTGACCCAACCTGGAGCGATGGTTCCTGCATATAGGAATACAGAGGCTAGATCTAAACGAGCTGCTGCCATCAACATGCCTGGCAGTGACTTGTCACAACCAGCCAAAAGCACTGAACCATCAAGTCTTTCTGCCTGCATAACTGTCTCAACCGAGTCAGCGATAACTTCACGAGAAACTAGCGAGAAATGCATTCCCTCATGTCCCATGGAAATGCCGTCAGAGACAGAAATAGTGCCAAATTCAAGCGGGTAACCCTTAGCGGCGTGAACCCCCTCTTTAGCAGCATCGGCAAGACGATCGAGAGAAAGATTGCAGGGGGTAACTTCATTCCAAGAAGAAGCAACACCAATTTGAGGCTTTTCCCAGTCCTCATCCCCCATGCCAACAGCCCGAAGCATGCCTCTAGCAGCTGCACGCTCAATACCGTCGGTAACTACCCGACTGCGGGGTTTCATATCTTTGGCCATTAGATAAGTTTAGGCGAAATCAGTTCGTTATAAACAGTGCCCGCCAAACGTCAGTTAGCCTTAACAGGTGCCAAAACCTCAGGAAGAACTAGACCAGCAGAGCCTTGCTCGCTATACCCAGGCTGCCATTCGCGCCAGCCGTGAGGTCATCGCTTCTTATTCAACTTCTTTTGGCTGGGCTACCAAGCTACTCAAGCAACCAATTCAAACTCAAGTTCAAAATATTTATGGCCTTGTTCGTGTTGCAGACGAAATTGTCGACGGTGCAGCAGCCGGTGCTCTCGGTGATAACCGATTGGAAGCATCTGCTCAACTAGACAAACTAGAGCAAGAAACTTATAAAGCAATGCAACTAGGTTTTAGCACGAATCTTATTGTTCATGCTTTCGCAGTTACAGCTAGAGAAACTGATTTAGACAGAAAGCACCTTGAAGCTTTCTATCACTCAATGCGCATGGATCTGAATAAGACCCGTTACGACCACAAGTCTTTCTCAACCTATGTTTATGGATCAGCAGAAGTTATTGGCCTGATGTGTTTGCAAACTTTCATTCACAATAAAGAGTTAACCCTTGAACAAAGAGAAACACTCCGTAAAGGTGCGCAGGCACTGGGTGCAGCTTTTCAGAAAGTAAATTTCCTAAGAGATCTAGCTTCCGATTTTGAACAACTTGGTAGAAGTTACTTCCCGCTGGTAAACGTAAATAACTTCACTGAAGAAACCAAAGGTGCACTTGTGCAAGACATCAACAATGACCTCGCTGTTTCCGCGCAGTCAATCAAACTAATCCCAAAGTCAGCTCGCAAGGCAGTTGTATCGGCACAACTACTTTTCACTGAACTTAATGACAAGATCTCTGC
>JAEMTJ010000033.1:10116-13796 GCA_016462375.1 Rhodoluna sp. | reverse complement strand
ACACCTCGATAAGAGTCATAGACGCTATCGAAGATCATCGCTCTAGCCGGTGCGTTCGGATCCCCTATTGGATGCGGAACCATCTGGACAATCTTGTCTAACAACGCATCAACGCCAACACCAGTCTTACCTGAAACACGAAGACAGTCCTCTGGGTTACCACCAATAAGATTTGCCAGCTCTTCCGCATACTTCTCAGGCTGTGCGGCAGGTAGATCAATCTTGTTAAGAACAGGAATAATCATCAGGTCATTCTCCATTGCCAAATACAAGTTAGCTAGAGTCTGTGCTTCGATACCTTGAGCTGCATCAACCAACAACACTGCACCTTCACAGGCAGCCAGCGATCTAGACACTTCGTAGGTGAAGTCAACGTGACCTGGTGTATCAATCATGTTTAGTGCATAGGTCTGGTTCTCAAACTCCCAAGGCATACGAACTGCCTGAGACTTGATAGTAATTCCACGCTCACGCTCAATGTCCATGCGATCTAGATACTGAGCTCTCATGGAGCGGGCGTCGACAACACCGGTTAGCTGAAGCATGCGGTCGGCAAGGGTTGATTTACCGTGATCAATGTGCGCAATTATGCAGAAATTACGAATGAAGTCAGGGTTAGTCTTAGCGGGCTCAAGCGCTGTTTTGGCTCGTGGCGACAAGGCTTACCTCTTGATTGACCTAAAAAGACTGACATTTAGGCGATTGCCTAACCTCTATTGTCGCATAATCACTAGGAACTAGACACTGATTACACCTTAAAGAGGTTGCCTGAATCCCCTAAACGCTGGTAGTCTTGTCTAGATTCAGGTGAGCGTTACCATCTAATCAATCCAAATCAAACGTTTTTTAGTTTGTTCCGCCCTGCGGTCAAACACTTAAGAAAGTGAAACATGGCAAATATCAAGTCGCAAATCAAGCGAATCGGCACCAACCAGAAGGCAGCTGACCGTAACAAGGCAGTTCGCAGCGAAGTCAGATCTGCAGTTCGTGTTGCTCGTGAAGCAGTTGTTGCTGGAGACAAGACCAAGGCAGCTGAAGCGCTAAAGGTAGCAACCAAGAAGCTAGACAAGGCAGTCTCTAAGGGTGTCCTTCACAAGAACCAGGCAGCTAACAAGAAGTCAGCTATTGCCAAGAAGGTTTCAGCGCTATAAATCAGAATTAGTAAAAGACCCGCTTCGGCGGGTCTTTTCATTTAACGGGCTGCTATTCGCTCATCTCGACCGGCGTATGCCCCCGCTACCAGTTGCACAGCAGTAATCCCAATTAGAACAATGAGTGAGAGTGACCAATTGCCGGTCAGATCCTTTAGGTAGCCAAAAGCGAAAGCACCCAGTGCAGCAATCAAATATCCATAACCCTGGGATAGCGCAGACAACTGAGTTGTTTGTGTTGAAGTACTAGCTCTTGAGCCAATCAAGGTCAGCGACAACGGGAAAGTTGCGGCGAAACCAAAACCGGTAATCACACAAGCCAAAATTGCCTGATCTGGGAAGAGAAAGAGAATAATTAGTCCACTTAGTGTGAACGCCGAGACAATAACAGCAAGTGCGGAGAGAACTTTAAACCTCTTGATAACTACCGAGATAAGAAAACCACTCGGTATTCCAATAGAGGTTGTCAACCCGAGTAGTGACCCAGCTTCAAGTGGTGAAAAGCCTCGATCAATTAGCAGTGAAGGCAACCAATTCAAAATCGCGTAGAACCCTGCCGACTGCAGACCAAAGAAAGCAACAATAGCCCAAGCCAAAGGTGAAACTAGAACTGCCCTTCTCTCTTCGGCATGAGTCTCCTCCGAAGTCACTTCCTTATGAGCGGAGATCTTTGATAGCGGGTACCAGAAAATGATTGCAGCCAAGGTTGGTATCAACCAAATAGCTAGAGCCATTCTCCAACCACCGAGCCAATCTGATGTTGGTACGGCAATAGTTGCCGACAAGCTTGCTGAAATCGCAAGTAGTGTTACATACACTCCGGTAATTAATTCAAGGTTCTTAGGAAACTGCTCACGAACAATAGTTGGAATCAAGACGTTGCCAACTGCTATTGCCAGACCGATGATAACTGTGAAGCTAATTAGTGGAATGTATCCACCGAAGAGCCTAAAGATCATGGCTAGGAATAATGCAATCAAAACCCACATCATGGCTCGGTTCAGCGTTAGTCGTCTGACTAACGCTGGACTTGCAAACGCTCCGATACCAAAGCAGACAACCGGCAGTGAGGTAAGCAAGCCAACCTGGAAGCCAGTAAGTCCTTCAACTTTCTGCAACTCATCCACTAGAGGTCCAATTGAGCCAACCGGAGGCCTAAGCACCAGCGAAATAAATATCAGAGCAAGCAGCGCGAACAATGAGCGTTTAACTACTTTGGTCAACTTTTCCCTTTATTCGCAACGAGTGTTACAAGCCTCTCTAAAGCGTAGGTCGAATCACCTTCGCCACCTTTGATAGCAAAATCCGTATCAGCCAAAGCATGGATTACTTTTGCAATCGCATCCTCAGTCCAGCCAGCAGTAGATTTACGTATTTTGTCGAACACCCAATCAGGCACACCAACACTTGCTGGAGTTGCCTTTGGATTACCGATGATGTTTGCCATCTGTCGAACTTTACGCTCAAAGGCGGAAATTATGAGAACTCCAGCTAAACCTTGAGCAAGACTGTGTCGAAGCAGCAATAGTGACTCAGCACCTCTGCCTTCAAAAGCTGAATCAGCAATCTTGAACCCATCAGTTTCCAATCTGCCACCAAAATATCGCTGAACAAGTTCAACTGTGACTTCACCAGAATCATCATTCTGTAATTGGGAGCAGGCAGCAGCTAGCTCTTCAAAATCTTTGCCGAAGACTTCAATCAAGGATTGAGCTGCCGCTCTATGAATCTTTCGAGCATTAGATTTAAATTCAGCCTCAACAAAAGCGATCCGCTCAGCGTCCTTTGATTGATCTATACAGGTGGCTTCGAGCGCTGTGTCTGAAGCTCTAATTGCCTCAAGCATTCTCTTGCCGCGAACACTCTTACCATTGTGACGGACAACCACCACTGCGTCTTCTGCCGGTTGCTTAAGGTAATCAATCATGTCTGTTATGAATGAATCAGAACATCGTTCTGCACCAGTAAAGACAACTAACTTTCTGTCACCAAAGAGTCCTGCACTGGCCAAATCGAATATCTGCCCTGGAACATATTCAGCCGCATCGGTTTCAACAGTCTCTAGATTCTCGACCTTTTTACGAATTAGATCTCGAACTGTTTTGATTGCTCGTTCAGCAAAGAAGTCTTGAGGTCCAGATACCAGAATCACTGGAGCTATAGAAATAGCTCGCCAAGGGACTGTTTTGACTGGGCTCACCCCTCAAGCCTAACTTCTGCCGGAGACAGAAACAGTCAGCCCTGCTTCTGCTTCAGTGACCCCAATAGCGCCTGACTGGTCAGTTCTAAGCACCTGCGCACCGACGGAATCAAGTATTTTCAACGTTCGATTCGTTGGATGACCATAGGAGTTTCGTTCACCGACAGAAATGAGAGCCAACTCAGGATGGATAGCTTCATAGAATTCTGCTGCTTGATCAGCTGAACCATGGTGAGCTACTTTGACTACCACGACTCTGCCACCGAAACCTGAGGTAAGAAGCTCCTGTTGCTCAGCCCCAACTCGAAGCAGACCTCGCTCACCAAGGT
>JAEMTJ010000033.1:0-10016 GCA_016462375.1 Rhodoluna sp. | reverse complement strand
CTAGAAGTAAATGGTGATAACTACTGCTTGGTGACTATGTTGATAAGTTTGGGGGCTCGAACGATAACCTTGGTAATTTCTCGGCCCTCGATAGCTCTCTGCACAGCAGCAGAAGCATCAGCGGCAGCTTGAAGATCTGCATCAGTTGCATCAACGGAGAGTTCAACCGTGTCGCGTAACTTCCCATCAACCTGAAGAACTGCAGTGAGTGTGCTCTCAACCAACAGGGCAGGATCTGCTTCAGGCAATAGCGCAAGTGCAACACCAGGCTTATGGCCTAGCATCTCCCACATCTCTTCTGCCATAAACGGTGAGAACAGAGACAAAGCCTTAGCAACGATTTCAGTTGCTTCTCTAACTGCAGGATCAGTTGGTCCAACTGAACCATCGATAGTTTTACGAGCAGCGTTAACAAGTTCCATAAGCTTGGCAACACCAACATTGAACTTGAAGTTCTCGATATTAGTTCCAAAATCTCTCAAGAAGGAATGTGTTGCTTTTCTAAGTTCTAGATTTCCCTTAGAGAAATCAACTCCAACTCGAACATCAACATCGTTAGCCAATCTCCAACAACGAGCCAAGAACTTTCCTGATCCAGCAGGTGAAACATCAGCCCAGTCAATGTCATCCTCAGGAGGGCCGGCAAAAGCCATAGTCAAACGAATTGCGTCAGCACCATGCTCATCAAGCTGATCACCAAGTTTCACTAGGTTGCCGCGAGATTTGCTCATCGCTGAACCGTTCATGAGAACCATGCCCTGGTTCAACAAACGAGTGAACGGTTCACCGAAGTCAACATAACCAAGGTCTTGTAAGACCTTGGTGAAAAAGCGTGCATAAAGAAGGTGCAAGATAGCGTGCGTTACACCACCAACATACTGATCAACCGGAGCCCACTTACTAGCTTCTTCTTTGCTAAAAGCTTCAGTTTCACTGTTAGGAGACAGGTAGCGAAGGAAGTACCAAGAAGAGTCAACGAATGTGTCCATGGTGTCAGTGTCACGCTTAGCTGGTTTACCACAGCTAGGACATGGAACGTTTACCCACTCCTCTGCTCCTCCTAGCGGAGATGTTCCCTTAGGTGCTAGGTCTAGCCCTTCAGCAGAAGGAAGTTCAATAGGAAGCTGATCCTGCGGAACAGGAACCTCACCACAAGACTCACAGTGCACAATCGGGATTGGAGTTCCCCAATATCTCTGCCGAGATATCAACCAGTCACGCAGTCTGAAGTTCTTGGCAGCTTTACCTTTACCCTCTTCCTCCAAGATGCCAACCATCTTGGAAATAGCATCAACCTTTGATAAACCATTGAGCGCACCCGAGTTGACTAGCACTCCCTCACCAACAGTTGCAACACCGGTTTCAACTGAATCTGCTTCACCTGTTTCAACAACTACTCGAACAGGAAGACCTAGTGCTCTAGCAAAATCTAGATCTCTCTGGTCATGCGCAGGAACTGCCATGATGGCACCGGTTCCGTAGTCAGCTAGAACATAGTCAGATACCCAGATTGGAATAAGTTCTCCATTAGCAGGATTGACTGCAAATCTTCCAGTGTCAACACCGGTCTTCGCTCTATCGGTAGCCATTCTTTCGATGTCGTTAGATTTTTTAGTTTCGTCTAGGTAAGCCTGGAACTGCATACGCACTTCAGGAGTTGAACCAGAAACTAATTCAGCAGCTAAATCACTATCAACGGCAACAACCATAAAAGTTGCACCGTAGAGAGTATCTGGACGTGTTGTGTAGACGGTAATCGGTTCAGTTCTACCATCAACTGCAAAATCAACTTCAGCACCATAACTTCTACCAATCCAGTTACGTTGCATTGAAAGAACCTTAGAAGGCCAAGCACATTCAAGTAGTTCAAGATCATCAAGCAATCTGTCTGCATACTCAGTTACTCTAAAGAACCACTGGGTTAGTGCTTTCTTAGTAACAACAGAATCGCAACGCTCACAAGCGCCACCAACAACCTGTTCATTAGCAAGAACGGTCTGACATGAAGGACACCAGTTAACCATTGAGTTCTTGCGATATGCCAAACCCTTTTTATAGAACTCTAAGAACAACCACTGGTTCCAGCGATAGTAAATAGGATCACAGGTTCTGATGATTCTGTCCCAGTCAAAAGAACAGGCGTAACGACGCATAGAAGCTTTGTGAATCTCGATGTTGTCGTAAGTCCAAGCCTTAGGGTCAAGCTTGCGCTTGATGGCAGCATTCTCAGCTGGAAGACCAAAGGCGTCCCAACCAATAGGGTGCATGACGTTATAACCCTTTTGGATCCAGTAACGAGCAATAACATCACCTAGAGCATAAGCCTCAGCATGACCCATGTGTAAATCACCTGAAGGGTAAGGAAACATGTCCAAAACATACTTCTTAGGACGGATATCGTCTTTGTTACCTGAAGCGAACGGGCGTAGCTCATCCCAAACCGGTAGCCACTTCTCTTGGATAGCGAAGACGTCAGGGCCAGTTGGCTCGTTACGAATCTCGTTCATGATCTCAATTCAGGTAAATACTTAGGTTCTAGGCTACCAAAGGAGACTATTGCTGAACCCCAAGAGCCATAAGCAAAGCCTTAGCCTTCAACTTGGTCTCTAATAACTCAGCCTCAGGATCTGAGTCAATGGTTATTCCCCCACCGATACCAATGGTTACAACACCATCTTCAAAAACGATGGTTCTGATAGTCATCGCTAGGTCTGCAGCACCTGAAGCAGTTATATACCCATGCACTCCGCTATACAAACCTCGATTGCCCTGCTCTAAACCTTGCAAAATCTCAATTGCTCTAATCTTTGGAGCTCCAGTCATCGATCCTGCTGGAAAACAAGCTGCAACAGCATCGAAGACATTCAAACCTGGTTTTAGTTTCGCAGTGATAGTGCTCACCAACTGATGCACTGAAGAATAACTCTCAATGTCAAAGAGCTTCTCAACCACAACATCCTCTGGAGCAGAAACTCTGCCTAAGTCATTTCGCATAAGGTCAACAATCATAAGATTCTCAGCACGCTCTTTCTCATTAGCGCTGAGCTCGAGTGCAATTGCTTTGTCCTCTTCAATGTCTTTAGATCTTGGTCTAGTTCCTTTAATCGGTTTACTACTGAGCTTTCCTTCTGCCGTTGCTCTAAGAAATTGTTCTGGAGAAGAAGAAACTAAAGTAGTTTTCCCAAACCGAAGGAACGAAAGGTAAGGAGCAGGGTTTAATTCTCTTAGTTTAATAAATACCGCCAATGGGTCAGAGCCAGTCTCAACAGAAAGCTGATTAGTCAAACAGAGTTGATAGACATCGCCCCTAGCTATCGACTCTTTAGCTAGGGAAATTAGTTCGAGGTATTTTTCATCAGAGTGCCTTGCCATAACTAAATCAGCAGAGAAACTGCCAATTGGGTTTTTGTGTCGATAGACAGCACCTTCACCACCAATAAGGGCAAGTCTCAATAAAGCAGCGTCTCGCCAAGAAACGAATTCACCTTCAGTATCAAAAAGCCCAATGAACCAAGCTGCGTTGTTATCGTGATCAACAACGATAGCTCTATCGATTCCAAGGAATTTGGCTTGTCCTTCGTAAGAAATAGCTCCGACCAAACCCGGTCTGAAATCAAAAGGTAGCTCGGCTTCAGATACTACATAACTGCTAAGGATTTCCTGGAGTACTGAAAAGTCTGAGGTTTCAACAGTGTGAACCTGACTTGCTGCCCCAATGACGCTGAATCGGTTAGCTGGATTGTGTTCTCGGTCTAGACAGAAGGAGTATTGGTCGGTTGAATGGAGAGCAATAAAGGCATCAACTATATTGACCCGACTAGGCAGTGAGGCACTAAAGAGCTGCATTGCCTACCTATCCTTTAACTTGAATCACTAACTATAGATTAGAGCCATGAGTCAGTCGTACGCATACAGAAATCAACAGCTGATAGCTGTTGAGCAATCAGCACAACCGGTGCTGGTAGCCGACTCATTTCTGGTAGTCAATGGCAGAACTAGATCTTTGAATCACCACCTAGACAGGTTTAGAAGAGGCATTCAGACCAAAGCTCCAGAACTACTCCCAAACTTAGAGAACTTCCTAGAACAAGCGCTGGCACTAATCCCTCGAACAGGCAGATTCTTTCCAAGAATTGAACTGAGAGAAGAACTCCTTGTTCACATCAGAGCTGCCCCCGAACAACTTGGTCCAGCAACCCTTTGGACCTATCCAGAACCTGACCCAAGGCTAGACCTGAGTACTAAAGGCCCAGAGCTGGAACTAGGTCAAATTATGAGAGAACAAGCTGCAGCTCATGCTGCAGATGAAGCAGTGCTGCTGACTTCCTATGGTGAAGTCAGCGAAGGTGCTTTATCCTCACTGGTTTGGTGGCGAGGAGATTTGCTTTGCGCACCAGGCGTTGAAATACCTTGGCTGGAATCGGTAACCAGAACTGAAATCTTCACCGTTGCTAAGAGCCTGAACATCCAAACCAGAATGGAACATGTCCGGCCAGACGATTTAGTCGGCTTAGAACTCTGGATACTCTCGTCACTCCAAGGCATCAGAGTGGTCAAGAACTGGGTTGGGCTATCAAACGATTTCAAATCAGGTGAGCACGTTGAAAAATTCAATCAGCGTTTGAAACTCCTAGAAACACAACTTCCTCAAGTGCCTGTGGAATGATTGTTTAATGAACGAGTTCATCGACTGGCTAAATAACAGTGTGCAAAGCTTTGACCCACTGTGGCGAGATGTTATTGCGGGCTTGGCAATTCTCCTAGAAACCAGCCTTTTCGTTGGTCTTCTAATCCCAGGAGACACTATAGTTTTAGCCGCTGGAGCCATGGTTCGAGACTGGGTTGATTTCCTTTTCCTCTTCATATCCGTGATGGCAGGTTCGGTAATTGGAGAATCCCTAGGTTTCTATATCGGGCGGGTATTTGGTACTCGAATTAGATCTAGCAAGCTGGGTCAGAAAGTTCCAGACAAGGTCTGGTACCAAGCTGACGCGTTTGTTGAATCACGTGGCGGCCTTGCAATTGCAATGTCCAGATTCTTGCCCGTCCTGCACTCAATAGTTCCTGTGACCGCAGGTATGACCAAGATGACCTATAAGACATTTATTTCTTGGACAGCTGGAGCTTGTGCTGTCTGGTCAAGTGTTTACCTAAGTATTGGTTGGCTAGCTAAAGAGTCGACAGGTGCTCTAAAACAATTCAAATTTGGTGGAGCAATCTTTGCAGGAATAATCTTGGTTTTCCTCGTAGTTATCACCATAGTCAAAAAAAGACTAGAGAAATCAGCAACAGCAATGATTGAAGAATCAGAAGAAGCTAAAGCTAAAGCTAGAGCTAAGAAACTTCGTGAAGCTGACATGAAGAGACCTAACGCTTAATGTGCGGAAGAACAGTTGTTGCCAGATCTATTGGTGAACTAGTTACCCTTTTTGACATTGACGATGTAATCGGTGAACAACCAGGCATTACATACAACAACCCACCATCGCTTCCAGCCTCAATAATTGTTGACCGAGTTCTCAAAGAGAACGAGGGCGATCATGCAGGAGAGCTAAGAAGACAAATGCATGCAGCCAGATGGGGTCTTATCCCTAGAAACTCTCAAGGATCTCAAAACACTCCCCTGCATAACAACGCGAGAATAGAAACTGTTCTTCAGAAACCAACTTTTAGAAACGCAGTTTTAAGACAGCACTGTGTAATGCCAGTCTCTGGCTATTACGAATGGCAGATCAAAGAAGATGGTTCTAAACAGCCTTATTACATCAACGCTGGTGACCAGGGCATGCTTGCTCTAGCCGGTATCTATGACTGGTGGCGAGATCCTTCAAAAGCGGAAAATGACCCAACACGATGGCTGCTGTCCTTCGCAATTCTCACCAAAGATGCCGCAAAACCTCTTGAGTTCATTCACGAGAGAAATCCAATCCTGCTATCCGAATCAGCCATGGCTGAATGGCTAGACCCAGAGAACCTAGAGGACCCCGAAAACACCACCCAGGACTTGCTAGACGAGCTATCTCAAGAGTCAGACCAGATTGCAGAACAAGTAGAATTTTGGCCGGTCGGTATCGAGGCCGGAAACGTCAAGAACAACAGCTCGAAAAACATTTCAGCGCAACAATGAAGAGTCTTTTGAGGTCTGACTAGCTAGTATCGTTGCGATATCGCAACACTAAAAGTATCCTAGTGAAGTGGCTAAGTCAGGAGCTGGGTAATTGTCATTTTCACGAAAATTTGCAACATCAATACTGCTAACTGCTGTATTTTCGCTCTTTTTGACGGCACCTGAATATGTTGCTCTGGCAGAGACGAGGATGACAACATCAGTCGATGAAGCAACCAACTTCCTCACGGACGTCGACTATAGGACTCAGTTCAACGACAAACTATATTTCGCAGGATCTTCAGAAGCCACGGGTAACGAACTATATTCTTTCGACGGTTCCAAAACGAAGCTTGTTTCAGACATCTTGAAAGGTGTCTCAGGTTCCGAACCAGCTGATCTAACTGTGGTGGGTAACAAGTTGTATTTCTCGGCCTACACGACCGCAACTGGGCGAGAGTTGTATGAGTTCAACGGCACATCAACCAAACTAGTAACGGATTTAGAAAAAGGGCCTGATGACTCTCTAATCCAAGATGGTGATTATATTTCATTCAATAATCAGCTCTATTTCACCGCTTACACATCGGAAACTGGCTCTGAGCTCTTCAGCTACGACGGGTCAAAAGTATCGCTGGTGTTTGACATAGAACTAGGTGCTGGAAGTTCAGACCCAATGGATCTGACAATCTACAACAACAATTTATACTTCAACGCTTACAAAAAGCAATACGGCATTGAACTGTTTGTACTCAAGTCTCAAGTGGTGTCTTTAGTCGCTAACATCGCCCCTGGCACAGCCAATTCCTTCGCTACTGACTTAACGATATTCAATGACGCACTTTACTTCTCTGCAAGAACGACCGAAACTGGCTTCGAACTCTATAAATTCGACGGAACGGCGGTAACTCTTGCTAGCGACATTAATCTTGGATTGCTAAGTTCTAGCCCCACAGACCTTACTGTCTACAAGGACAAGCTCTATTTCTCAGCTAAAACAGAGGCCGCTGGCAAAGAACTACATAGTTTCGATGGCACTAACTCGACGCTGGTCTCAGACCTTTTTGTTGGACAGCTATCGTCAGCGCCAGCAGAGTTTCAGGTATTCAATAATCAGTTATTTTTCGCCGCCAAAACTACAGAGACCGGCACGGAACTATTTTCTTATAACGGGCAACAGATCTCTCTGAGAGATGACATTAAGCAGGGGCCTCTTGGTTCCAACCCTCGAGATTTAACCGTTTACAAGAACCTGTTGTATTTCTCCATAGAAGAGTTAGTCAGCAATTCTTCAGGTTTGTTTTCCTACGATGGCACTTCAACCTCAGAGATTGCAATGTTGGATTCCAGCGTGGACCGCAACTCCTCCCCCACGTATGCAAAGCTAAATGGAAAACTATATTTTGCTTCCGCAAACGCTGAGGTTGGTACTGAACTCTTTGTTACCGATGGGGCAACTATCAGCCTTGTCGCTGACATAAATCCAGGAAACCAAGGCTCGAACCCGATGTCCCTAATCACATTTGGTGACAAGTTGTACTTCAGCGCGTTTAGACCGCAAACCGGTGCAGAACTATACAGTTTCGATGGGGTGGCCGTTGAACTGGTTGCCGATCTAGCCGAGGGAACGCGTGATTCAAATCCTTCTAATCTAACTGCATTCAGGAACTATCTCGTGTTTGCTGCAAATACCCAATCTGCGGGCACTGAACTCTACACTTTTGATGGCACAACGACAGCTCTAGTCCAGGACATTGCAGTTGGCACGGAAAGTGCTGCACCAAGTTACCTAACAGTGTTTGATGATGCACTCTACTTCGCTGCCGGAAATGTTGACACTGGCTCAGAAATCTATTCGTATGACGGAACAAAAACTGCCATCGCTGCCGATCTGAATACTGGTGAAATTGGTTCTAATCCTGAAGATCTAATCGTCTTCAACAGTAAATTGTTTTTCAGTGCTCACACTGCAAATACTGGCCGAGAGCTCTATTCATTCAAGTCTGGTAAAGCTACTCTGGTCAGCGACTTGTTGGCGGGACCATCTGATGGAGCTCCTAGCGGGCTAGTTGTTTACAACAAGGCTCTTTATTTCATAGCCAGTTCAGCAACGGCAACAAGCCTCAATAAGTTCAATGGCACATCGGTCAGTAACCTAAAGACCATCTGGATTGCCCCTGAAGTAGGCGAGTACTCCTTACCAGCGCTGGTTTTTGGAAACAAACTATATTTCATAGCCAACTCAATTGCCGAAGACGAAACCAAGATATTCGTAACAGACGGTGTAACTGGCAATCTCATCAGCGAGGGTTTTCCAGGAGCCAAGTTGAGCCACCCGAGGGGCCTGACCACCTTCGACGAGAAGTTGGTATTCCAAGCAGAATTGCATTCAACAAAACGCAACCTGGTTTATGGGGTTGGAATAGGGTCTTGTTTGGCTGGCCAGTATTTCTTAGCCAGCGCAAGCGATTGCGTTACAACAGACCCCGGCTACTTCACATCGACATCAGGCCAAACGACTCAGTTACCTTGCCCGGTTGGCACTTACGCTCCGAATGCAGGTGCCGCCAATTGCTTAGCGGCACCAGCAGGCTCATTTGTCGCTGCTAAGGCTGCAAAGAGTTCAAAAGAGTGTGCTGTCGGAACCTACACTCCATCCGCAGGGTTCGCCAGTTGCCTTCCGGCACCGGCTGGAACCTTCGTAGCAACCACTGGTGCGGCTTTAGCAACCCCTTGCGCTGTCGGAACCTTCACTTCAGTAACTAAATCAACAATTTGTAAAATCGCACCAGCTGGATCTTATGTGTCAACGACTTCAGCAACAGAAGCAACAAAATGCGAAGTAGGAACATTTACTGCAACCAGAAACTCCACCGAGTGTCTATTAGCCCCAGCTGGATCCTTCGTAGCTACCGAAGGTGCTACAAAGGCCACTAAATGTCAGCCAGGCAGTTTCACCGCAAACACAGGCTCGAGCGCATGTATGCCAGCACCAGCTGGCTACTACATTTCAAGCACAGGGTCGATAGCCGCTTCTGAGTGCAAAATCGGAACATACAGTTCCGCAACAGGATCAACAGCCTGCTTACCTTCACCAGTTGGGTATTACGTGTCAACGACAGCAGCAATAGACGCGACCCTGTGCCCTGTCGGTATGACCACAGCAACTACTGCATCTAAGACGATAGAAGATTGTTACAAGCCAATAGTTCAAACCATTCCTGGCCTCAAAGCTCCTAAGGCTCTCAAGTTCAAGGCAATAACCAACCTAGCCATTATCACTAACACAAAAGCCTTAGCCTCCTTTACCGTCACAGGACCCTGCACCACCAAAGTAGTTTCTATAACAACAACGGTTAATGGACAGAAGACAACAACCAAGATGTTGAAGGTAACCGCAGGTAAGAAGGCAGGTAAGTGTGCAATAACCCTAACCTCCCCTACCTCAGGTAAATACCTAGCTCTAAGTAAGGTCGTTCAGATCAAGGTAAGCAAGACTGGGAAGTAGGGCTTAGCAAAGGTTAACCGCTAATGGATGATCTAGCAGGCATCTGTGAAAGAAGCCCAGTCCTCTTATCTTGACCCAAACACTGCCTAAAGGATTAGCCGAATAATCAAATCAGGCAGCAGCTGGAGTTGAATTCTAGCCGGAGAGCACTGATGCAGATATTGTTGCAAATGACTCTTTTACCATCGCATCCCAGTCAAATTTTTTAAAACAGAAACCAGAAACCACGCCTCTCGAACTCGAATTACCTATCTGCTAGGATGACAAACATGACACCTACAAGGATTTCGGGCATTCTAAAAGCCACTTCTAAACCAGTTCTTTCAATGGTCTTGTTTGCACTAGTCTTTGCCTCGCTTTTAGCGTCTTCGCAGAGCTCTCAGGCTGCAGTGGCCACAAATA
>JAEMTJ010000060.1 GCA_016462375.1 Rhodoluna sp. | reverse complement strand
ACCCTTGGAGCTGTATTTGTAGGGGATAGGCTACCGGCACAGGTTGGTAAGAAGTCAATTAGAGCTAGTTATTTAGACGCGATCCAAGCTGCAAAGATTGCAGCGCATGCCGTTGGTTTGAACGTTTATTTCGAACAAGCAACTGTTCATGGTTACCACCCAGGCAGAACAGCTGTAGTTAAGGTAAAGGGATCGAATGCCCTTATTGGTTATGCCGGGGAACTTCATCCAGAAATCGCAGCAGAAAATGATCTCCCAAGACAGGTCGCGATTCTTGAACTGAACCTTGATCTACTCATTGCAAGTGCCCCTGATTTAATTCAAGCAGCTGCGGTTCATACCTTCCCCGCAGCAACTCAAGACCTTTCTCTTGTTTTGAAGCAGAGCATTCCAGCTGGAGAAGTTTTGGAACTGCTTCGTATAGCCGCTGGAGAATTACTTGAAGAGATTGCTCTGGTAGATGACTATCGAGGAAGTAATTTATCTGATGATGAGAAGTCTTTGACCTTTGCTCTTCGATTTAGAGCAAACGATCGAACTCTCACCCAGGCTGAAGCCAGCCTTGCTAGAGATGCTGCCGTAGCTGCAGCCAACGCCAAATTCGGCGCAACAATCAGAACCTAAAAACTTTTCACTAAGGAGACCGCCATGAACCTAAAGGTTGCCGTTGCAGGCGCCAGTGGCTACGTTGGCGGAGAGTTGTTAAGGCTTATTAGCTCTCATCCGAGTTTGGATTTAGTAACCGTCACCGCTAACAGCAACGCTGGACAAACTGTTGCTGCAATTCATCCAGAACTTACTAAGTTCAAAGATCTAATCTTTGTTGAGACAAGCGCGGAGACACTCGCAGGTCATGATGTTATCTTCTTAGCCCTGCCACACACTAAATCAGCGGAAGTTGCGAGCTGGTTGGCGCAGAGCGTTCTAGTTTTGGATTGTGGAGCAGATTTCAGATTGGAATCGGCATTAGAGTTTGAAAAGTTTTATCACTCACCTCATGCAGGAACTTGGGCTTACGGTATGCCGGAGTTGCTGATTAATTCAAAGGATAAACAGCGCACTGAGCTTGTTGGTCAAAAGAGAATTGCAGTGCCAGGCTGCAACGCAACTGCAATTACGATTGCGTTTGCACCACTGTTGGCAGCAAACCTTATTGAGGCAAGTGATCTAGTTTCAACACTTTCTGTTGGCACAAGCGGCTCAGGGGCAAATGCTGAAGTCAACCAAGGCGACGGCTTACATTCTGCCTTTGCCTATCAAGTCGGTGGAATCCACAGACACATTCCAGAGATCAAGCAAAACCTCGATCGTTTAACTGCATCTCCAGTATCTCCAGTTACTCTTACCTTCACTCCAGTGCTCGTTCCGATGTTTAGGGGAATTCTTGCGGTGAATACCGCAAAGTTAGTTGCTGGAACAACGGTTGCCGATCTGCGGAAAGCATTTGCAGATGTATATGGCAGTGAACAATATGTTGATGTTTTGCCAGCGGGGCAATTCCCTGACACCGAAGATGTTGAGTTGATCAATCGGGCTGCTATTGGTTTTGCTATTGATGAGGAGACCGGACGTGTGATTGTGATTAGTGCAATTGACAACCTGGTTAAGGGCACAGCAGGGGCTGCCATTCAGAGCATGAACATTGCACTTGGATTAGCTGAGAACCTAGGTATTCCAGAGGGGGCTTCGAAGTGATTCAGGCTGATAAGGATGTGCTAGATCTTGCCAAGGTAAAGGCTAAGACTTTGGTGGAAGCTGCACCTTGGATTAGAAAGTTTCACGGCAAGGTAGTTGTCATCAAATTTGGTGGCAACGCAATGATTGATGAAGCTTTGCAGCGAGCCTTTGCTGAAGATGTTGCATTTTTGCAGTTAGTGGGCATAAAGCCTGTTGTGGTTCACGGTGGTGGTCCGCAAATCTCTGCTGGCTTAGCAGATGCTGGAATTGAAAGTCGTTTTGTTGATGGTTTGCGGGTAACTTCTGCAGAGGCTATCGGAGTGATTCGTAATGTGCTTAGAACACAAATAGGAGAACCGTTGCAGCAGATGATTGTTGCTGCTGGAGGGAATGCGGCTGTTTACAGTGGAGAAACTGAGAACCTCTTTAGAGCTGCTGTGAGCAGAGCAGATCTGGGTTTAGTTGGTGAAGTTGTTGCAGTGAACACTGAGGTTATTCTCGAAGCGCTTGAGAACAAAGTTATTCCTGTTATCTCAACAGTTGCACCTGATGCACAGGGCCAGATCTTGAATGTCAATGCAGATTTAGCGGCTTCTTCGCTGGCTGTTGCTCTCAACGCCGAGAAGTTAGTTGTGCTAACCGATGTGACCGGCCTATACAGCAATTGGCCAAATCTGGATTCATTGATTAGTGAGATTAATGTGAGTGAGTTGGAAGAGTTGTTGCCTAATCTAGAAGAAGGCATGATTCCAAAGATGCAGGCATGTTTGCAAGCCGTTCAGGGTGGGGTGCCTAAGGCACACATAATTGATGGCCGTATCCAGCACAGCGTACTACTTGAGATTTTCACCACCGCCGGTATCGGCACGTTAGTAACACCGAGGTAGGGATTAATCATGACCAGACATTTTTTGAAAGATGATGACATCAGTCAAGCTGAGCAGCAAGAGATTCTGCAATTGGCTCTTGAACTCAAAAAAGCTCCCTATTTGGTTAAGACCTTTGCTGGGCCTAAGACAGTTGCAGTCATTTTCGATAAGACCTCAACCAGAACTAGAGTTTCATTTGCTGTTGGGATCAGTGACCTTGGCGGTTATCCACTGATAATCGAGTCTCAAGGCAGTCAGCTTGGTGTTAAAGAATCTATTGCTGACACCGCAAAGGTTTTGGAGCGTCAAGTCGCTCAGATAGTTTGGCGCACCTATGCCCAAGCAGGTCTCGAAGAAATGGCGCAGAATTCCAAGGTGCCTGTAATTAATGCCCTCAGTGATGAGTATCACCCGTGTCAACTACTTGCAGATCTTCTAACCATTCAGGAGCACAAGGGAACGCTTGCAGGATTGAAGCTTGCCTACATCGGTGATGGCAATAACATGGCAAGTTCTTATCTTTTAGCTGGCGTTACAGCTGGCATGCACGTTTCTATTGCAACTCCGGTTGGCTATTCACCTGCGGAGTCAGTTGTTGCTAGGGCAACACATATCGCTAAGACAACCGGTGGGTCAGTTTCAGTGACCAACTCTCCGAAAGAAGCTGTCACAGGAGTGGATGTTGTTGCTACCGATACCTGGGTTTCGATGGGGCAGGAGGATGAAAAGCAGAAGAGGCTAAATGATTTTTCAGGATTCACTCTAGATAGTGAATTACTTCAGAAGGCTAAGAGTGATGCGATTGTGCTTCATTGCCTGCCTGCCTATCGTGGTTATGAAATCAGTGCTGATGTTCTAGATGGTCCACAGTCGGTAATTTGGGATGAGGCGGAGAACAGATTGCACGTTCAAAAGGCTCTCATGGTTTGGTTAGCCGAACGTGCCAAGTAAAATCGAAGTATTCCCAAAGACGTTTTTTCAATCGGGTATTTAAGGAGCAACAATGTCAGAACGC
>JAEMTJ010000002.1:31568-43347 GCA_016462375.1 Rhodoluna sp. | reverse complement strand
TCGAGAAGTGGAGTATGCCAAAGCTCTCTACTCCTTAGGCCAAATGGCAGGCTTGATTGCACTCAGTGATAAGCGCTGGCGAGTTGGTTCAGAGTATCTAAACTGGCTGCAGCAAGAACCAGCGGAGCGCTGGTTACTGCTAGCCAAGACATGGCGACTGCTTTTGGGTGAACAAGCTTCTGCTGAATTTGTAACTGCGAAATCACTGGATAAAGCAATGAAAGAAATATTTCCGTTAGCCAACGATGGAATTTCATCTCACATGACTAGGTTGGTTTCCCTGGCAGAACTGATTGGTCTCAGTAGCGGTAACCGAACTTCCTCTTGGTTTACTGCACTAATGCAGGGAGATTTCAAGTCAGCAACCAAACTGCTTAGCTCAGCACTTCCCAAGACTCAGTCCAAGCTAATTGTCCAAGCCGATCTATCCATCATTTCAGTCGGCCCACTCCCAACTAAAACAGAACTTGAGTTAAGAAGATTTGTGGAAACTGAGCGAATAGGTGTTGCTTCCACCTATCGCATAAGTACCCTGAGCATTACCTATGGGCTGGAAACAGGTTTAACAGAAGCTAGCATTCGAAAGCTATTGGCTGAGCTATCCGGAACTGCGCTTCCGCAACCGGTCGATTACCTAATCCGTGAAGCAGCCAGTCGCTTCGGCAGATTAGTTCTTACCGATGGAATGTCTGGAACATTGATTACTGCTACCGATCAGGTGTTGCTAACCCATATTTTGAATGACACGAGTTTGAGACCGATTTCAATAACCCGTGTTGATGAAGTTACTTTGCAGACCCGATTCGAGTTAGACATTGTTTACTATCAACTGCGTGAAAGTAAGTATGCGGCTATTCGCAAGGATGCCCAAGGACAGGTGATCAGCAATTGGTCGGCAGCTGGTGGATTAAAGCAGACTCTAAATACTGCCATTTCCATTCTTAGTGATATCAAGCGTTGGCGAGATCATGAGCAACGTTTAGGAGAATCTCCAGAAGGTAGTGACATCGTGAGGCAACTGGAACTCGCCATCAAGAGCAAGGGCAGTATTCAGGTAGCGGTGCTAATCAAGAAAATTCCTAGGGAGTTTCTACTTGAGCCCACTGGTTTAGCCAACGGCAGGCTTAGGGGCAAGGATCGCAAAGCTGATTGTGAAAGAGTAATACCGCTTAGCAGTATTACCGGTGTTCGCTTAGGCTAGAAGGATGTCTGGCGGACCATTAATCGTTCAAAGCGATAGAACAGCACTGCTTGAAGTCGATCACTCGCAAGCAGCCGATGCTCGTCACGACCTCTCGGTCTTTGCTGAACTAGAGCGTGCTCCAGAGCATGTCCATACCTACCGGATAACCAAGTTAGGTCTTTGGAATGCTAGGGCAGCCGGCCACGACAGTGCTTTTGTTCTTGATGTCCTAGACAAATACAGCAAGTTTCCAGTGCCTGCAAGCATCAGAGTTGACATTCAGCAAACCATGTCTCGCTATGGCAGATTGGTGATACAAAAAGGAATAGCGGGGGACCTGCAACTCTATTCAACAGAACCTGCAGTGTTACTTGAGACCACTCGTCAGCGCAAAGTCAATGACCTGCTCACCGGAAGAATCGATGAAAATACTTGGCAGATAGCCGAATGGGCCAGGGGGCAAATTAAACAGGAACTCCTAAAAATCGGTTGGCCAGCCGAAGACCTAGCTGGATACGCCCAAGGCAAACCACACGAGATTGCTCTTGTTCAAGATGGTTGGCATATCAGGAACTACCAGGATGCCGCTGTCGAGAAGTTCTGGGAAGGTGGCTCCGGTGTTGTTGTGCTCCCCTGCGGTGCCGGTAAGACCATAGTTGGAGCAGCTACCATGGCGGTAGCTAAAACTAATAGTTTAATCTTGGTTACCAACACTGTCTCTGCCAGGCAGTGGCGAACAGAGTTACTGAAGAGAACTACTTTGACCGAAGCTGAGATTGGTGAATACAGCGGTTCAATGAAAGAGATCAAGCCGGTGACCATAGCCACCTATCAAATTCTGACCACTAAACGCAAAGGTGAATACTCACACCTAGCATTACTCAATAACCATGACTGGGGTTTGATTATCTACGATGAAGTCCATTTACTTCCTGCTCCGATATTCAAGATGACTGCTGACTTGCAAGCAAGGCGAAGACTAGGTCTAACTGCAACATTGGTTAGAGAAGATGGCAAGGAGGGCGATGTCTTCTCACTGATTGGACCTAAGCGGTTTGATGCACCTTGGAAAGAAATTGAAGCTCAAGGCTATATCGCTCCAGCAGCCTGCTACGAAGTCAGAATTGATTTACCTGAGCTTGAGCATCTTGAATATGCAATTGCTAATCAAGATGAAAAGTATCGCCTGGCAGCTAGTTCACCAATCAAGATTCCGGTTATTCAGAAACTCTTGAAAAAGCATCTTGGCGAACCGACCCTGGTAATTGGTCAATACATCGATCAATTGCATGCTGTTGCAAGCGCTCTAAAAGCGCAACTCATTACCGGTGATACTCCGGTGGATGAGCGTGAGCGTCTCTTTGGTGAGTTTAGAGAGGGACGTATTTCTGTCTTAGTGGTTTCTAAAGTTGCCAACTTCTCGATTGACTTGCCAGAGGCATCTGTTGCTGTCCAGATTTCGGGCTCATACGGCTCTAGGCAGGAAGAAGCCCAGCGACTTGGCCGATTACTTAGGCCTAAGGCAGATGGCAGAACAGCTAGCTTCTATACCCTGATTGCTAGGGATACCGTGGATCAGGACTTTGCCCAGAATAGGCAACGCTTCCTTGCAGAGCAGGGATACGCCTATGAGATCCTTGATGCAGTTGACATATAGGGTCAATTACTCTCAGGAAACACTCAGTCAACCTTAAGGTTTTGGCTATCAACCGGTGGGATGGTTGAGACATGAAGAACACCAGAGTACTAATCGTTGATGACGAAAAGAACATCAGAGATCTCCTTGAAGCAGGCCTGAAGTTCGCTGGTTTCAGTGTCTATTCAGTTGGCACGGGAACAGAAGCTGTTGCAGTTGCCGAGAAGTCAAAACCTGACATTATGATTCTCGATGTCATGCTGCCTGATCAGAGTGGCTTTAGCGTAACTAAGAAATTGCGTTCAATGAACATAGACCTACCGGTCCTGTTCCTCAGCGCTAGAGATGACCGAGGAGACAAAGTAACCGGCCTTACCGTCGGTGGCGATGACTACATGACTAAGCCTTTCAGCATTGATGAAGTCATTGCTCGCATTCAAGCCATATTGCGAAGGACCAAGAAACAGGATGTTGAAGAAAGCATCATCGAAGTTGGTGAAATCAGAATCAACCAAGATGCCCATGAAGTTTTTGTTAATGGAACAGAGATTGATCTCTCCCCTACCGAATACAAGTTGCTTAGATTCCTGATGGTCAATGCAAACAGAGTTATGAGTAAAGACCAGATACTCGATCACGTTTGGGAGTATGACTTTAATGGTGAGCAGGGAATTGTTGAAAGCTATGTTTCATACCTTCGTAAGAAAATTGATCCGCTAAGCAAAAACCAACTCATTCAAACTAAACGCGGAGTCGGGTACATGTTCCGCGTAGCGAAGAACGAAGAGTAAGAGAAGTAAGTGCCTTCAGCCCAACCCAAAAGTATTATTGGTAGAACCTGGTCTCGTATTTCACTGCGCACCAGACTGACTTTTATTTCTGTTGGCGTTATTACGATGCTCTTAGGTGTCAGTTTGCTGGGTACCGTATCTCTTCTAAAAACCTACCTTCAACAAAACACAGACAGCTTGCTACTTCAGACTGCAAGTGTCTTGGCTCAAGAAGATCCAACCACGATAGGTGGGAAGCTTGCCAGTAATGAGGTTACGTTGCCGCCTTTGCCAAGTGATTATTACATTGCCTTCTTGGACCCGCAGGGAAAAATATACTTAGGTTTGGTCTCTGCACCTTCACAAAATAATGAAGTGCCGAATCTTGAACAATTCGACGTAATCTCGGTTATTGCCACCCACGGGATACCTTTTACCACCGAGCTGGAATCTAAAAAGGCTTCCGCCCACAAATCGGAGCCGTGGCGTTTGGTTGCCCTTCCTGCGCCATATCAATCGGGATCAGTAGTAGTTGCTCTGCCGGTTGGGTTGAACCTTGCTATCGTCAACCAGTATCAGATCATCGGCTTGGGTTTCAGTGCGCTGCTACTTGCAATCAGTGGATTAGCTCTCTGGCTGACCATTTCTTCTGCTCTGCGCCCGCTTCGTGAAGTTTCAGCGGCAGCTGATTCCGTTCGAAGTGGAAAGCTAGACAGAAGACTGCCTGATGTGGCAGGTAAAACAGAGCTAGCAAAGCTGAATCGATCTCTGAACGAGATGCTCAGCTCGGTAGAGGGGTCAATAAAGGCTAGAAACACGACATTAGATCGAATGCGCCAGTTCGTGGCGGATGCTAGCCATGAACTTAGAACACCTTTAGTCACCCTCAGGGGCTATGCAGAGCTTTATCGAAAAGGCGCTTTCAAATCCAAAGCTCAAGTGGATGACGCCATGCAGAGAATTGAAAGCGAAGCTATCAGAATGTCGTCTCTCGTTGAATCACTTCTAGCCCTAGCTCGGCTTGATGGAGATATCCCGCTGCAAATAGTGTCTGGCGATTTAGCCAAGGTAGCTAATTCAGTTGCAGTCAATCTAGCTACCGGCAATTCAGCTGCGCAGATTACCATTACGGACGCTAAAGGCGACAAAATCACTAGTGGGCTATTTGCTTCCTTTGATGAGCCTGCGCTTCGACAGGTGTTTACTAATCTGCTTTCCAATGCAATTAACTTTGCAGGAGAGAAGCCAATCGAAGTTGTCTTAGATCAAACATCTGAGCAGACAATCATCGAAGTTCGCGATCATGGTGAGGGAATCCCTAATCAACTGCGCAAGAAGGTCTTTGAGCGCTTCTATCGAAGCGACAACTCACGCAATCGTGATACTGGTGGTTCAGGATTGGGGTTAGCCATTGTTAAGGGAATTGTCGAAGGACACAAAGGGACAATCGTAGCTCTAGCAACCCCAGGCGGCGGTTCAACGTTCAGAATTTCTATCCCCAACTAATGTCTAAGAACACTTATTCACATCCCGCAAGAACTCCCCTTCGCTGAGTGTCAAGCTGTGCCAACATGTTTACCGAAGGAGGTAGACAAATATGGCACAGATTCAAGTAGACAGCGAACACGTGTTAGCTGCTAACAGCACCATTCAAGCGACCATTGCTAAAGTCCAAGCTGAAGTTGATGGCTTGCATGTTCAGTTACTCGGCTTACAGGATGTTTGGCGCGGTAGTGCAGCTAGCAGTTTTCAAGAAGTAGTAACGCGTTGGAAAATAACAGCGACAACCGTTGACACTCAACTTGGCGAACTCGGTCGAGCACTGTCAATTGCAGCATCGCAGTACAGTGAAATCGAAATAGCTAACCAGCGACTCTTTATGGGTTAATCCAAGGTAAAAATAAAGGGTTGGGACTTTAGAAGTCCCAACCCTTTTAGCCGGAGCGATCTGGCTAAGTTTTAGTAATCCATTCCGCCGCCCTGAGGAGCTTGAGCACCCTGTGGTTCTGGCTTCTCAGCAACTACCGCCTCAGTTGTTAGGAATAGACCTGCGATAGATGCAGCATTCTGCAACGCAGATCTGGTCACCTTCACTGGGTCGTTGATACCGGCTTCTAGCATGTCAACATACTCTCCGGTAGCAGCATTTAGACCGTGGCCTGAAGGAAGGTTAGCAACCTTCTCAGCAACAACACCTGGCTCTAGGCCTGCGTTTAGAGCAATCTGTTTTAGTGGAGCTGAGATTGCAACGCGAACAATGTTTGCACCAGTTGCTTCATCACCAACAAGCTTTAGAGTCTCGAAAGCGGCCTTACCAGCTTGAATAAGTGCAACGCCACCACCGGCGACGATACCTTCTTCAACAGCAGCCTTAGCGTTACGAACTGCATCTTCGATACGGTGCTTACGCTCTTTTAGCTCAACCTCGGTTGCGGCACCGGCACGAATAACAGCGACACCACCGGCAAGTTTGGCTAGACGCTCCTGGAGCTTCTCACGGTCGTAGTCGCTGTCAGTGTTAGTGATTTCGCGACGGATCTGCTCAACACGGCCAGCAATCTGGTCCTTGTCTCCAGAACCATCAACGATAGTTGTTTCGTCTTTGGTAATAACTACCTTGCGAGCGCTACCGAGCATATCCAAAGTTGTGTTTTCAATCTTTAGCCCTAGTTCTTCGGTGATTACTGTTCCACCGGTAAGAATTGCAATGTCCTGCAACATTGCCTTACGACGGTCACCAAAACCTGGAGCTTTAACAGCAACAGCTTTGAAGATTCCACGCATCTTGTTAAGAACTAGAGTTGCCAGTGCCTGACCTTCAACATCTTCAGCGATGATCAAAAGTGGCTTGCCCGACTGCATCACTTTTTCCACTACTGGAATGATTTCTGCAACCTGAGAGATCTTGCTGTTCACAATTAGAACAACTGCATCTTCTAGAACTGCTTCCTGACGCTCAGGGTCAGTTACAAATAGGCCAGAGATGTATCCCTTGTCGAAACGCATACCATCGGTAAGCTCTAGATTGATTCCGAAAGCATTGCCCTCTTCAACAGTTACTACACCTTCGTTACCGACCTTGTCGATTGCGTCAGCAATGATCTGACCGATAACAGGGTCTCCTGCAGAAATAGATGCAGTAGCGGCAATCTGCTCTTTGCTTGAAACAGGCTTAGCCTGCTTGAACAATTCAGCGATAACAGCTTCAACTGCTTTTTCAATTCCGCGCTTGAGGCTGATTGGGTCTGCTCCAGCTGCAACGTTTCTAAGTCCTTCTTTAACAAGTGCCTGAGCTAGAACGGTTGCAGTGGTAGTTCCATCTCCTGCGACATCGTCAGTTTTCTTAGCAACTTCTTTAACCAGTTCCGCACCAATGCGCTCGAAGGGATCGTCTAGTTCGATTTCCTTGGCGATAGAAACACCATCGTTAGTGATTGTGGGTGCGCCATACTTCTTTTCAAGAACAACATTGCGACCACGTGGGCCAAGGGTGACCTTTACAGTGTCGGCAAGGATGTTCAAACCGCGCTCTAGGCCACGACGTGCCTCTTCGTTAAAGCTAATGATTTTTGCCATGTTTGGTAACGCCCTCCTGGACGGAATGTAATTGGAATGATTAGCACTCTCCTATTGAGAGTGCTAATCCATTTTGGCACTTCGCAGGCGAGAGTGCAAGTCTGCCTTAAATGACTAAAACCACCCCCGGAGGGATGGCTCTAGTGGTTGAAAGTTGTTATTAGATAACGAAGACGTTGTCAGCCTGTGGGCCTTTGTCGCCATTCTTTACTTCAAACTCAACGCGCTGGTTCTCTTTAAGTTCTTTGTAACCCTCAGACTGGATAGATGAGAAGTGGACGAATACGTCTGCTCCACCATCCTGTGTGATGAATCCAAAACCCTTTTCAGAGTTGAACCACTTTACGGTTCCTTGTGCCATTTTATTGCTCCTAATGCTTTTGAATCAGATCCGGTACTTCCTTCACTGCAGTCTCACCAGAGATTTGACCCTCTAGTTTGATTTCGAGTGTTGTAGCAAACGAATCTTTTTCGACCTCATTTAGTCTAGGGCTGTTTAGGGTAAAGCGTGCAAGTCAATATTTGCCCTATAACGGGACTGTTATAGAAGAGTTCTAGTCCAGCGGGACGAAATCTAGGCCCAGCCTGACCTCAATGGGGTATTTAGCATCAGCGTTCACTGATATGGGTATAGTTCCCAAAATCAGTTGCAAGCGCTTGGCAAGGGCCCTGTAGTCCTCAGATTGAATCCTGATCAAGGTCTTAGGGAGCTGGTTATCCAAAGTTCTGGAGTATGGGACCACGTAGTTGGCGTCCAAGAGAAGTTGCCCGACACTGGCTGCATACTTCCTAGTGCCCGTGCCATCCATAACGGTAATTGGAATTGCGATGTCAACACCATTAACAATGATTTTGGCTGGAGCTGGAGTTGCTATCGTGCCCACCGCGTATTGAAGGCCCAAGAAACCACCGGTAGACAAAACAGCGGATGCTGCGACCAACCATAAAACTTCAATCCAACGCTCCCTGGCGGTTTTGCGCGCACGGTGGCGACCGACCTGCTCATAGTCTGCTTTTAGCAGATCTAGCGCATCAGTTTGCTTAGCCATTTTTTCTCCCGGGCTCTGAATCTATTCAGATAACTGTTCTATATTAGGTACCTAACCTGTGAATTTCTAAAGAGGGAACAAATGACTGAGCGTAAAGTTGAGAAAACTCAAGAGCAGTGGCGTGAAGAATTGAGCGACGTGGAGTACCACATCCTCCGCGAGGCTGGGACTGAACGGGCCTTTAGCGGTGAACTACTAGAAGAAGAGCGCACTGGCATCTTTCGCTGTCGAGGCTGTAATGCTGAGCTTTTCACCAGCACCACCAAGTTTGATTCCCACTGCGGTTGGCCAAGCTTCTATGAGCCTAAAGAAGACCATGCCGTCGAACTCATAGAAGACACCAGCCACGGTATGAAGAGAGTTGAAGTGCTTTGCAGAGCATGCGGCTCTCACCTAGGTCACGTATTTGAGGATGCACCTCAGACCCCGACCGGCGATCGATACTGCATCAACTCGGTGAGTATTACATTTGAGCCTAAATAGAACCGCATCAGAGCAGATTGGATAGATTAAAAACATGACTAAATTTGACAATAAGAATTTCCAGAAGAAACTCAAGAAGAAGATCAAGAAGAGTATGGACAAGAACAAAAATCTGACCATTAAAACTAAGAGCGGTTTTTACTTCCTTGGTTTTATTGGAGCAGCTGTCTACTACATCTCGACGGCAACTGACTTTTGGGTTGGTGTTCTAGGGATCCTCAAGGCAATGGTTTGGCCGGCATTCTTAGTATTTGCTGCGCTGCAGAACTTAGCTGCTTAAGTAACTGGGGCCGACCAGGGGACTCGAACCCCTAACCCTCGCATTACAAGTGCGATGCGCTACCAATTGCGCCAGGTCGGCTTGGACAGGTGTCCGCTAAAAAGTTTAGCGGTGCGAAGCGTCTACAAAATCAATAAATCGAAAGTTCTTTACTTTAAAACAAAACCGGACCACTTTCATGGCCCGGTTTGTGTTCTCAAAAACTTTACTTCTTAGCTGAATACTCCAAGGAGATCTCTGCTGAAGTGAACGGGCCATAGCCATCTGCAGAGATGGTTGCGCGGTACTTGTATGTGCCGGCTTCGGTCTTTATTAGGGCAAATCCAACGCTGCTTGAAGACTTACCTGCAGTGAACTTGCGGAACTCTTTCCAAGATCCACCTGGGATCTGTTCTTCAACCACAACGTCAACCTTGGATGCTGTTGCATCAGTTAGGTCAAGAGTACCGACGATATTAGCGCGATCGCCAATAGAGTATTTTCCAGTCTCAGTACCTGATGGGCTCAAGGAGATCTGCTTAGCTCCTGCGCTAGATGAGCAAGCGGCTAGGGTAAAGGCCAAAACTACTGCAACTGCTGCTGCAAAAATATTCTTTTTCAAAGGGGGGTCTCTTCTTTCTTAGTCGATTAATGCTTTTTGGTTGCTTTCAAAGAACTGGGCGAATAGTGCTGGGTTAGTCAGCTCAGCGTATTCCTTAAAATCATACAATGTCCCATTAACAAGAATGTACGGGGTTCCACTAGGTATAGCGGTGCCTGTTACTGCTGGCTTGCTTAGCGCTTCAGAGGTGCGGTTTTCAATGAACTTGGCATATCTCTTCTGGTCAATACAGCTGTTCATCTCAGCGTTAAGGTTCACACCTGCTCCAGAGAGAGTGGATTTGATGTCTGAATCTGATGGTCCTGAGGTGTTTTCCTGTGGCTGGTTAGCATAAAGTGCGTTGTTTACATCGAAGAACTTCTCTGGCTGTGAATTAGCCACACAGAAAGCGGCGTTTGTGGCTCTAGATGAGTAGTTATTCAAAGATGAGCCATCTAGGAACGAAATCGGGTGGAATTCAACGGCAGCTAAACCTGACTTAGCCCAGGTTTTGATCTGACTGGAATTTGGGCTTTCAAAGATTTGACAGATTGGACATTGATAGTCCTGATAAATAACAATGTGATTCGTAGCTTTAACTTCAGCATCACTAGCAATCAAGAGGTCTTTTCCAATAATCACTCCACCGAGAGCGGTTACGTTAGCAGGAACTTTCTTGCTGTTATCAACCTTCTCGTTTGGAGTTCCCATCAAGAAAATAACTGCCCCGATAATTCCGGCAACAACAGCGACGATACCAACAGCGATACCAACAGTTGTCAGTAGCTTCTTACGTTGATCGCCTTTGACTCGCTTGTCACGAAGCTCTCTAGCCTTAGCTCTAGCATCTTCTCGTTGTTCGGAACGGGTTGGTCTCGGGGTGTTCGTCATTGGCCAGGTCCTCTGTTATCTAAAATGGTCTAAATTTTGCCCGTGGGGCTAGGTGTTTAAGTCTAAACGACTTGCACTAAATGCGATAATAGAGAAACCTATGGCATCTGCCCTAGGCACTAATTCACAACGGATCGTGCGGCTCGTTCCTGCCGCTGAAGGAGTTCCACCATGGCATCAGTAACATTCAGTAAGGCCACCAGGCTTTACCCGGGCGGAATTCGCCCAGCAGTAAACCAGATTGAATTGCTAGTTAAAGACGGGGAATTCCTTGTTCTAGTTGGTCCTTCTGGTTGTGGTAAAACCACAACCCTACGCATGCTTGCCGGCCTAGAAGAGGTCAATGAAGGCAGCATTCTCATCGGAGACCGCGACGTCACCCAAGTTCCACCTAAGGACCGCGACATCGCGATGGTTTTCCAGAACTATGCTCTTTATCCACACATGACCGTTGCTGAGAACATGGGCTTCGCTCTAAAGATTGCTGGAGTTAAGAAAGACGAACGCGCAGCCCGTGTTCTCGAAGCTGCAAAACTTCTCGATCTAGAGCCATACCTGGAGCGCAAGCCAAAGGCTCTCTCTGGTGGTCAACGTCAACGTGTTGCCATGGGTCGTGCGATTGTTCGTAAGCCTAAGGTTTTCCTTATGGACGAGCCGCTATCTAACCTAGATGCCAAGCTTCGCGTTCAGACCAGAACTCAGATTGCATCACTTCAGCGCCGTCTAGGTGTAACAACTGTTTACGTAACCCACGACCAGGTTGAAGCTATGACCATGGGTGACCGTGTTGCAGTTATGAGAGACGGAATCCTTCAACAGGTTGACACTCCTCGTGCCCTCTATGAGCGTCCAGCAAACGTATTCGTTGCTGGTTTCATCGGTTCTCCTGCGATGAACCTTCTAGAGCTAAAGATTGTTGCCGGTGGAGTTCAGTTCGGAACTGGCGCTATCAAGGTTGACTCAGCAGTATTAGGTAAGACCAAGGCTAAGACCGTCACAGTAGGTATTCGTCCAGAAGACTTAGTGTTAACCACCAAGGGCAATGGAATTGCCGTTGAGATCCAGGTAATTGAAGAACTTGGTGCAGATGCATTCCTCTACGGTTTTACAACTATTGAAGGCAAGAAGATTGACATCATCGCGCGCGTTGATGCTAAGAATCACCCGAACACTGGCCAGACCGTAAACCTAATCCCACAGGGTGGAATCACCCACGTGTTCGATATCGCTTCAGGTCTTCGTCTAAACAGCGATGCAGCGACAAAGGTTGCCGCAGCTAAGACAGTTGCTACCAAGCCAGCAGTAAAGAAAGCAGCTCCAAAGAAAGCTGT
>JAEMTJ010000002.1:0-31468 GCA_016462375.1 Rhodoluna sp. | reverse complement strand
CTAAGACAGTTGCTACCAAGCCAGCAGTAAAGAAAGCAGCTCCAAAGAAAGCTGTTACCAAGCCAGCAGTAAAGAAAGCAACTCCAAAGAAGTCTGCTAAGTAAATAGCCCTTAAACAATTCGACCCGGCCTTCATTGACCGGGTCGAATTGCTTTAAGTTCTTACTTGAGTCTCGCCTTAGCCACTTCGTAAAGCGCAACTGATGCAGCAATGCCTGCATTTAGCGATTCTGTTTCTTTGGCTATGGGAATGGACAAAATTGCATCACAGTTTTCCTGGACCAAACGTGAGAGTCCTTTACCTTCGCTACCGATAACCAACAGCAATGGCTCGTTTCCTAGTTTGAAGGTTGGCAGACTCATGTCCCCCCCGCCGTCAAGACCAACAACAAAAAGTCCACGCTTCTGGAAATCCTTAATAGTTGCATTTAGATTTGCCGCCAGTGCGACTGGAATTCTTGATGCGGCTCCCGCCGATGTCTTCCAAGCAGAGGCCGTTACACCGACAGATCTTCGTTGGGGAACAATCACACCTTGACCACCGAAGGCCGCAACCGAACGAATGATTGCTCCTAAGTTTCTAGGATCAGTGATTCCATCAAGTGCGACCAGCAGTGGCTTCTGACCACGGCTAATAATCTTGTCTAGCAGTTCACTCGGATGCTGATAGTTATAGGGAGGAACTTGAAGCGCAATTCCCTGATGGACAGCATCGTGACCAGTCATGCGGTCAATCTCTGGCCTTGTTACTTCACCAACAGATATGCCTCTGGCGTTTGCTAACGAGATCGCTTCTTTAACCCGATCATCCATTTCAATTCTGGCTGCGATAAAAAGTGCAGTTGCTGGAACTTTTGCTCTCAGTGCTTCTAGCACTGAGTTACGGCCAGATAGCACTTCACTGGCTTCGGCAGCCTTCTGGACTCTGCGTCCAGTTCGAACCGCTCCTCCAGAGTTACCAGCGGTTCTAGTTCCAGGTGCTAGAAATTCACCCTTCTTGGTCGTCGCTGCGGAGCCAGGCTTTGCCTTTGCGACCCTAGGACTCAGAGCTGCTTTGCGCTCTCTAAGGGCTTTAGATTTTGCAGCTGGGTGATACTTTCTGTCTTCAGCCTTAGGAGTTGGTCCTCGACCTTCCAGCGCTTGACGACCTTTGCCACCAGTGCCAACTTTGGGTGCACCTTTAGAGCCCCCCTTTTTAACACGTGCCGCGCCTGGGCGGCTTGGTTTCTTAGCCATTGATGCTCCATATCGTTTGGTTAGGTAAATCTTCTAAAGTGACACCAAGATCAGTCAGCTCTGCTCTGATTTGATCTGCCTTAGCAAAATCTTTACTGCCCTTAGCTTCCGATCGAAGTCCGATGAGTTTTTCAATTTTCGCGGTTAGCTCTGCAGAGAATTCTTTAGGTTGTCCAAGCATTAACCCTAAGACATCGAGCATGGCTGACACCTCCGAGAGGTGTTCGGTTACCGAGGCTATCTCCTGAGCATCGAGGGCGATATTTCCTGCCCGAATAGTTTCATGCAGCACTGCGATGGCGGCTGGAATATTTAGATCTGCATTCATTGCACGCACAAATCCTTCAGGTAACTGTGCTTTAACAACGCTAGTAACGAGCTTTGCTCTCTTTACAAAGCCACCAATGCGATCTAGTGCAGCTTGAGCGTCACTGAGGGAATTCGCTGTGTAATCAAGATTTGAGCGATACTGCGCGCTCGATAACCAATACCTGATGGCAGCCCAAGATCCTGCTATTAACAGTTCTTCAACTGACACACCATTGCCAAGGCTCTTAGACATCTTTTGGCCTTGGATAGTGACCAGAGCATTGTGGAACCAGAAGTTAGCAAAGTCATCTCCGTTAGCACTGGATTGGGCTAATTCATTTTCATGATGCGGGAAACGAAGATCTAAACCGCCGCCGTGAATATCAAACTCAGTTCCTAAGAAATGTTTAGCCATTGCAGAACATTCAATGTGCCAACCAGGTCTGGCCATACCCCAAGGTGTTTGCCATGAAGCCGATTCAGGTTCGCCAGGTTTGTGCGCTTTGAACAGAGCAAAGTCATTTACATTTCTTCTACCGAAGCTAGCTTCTACTTCACCCTCCATGTTCTCAAGTTTTTGATTGGTGAGTTCGCCATATGAAGGCCAAGATGAAGTGTCAAAGAAGACATTCGCAGTGCCGTCTTCAGCTTGATAGGCATGACCTTTGCTAATCAAAGATTCAACCAAAGCGATCATGTCTGCAATGTGTTCTGTTGCGCGAGGAGAACGGGTTGGTTCTGAGATGCCTAGCGATGTATGTGCACTGTTAAAAGTGCTCTCAACCTCAAGAGCAAATTCTTGCCAGTCTCTATTGGCTTCTGCTGCATTTACCAAAACCTTGTCATCAATATCTGTGACATTCCTCACTACAGTCACTTGATAGCCATTAGCTTCAAGCCATCTTCTGAGCAGGTCATAGACCAGAGCACTTCTAAGGTGACCTAGGTGTGGGGCTGACTGCACAGTTGGGCCACAAACATACATCGAAACCAAGCCAGGCTGCAGAGGCGTGAACTCACGAACTGTTTGAGTCTTTGAGTCAAAGAGTTCTAGTCCCATTTCTAGAGCCTACCTTTGGGCTTTTGAATAAGGGCGGTAGCGACAGCAGCGACGCCTTCACTGGACCCTAAGAAGCCCAGACCATCGGTAGTGGTTGCTCCAACGGTGACGGGAGCACCAACTAGCGAACTAAGGGCATCCTGAACTTCAGTTCTTCTAGGAGCAAGCTTTGGTTTATTACCAATCAACTGAACCGAGACATTAACAACTTCCCAACCCGCAGAGTGCAGAAGCTCGAGTGTGCCCCTAATGAATACTGAACCGTTTGCTCCGGCAAACTCAGCTCTATCCACTCCAAAGTTAGAGCCGATATCTCCCAAACCAGCAGCTGCGAGGAGTGAATCAACAATTGCGTGAGCAATAGAGTCGCCATCGCTGTGACCAGCAAGGCCTTGCTCATCCGGCCAAAGTATTGTTCCTAAATACAGAGGAGTCGGTGTGCTTGCAAAGCGATGAACATCTGTGCCAATGCCGGTGCGAAAATCTTTATTGCCTGCCAGCAGTAATTCTGCATATTCAAGATCTGCTGGAACAGTGATTTTGAAAGCTAAAGCATCCCCAGGCACAGATCTAATAACCTCTCCGGTTGATTGCAACAAACTGGCGTCATCGGTGAAATCTTCAGTGGCAGTAGCGTACGCGTTTACCAATGCTGTTTTGGTAAAGCCTTGAGGTGTTTGCGCAATGCGAAGTTCGTCTCTAGAAATAGTGGCTAGCAGCACATCTTGTTTGACCTGCTTTATGGTGTCAGCAACAGGAAGCACTGGCACAACTCCGAAACCTGTTTCAAGAACTGCAGCTACCACACGATCAAATACGTCTGCAGGGGTAAAGCACCTTGCTGCATCATGGACAAGCACGACATCAATCGAAGAATTAAGTGCCGTTAGTGCATTTGCGATAGACCCCTGTCTAGAAGCTCCACCTGGAGTAAAGGAAATGCTTACCCGATTACCGACAATCTTCTCAGCGATAGAACTAAAGTCTTCAACTCGGTCCTCATGAGATGCAACAACGATTTGAGCTAGATTCTTTACTTTCAGAATGTTTTCTAAAGCATGTTCTAGAAGTGAGAGTTGCCCAACTTGGACCAGCGCTTTGGGAATGCCTGCGCCTAATCTAGCCCCATCACCGGCAGCAACAAGAATGACAGCTATTTCGCTCATCAAGTGCCTCCTATTAGGCGGAAATCTTTGACTTTAGGCAATGCCCTTGGCAAGGACCTTCAAGATGTGGGTTTCTGCTCCAGCATCATCGACCTTTAGGGCTAGAGCTAGCTCTGATACCAAGATCTGCATGGCCTTGGCTAACATGCGCTTTTCACCGGCAGATAGACCGCGATCTTGCTGTCTGCGCCAGAGGTCACGAACAATCTCAGAAACCTTCATAACGTCTCCGGAAGCAAGCTTTTCTTGGTTTGCTTTGAAGCGTCTAGACCAGTTGGTTGGCTCTTCGATGAATTCTTCTTTAAGGGTCTTTTCTACCTTCTTGACGCCTTTGGCGTCGATGACGTCACGAACACCAACTTCAGACTCAGCAGTGTCTGCAGGAACCCAAATGATTAAGTTTCCTTGTTCAACTCTTAGTTTTAGGTAAAGCTTTTTCTCGCCACGGAACTCTTTTTTAGCTACTTCAAGAATTTCAGCTGCTCCGTGGTGTGGGTAGACGACTGTCAATCCCTTTTTGAATTCCATTATTGGTATTCCCTTCGCAAACCTTGAGTTTACCACAGGCCCCACTAATTACAGCCGATAGAATTGCCTTGCAGTCAACAGGAGGAAAAGTGCATATTCGCCGCACAATCGTTGCAACTACCATCGCCATCAGCACATTACTGGGGTCAACTGCCTGCAACCTAAGCAGCCCGGTTGCTTCACTGCAGTATTACGCTCCGAGTGATGGAACTCAGGTCGATCTAGGTCCGCTAAAGGCTAGAAACGTAATGTATTTGGTAGTTGACGATAATCACTCAGCTGTTGTGGGCTCATTTGCCAACTCTTCTTCAGAAGAAATTACTTTTGCCCTAAAGCTCAGAACAAAATCTGGTACTGACATCTACCGTGAGTTCACGGTTGCTGGATATCAGGTAAAGAGCTTTGGTTTTGGAAACCAGCCCTTCTTGAAAGCCAACCTAGAGGTTGAAACCGCTGTCCCGCCTGAGGAGCTAAAGAAGAACCCTTCGGCTATCGGTGGTAGCTCAGTTGCTATCTTGATATACACAAACACCGATCAGGCTGAGCTCAATATCCCAGTGATTACCAAGTCTGACAACATCACTACTTACGACGAGCTTTTTGCTCGAATCGCGAAGAACTAAACCTCGTATTTATAGCCAAGTCCACGAACGGTCAGCAAATGGGCTGGTCGAGCTGGATCATTTTCGATTTTTGAACGTAGACGCTTGACGTGAACATCCAAAGTCTTGGTGTCGCCGAAGTAGTTTGAGCCCCAGACTCGGTCAATAATCTGACCACGAGTTAGAACTCGGTTTCTGTTTTCTAGAAGTAATTCAAGTAATTCAAATTCCTTAAGTGGCATTGCTACTTTTTCGCCGTTGAAGTAAACCAGATGGCGCTCAATATCCATCTTTACTGGCCCGGCTTCAAGAATGCCGTTCTCTGCTTGACGCGGGCCACCGTTACGTCGAAGAACAGCCTTCATGCGAGCTAACAGTTCAGTCTTTGAGTAAGGCTTGGTGACATAGTCGTCTGCCCCAATTTCAAAACCAATCACCTTATCGATTTCAGTGTCTTTGGCGGTAAGCATGATTACCGGAACATCTGAAGTCAAACGGATCTGCTTGCAGACCTCTTTACCGCTTAGCTTTGGAAGCATCAGGTCAAGCAAAATGAGATCTGCGCCATGCTTTTCGAACTGGCTAATAGCAGCTGCACCATCCTCAGCTTCAATGACTTCGTAGCCTTCTGATTCGAGAAGGAACATTAATGGTTCTCTAAGGCTCTGTTCATCTTCGACTAGCAGAATCTTGGTCATTTTTGTTCCTCTCCAGAACTGTTATCGGTTTCAATTAGTAGTGGTAAGCGCAGAGTAAAAGTTGAACCTAGCCCAACCCTTGAAAAGACATTGATATCCCCGCCGTGGTTGATAGCGGCGTGCTTAACAATACTTAGACCTAAACCAGTGCCACCGGTTGCCCTAGAACGGGAAGGGTCGACCCGATAGAAACGTTCAAAGATACGTTCCTGTTGGTCCAGTGGGATTCCTAGACCGTTGTCGGTCACAGTTATTTCAGCAAAGTTATCTACCTCACGAATACCAATACCAACCTGAGTGTCTTCATTGCTGTAAACAATTGCATTCTCAATCAAGTTCTTCATTGCCATGGTTAGAAGTTCTGCATCCCCTAGAACCACAAGTCCCTCTGGAACGTTGACGGTTAGCTTAATATTTTTAGAATCTGCCTGAAACTGGTTCAAATCCGTAGCCTCAGAGATAACAGTGCTCAGATCTACTGGTTCAACCGATGCGGCTAAGTCTCCACCTTGAATGCGGGAGAGCTGAATGATTTCCTTCACTAAGGATCCAAGACGCTTAGATTCACGCTGCAAATTCTTAGCAAATTTCTTTACCTGCTCCGGATTATCGACAGCGACCTGAATCGCTTCGGAGAGAAGTGAAATGGAACTGATCGGTGTCTTAAGTTCGTGCGAGATGTTTTCAATAAAGTCGCGCCGGGTATCTTCTAATCTCTTGGCTTCGGTTCTATCTTCAACAACCAGGATTAGGTGTGAATCATCTAGCGCAGTTGCCCTAACTGAAAGCTCGATTTTTGCCGTGCGAAGGTTGCGAGCAAAACTGATTTCCTCAGTGAGGGTCTCTCCTGAGTTACGCGCGCGCGCAGCAAAATCTGTTAGCTCTTCACTTGCCAAACGTCCGTACTCAACCAGACCCATCTCATCTGCAAGTTCTGTGTTCGCCATCACATTATTTAGGCGGTCCAAAACAACACCGGCGACAGCCAATACCTCTAGGAACGCAACTGCATCCTCTGGGGAAGTCTTAATGGCAACTGTGTTTGGCACTTTATCCTCCCGTTTTTTTTCTTTAGTCAACATGAACAAAAGGAGCCAGGCTATGCCTGCCCCAGCGCATATGCCAAGAATCAAGAATTGAGTATTGTTCACATGGTTAAGACTATTTCATTCTCACAGAACCTAGAATTAGAGCCATAGGTATAAGGGTGGGCCTGAACAGTGTTCACTTAGTCTTTGCGATTGGTTCACTTCCACCTGAAACGGTTGACTGAAAGAGAGTAGTAAAAAATGAATGACATTTTCCGCATGGACCTTGCCGAGGTGCAGGTCAGATTGGTTGACCTATCCGAGGCTGTTACCGAGATCATGGAGAAGGCGTCTATGGCCTTCCTGAACTCAGATGTCCGCAAAGCTGACGAGGCTATCGCTCTGGCTGAAGTCAATGAGGAAAAAGCCCTTGCCATCGACGAACTCGCCATCAAGATCCTTGGTAGACAGTCTCCCGTTGCCAGAGACCTTCGAGTTCTTGTTTCAGCGCTTCGAATTAGCGCATCCCTTGAGCGCATGGGCGCACTAGCTGGACATATCGCTACCATTGCTAGATTCCGTCACCCTGAGTCTGCTGTTCCTGATGCTCTTCGAAAGACCTTCAGCGAAATGGGTGCCTTGGATTGTGCGCTATCTCGTAAGCTAACCCAACTGCTCAGAAACCCCGATGTTGATCTAGCCAAGACCATCCAGGGTGAAGATGAAAGAGTCGACGAACTGCACCGTTCCGTGTTTGAGGTAGTCCTAAACCCGAACTGGAAAGAAAACGCGATGTATACCGTTGATGTGACTTTAGCTAGCCGTTACCACGAGCGCTTTGCAGATCACGTTGTTGACATTTCAGCTAAAGTGGCGTACCTAACTACAGGCGACTGGTCAGAAATAGAAGGCTAAGAATTACTTCTTACCCTGGTTAGCTACCGCTGCAGCTCCAGCTGCAGCTGCCAGTGGATCCAAATACTCTCCACCAGGCACTAGTGGCTTGAAATTAGCGTCGAGTTTATAGACCAGTGGAATCCCAGTTGGAATATTTAGTTCAGCAATTTCATCATCGCTAACCCCATCAAGGTGCTTTACCAATGCGCGCAAAGAGTTTCCGTGTGCTGTCACTAAAACAGTCTTACCGGCAACCAAATCCTGACTGATTTCTTTTTCCCACAGCGGCATCATTCGAATAAGGACATCTTTTAGACATTCTGTTTTAGGTAGTGCTGCGCCTAAATCTGCGTATCTCTCATCGTGTGCCTGTGAATATTGGTCATTATCATCAATTGGTGGTGGTGGAACGTCAAAAGATCTGCGCCAAATTTGGAATTGCTCTGGACCATATTCAGCTAAAGTCTGAGCCTTATCTTTACCTTGCAAAGCGCCATAGTGTCGCTCGTTTAGTCGCCAGTCACGCTTGACATCAATCCATGATCTATCGGCAGCATCGAGAGCGATGTTTGCGGTGTCGATGGCACGCTTGAGTCTGGATGTGTATAGGAGGTCTGGCTTGAGTCCCGACTCAGCTAGTAATTCACCTGCACGTTTGGCTTCTTGGCGACCTAGAACACTGAGCTCGACATCAACCCAACCGGTAAACAGGTTCTCCTGATTCCAAACCGAGTTGCCGTGGCGTAAGAGGATAAGTGTGTATTCAGACATACTCTCCAGTTTATCGAGTTCAACAACAAGAACTCTTGAGGTTAGTTAGCCTATACAGGTGCAGAGCAAGAAACCGATTGGGAATATCACCCGAGGGACTACTAACCCAAATCGTCTAAGAAGAGTCGATAGGTATATCGCAGCTCAGCCTGATCTTCGTGCTGAAACAGATCCAATCGTGGTGGATCTTGGGTTTGGTGCCAACCCAACCACAGCCATTGAGATGCTCGAAAGACTCTCTCCTGTTCAATCAGAGATAATCGTGGTCGGTATCGAGATTGATCGAGAGCGGGTCAACAAAGCACTTCCCTTTCAAACTCACAATCTGCTGTTTGGTGTCGGTGGTTTTGAAGTGCCACTTCCCAAACCGCTGAAAGCAAATGACAAGGTAACTGTCATTCGTGCCCTGAATGTGCTTCGGCAATACGACGAGAGCGAAGTCAAGAGCGCTTGGGAGTTAATGCAGGCAAGACTTACCGATAATGGATTCATTGTTGAGGGCACCTGTGATGAGATTGGCCGAATAGCTTCCTGGGTAACTCTGAATCAAGCTGGCCCAATTCTCTTTACAATCTCACTGAAACTTAGAGGATTGAGTAAGCCATCTAAAGTCGCCGAACGCTTACCAAAAGCTTTGATTCACCACAATGTTGAAGGCGAATCTATTCACCGGTTACTTATCGAGCTAGACGCTTCTTGGGCAACTCACGCTCCGCTTGGGATATTCTCACCGGCACAACGCTTTGTTGCCTGTGCTAGAGATTTGAGATCTAAAGGTTGGCCGATAGCCCTAGAGCCTAAGCGTTGGAGACTTGGCGAACTAACCCTCAGCTGGGAAAGTGTTGCTCCCCTAAACTTCAGGTAATTCAGCTCTAGCATCGTCTTCAGACATTCCTGAAGCACACAGCAGATCGACAACCAGTGGTCTAAGTAATAGCAAAACACTTGCTTCACGAATCTGGTCGGCAATACCAAAACGCTTTGGATCCAGTTGTCTGATGATTTCTAATAATTCTTGTTCAGCGTTATCTAGAGCCTCTGAATCGTTGAGACCTTCTCGCATCAGTGAAACAGCGGAGTGCAGTTGATCGCAAAGATCTGCAAGATATGGTCTCGGTGTTCCATCTTTGAGAAGGAAATCAACTCTTCTAACAATTACTCTTAGGTTTCTAGTCGCAAGGTCCATGCCTCGCATGAGCCTGACTTGGCCTTTTAGTTCATCACGATATTTGTTCAGAAACGGACTAATCCTGCTGATAGCAACTGCGCTATCTAGTGACATCCTCCAGTTATCAATCAGTGGCTGTGACTTGCGAACTTTTCTGAGGGCATCATCAGCAACATCCATGTTGACATCTCTAAGTGCTAAACGAAGCGAGTTTAAACTTTCAATAAAGAAATCAAAGAGTTTGTTAGCGTCCGTTCTTGCAAGGCCTCTGGGATCTCTTGGGATAAGGGCTGTAACGAGGATTGCTAACAAACCACCGATGAGTCCATCACTAGTCCTGATAAAGACTCCACCTGCTGGAACCGGTAACAACTGGACTAACATGGCCTGAATGCCGGCGGTCAAAGCAAAAGCAGAACTACCGGAGATAAACCTTGCTGCCAGTAAGACAACGATGAGAACTAAACCAAGTTGCCAAACTCCACTGCCTAAAACAGATAAAGCTAAATCGCTGATTGCAACACCAACGACCATGCCGATAGCTGTTTGCAAAATCCTTTTCGGTCTCGCATCTCTTGAGAAACCAAGTGAAGTAATACAAACGGTAATTGCTAGCAGTGGAGTCTCATGGTTGAGCCCATAGTGAGCTAGCGAATAGGCCAGCAGCGCTCCAACAGTGATTTGTATTGCAGGGGCTAGCGATTCGATTACACGTCTGGTTGATTCTTTTAAACTCCAGTGCAAAGAGTTCTTAGCTTTCTTTGCCACGCTTAGCCCTAAACTCCCCTAGATCAACAACAGCACCTGCCGAGGATGGAACTATCTCTTCCTGATGCGCGCTTAGTTTCTCGCCACCATTTAGACAATGCACAGTCAGCACTAACTCCAAAGGGGTGTTCCGCTTCAAGACTGCAAGGGCAATTGGGCCCATTTCATAATGCTGACCAACTGAAGTTATCTTGCCCACATGCTTCTCTTCCTGATAGACCTCATCACCAATCTCAGGCAAAGCATGACCTGAACCATCAAGGTGCAGTAAGGCTAATCTCCTCGGCGGGTGACCTAGGTTATGAATTTTGGCAACCGCTTCCTGACCTCGGTAACAGCCCTTACTCAAATGCACGGCGGTAGTGAGCCAGTCATATTCATGCGGCAAAGACTTTTCGTCTATTTCATTAGGTCCAGCCGGTCGATGACTTGCCACTCGCAAAGCATCGATGACCATGGTGCCTGCTTTACCAAACTGATTCCAGATTGCTGGAAGTTCATTAACTGGAACAAGACTCTCTCGATATAGCCAAGGCTCAGCGCTTGCTTGTCCATATCGGTAACCACCCGAGGTGATTTCAGGCCATGGGTCTGCCCATTGCAAAGCTGCAGCTTGGATGTCTTTATCCCAGGTGGCAACAACGAGGTAATCTGCAGAGCAATCTGTAATGACTACTTTTGCTCGGAACACCATTCGCTTTAGCTGGGTTAGCAGTTCTTCAAAACCAGTTTTGTAAGTTATCAACCAAGTAGTTACACCATCATCAATGATGTGAAAATCTCGAACTATATGTCCCTGTGCGTCTAGCCACAGTGCTTCAACCGAAACGCCTAGTAATAGGTCGTCAAGTTTTTGTGAAAAGAGATCATTTAGCCAAGTTAATCTGTCTTCACCTGAAATAGTGAAGACAACTTTTTCTTCGAGCAAAATGGCACTCTTACCAGCCAAGAACTCTCGTTGCTCAACTAATGGATTAGCGAAACTCTGTGTCATTAGGAGACACGTTCTAATTCAACTGACACCAAAGGAACCAGTGGGTCCCTGACGCTCGCCGCAACTTCCATAACCCAGAGCAAATTGTTGACACCTTCTTTGGTTAGAGTTCCATAGAGTCGCTCGGCGTAACCCCAACTCTTGCCGGCTTCAACTAGATGATTTGGCATATGAGAGCCCTCAACAGTTCGCAGGTCAATTCGACCTGCTTTGACTTGACCTGAGTAAAACTCATAGGCACCGCCTGGGTGAATAATCGATGCTTCGATATCAAAGCCACCGCGTTCATTACGAAGCTTGTCTAAATCTTCTGCTGTTTTGATTGTTGGTGAACCTTCGCCAGGTAGCAGTGCTGGGCCATGATCGGCTGCTTCGGAATCTCTGACCAAACGCCAAAAACCAAGCTCTGCTGGTAATTCGATATCAGCTGTGCCATCGGTTTCATTTCCTAACAACCTAGCTGTTGCGTGATAGCTGAGGTAGTTGCCAGTTCCATAGGAGAAAGTTACCTGCTGTTGAAACCTCTGTTCAACAGCCTCTTCTTTGCTTACAAACTTGTTGCTGACAACACCGACGCCTTGCCATGATCCAACTAGAAAGGCCAGCGGAGTTAGTTCAACCGGTAACCCCTCGGGTAAGGTGAACAACTAGCGCTGACCCTTAAAGAGTTTGTATATAACGAGGATGCTAACGGCACCAATGGCGAGGCCTGCGATTATGAGCAGACCCAAAAAGAAGATATCTAGAGGCATGTTCCTAAGTTTATCTGGTGAGCAATATATACAGACCGGCAACAGCCAAAATCGCGTAAGAACCACCGGCTGTGAATATCAGTCTCGTGACAATACCTTCAGAGTGGCTGGTAAATAAATTGATTAGGGAAACTAGGGCAATGCCGCCAGCAGCTAGCACTCCAAAGGCTCTGATGGCATCGTTGTTTTCTAAAACAGCTATGGCTAATACGGCCCCAACGCTTACGAACACCCAGACCAGGGCAATATAAAGCCAGTCTTTCTTCACAAAACCCATCATGCCCTATGGCAGGTAGGATTTAAGAACTAAAACAGGAGGCAAATTGGCACATTTGCTAGTTATATCTGAGCAGGTGGAGAACTCTATGCTCCCCTCGCTGGCGCTGCTGAGCCATAAGGTTCGTCAGATAAGCGCTGAGCCTGCCGCCCTGATGAATGCCCCGGTTGCCGATCTCATTCTGCTGGATGCCCGTAAAGACCTAGTTGCCGCTAAATCTCTGGCTACCTTGCTGAAGACAACAGGCCTTTCTTCTCCTATGTTCCTAGTTCTAAGCGAGGGTGGCTTAGCTGCCATCTCGAGTGACTGGGGTGCCGATGACTTCCTGCTTGATACCGCAGGGCCTGCCGAAATAGACGCTCGAATTCGCCTGGCCCTTACCAAAACCGCCAAGGGTGACTCTGGAAACAAAATCCAAGCTTCGGGAATAATCATTGACGAAGCCTCTTACTCTGCTAAATGCCACGGCCAACCGATGGACCTTACCTATAAGGAATTTGAATTACTAAAGTTCCTAGTGAAGCAACCTGGCCGAGTCTTTACCCGTGACCAGCTACTTAGTGAAGTATGGGGATACGACTACTTCGGGGGCACTAGAACTGTGGATGTTCATATTCGTAGGCTGAGAGCCAAATTAGGGGACCTGGAGAGTTTGATCGGAACTGTTAGAAACGTTGGCTACCGATTCAACTCTGTAGCAGAATCAGATTCAGTGCAGGGCAGTTACTAACTGTTCACCAACTAGCAAACAATTACTGCGAGGATAAAAACATGTCTGAAGAGACCATGGGAATCACATTGCCGCCAACCGGCCATGACCTTCCCGTCGACCGTTTCTTGGATAGAGAACTTTCTTGGTTATTCTTCAATGAACGTGTTCTCGAGTTAGCTGAAGATGAATCTTTACCGCTTTTAGAGCGAGTGAACTTCATGGCTATCTTTGCTTCAAACCTTGACGAATTCTTCATGGTTCGAGTTGCTGGCCTCAAGCGCAGAATTGCGACAGGTTTAGCTGTTACGTCGACTTCAGGCTTAGAACCTCAAGAAGCTCTAACCCAAATTAGCCAGGCGGCTCACAAGCTCCAACAGCGTCACAGCCAGCTTTTTATCAAGACAATTGAGCCTGCCCTAGACGCGGCTAGAATCAACATCACCCGATGGGCAAATCTCGATGAGAGTGAGAGAAGCGCTCTCTCCGATTACTACTCTTCACAAATCTTCCCAGTGCTAACTCCGCTTGCGGTTGACCCTGCTCACCCATTCCCATACATCTCAGGTCTGTCTTTAAACATTGCAGTAATGGTCAAGCACCCAGATCATGAAGAAAAACTATTTGCTCGTCTAAAAGTTCCACCGACACTGCCAAGATTCGTTCGAGTGCCAGGAGCAAGTTCTGGAGTTAAATTCGTGACCCTGGAAGAAATCATCGGGGAGCACCTAGGATCGCTGTTTGAAGGAATGGAAGTTCTTCAGCATCACACCTTCCGTGTTACCCGAAACGAAGATTTAGATGTTGATGAAGATGAAGCAGAGAATCTTCTAAAGGCACTAGAAGAAGAGTTAAAACGCAGACGTTTCGGACCTGCTGTTCGATTAGAAGTATCAAGCACCATCGATTCAGAAGTTCTTGAGCTACTTAAGCAAGAACTAGACATCGAAGCAGAAGATGTTTACTCACTCGAAGGACCACTAGACCTAACTGGTCTTAGTGACATCGCATTCATGAGGCGACCTGAACTGCACTATCCATCACATCAAATCATCACTAACCTGCAGCTGCAATTAGCCAACGATGAGGGTAGAAGCATCTTCAGCGCAATGCGCCAAAAAGACATCTTGTTACACCACCCGTATGAGTCTTTTGCAACCAGCGTTCAGGCATTTATCGAACAGGCTGCAAACGACCCTAAGGTCTTCGCTATCAAGCAAACTTTGTATCGAACCAGCGGTAATTCGCCGATTATCGATTCTCTGATTAGCGCTGCCCGTGCCGGTAAGCAGGTTCTGGTTCTAGTTGAAATCAAGGCGCGCTTTGATGAGGAGAACAACATCGGTTGGGCTAGAAAGCTTGAACAGGCTGGTGTGCACGTTGTCTATGGAATCGTAGGGCTAAAGACACACTGCAAGCTGGCCATGGTTATTCGCCAAGAAGAAGGCAAACTAAAGCGCTACTGCCACATCGGAACTGGAAACTACAACCCGAAGACCGCTAGGTTCTATGAAGACTATGGGCTCCTTACCAGCCGTGATGAAGTTGGTGAAGATGTTGCCAAATTATTCAACCGCCTATCCGCATATGCAGAAGACCTGTCTTTCAAAGAGCTTCTAGTGTCTCCTGTTGGTGTTCGTCAAGGACTAACCCAGCTAATCGAGGCAGAAGCGGCTAACTCTTTAGCTGGTAAGCCATCAGGTATCCAGATTAAGTTGAACTCGCTCGTTGATGAGCAAATCATTGATTCGCTATACAGGGCGTCCCAAGCAGGAGTCCCAGTCGAGATTCTTGTTCGTGGAATGTGTTCTCTGAGACCAGCGGTGCCTGGACTAAGTGAGAACATCAAAGTTAGATCTGTCCTTGGTAGATACCTTGAGCACTCACGAGTTTTTAGATTCGAAAATGAAGGTGATGCGATTGTCTATATCGGATCAGCCGACATGATGCACCGTAACTTAGACAGAAGAGTTGAAACTCTAGTTCGTCTTCGTCAAGCTGACCACCTAACCGAAATGAAGAACATGTTCTCTCTTGGCATGGCTGAAACTTCAAATTCATGGCACCTCTACCCTGAAGGTAACTGGCTTAAAAATGGTGGCAACTCGCACACAGCTGAATACATTGATGTGCAAGATCAAATCATGAAGAATGTTTTAGCCAAGAGAAGTGGCAGCATTTAATGATTGTTGTTGCTGCTGGCGCACTTTTATGGCGCCGTGAAAATGGTGTGCTCAAAGTTTTAGTTATCCATCGTGCAAGATACGATGACTGGAGTTGGCCCAAGGGCAAGCTCGATAAGGGCGAATCCATCTCTGAAGCTGCCATTCGTGAGATTAGAGAAGAAACAGGCTTAAGAGTTTGGCTCGGGGTAAAACTTTTTGAGCTTGAATACAAGATAGAGGATGGAAATCGTAAGGTAGTTCACTACTGGGCAGCACAGGTGACAGACAAAGCAATTACTCAACAGAACTTTGTTCCAGATGAAGAGGTCTCTGCTCTTGAATGGCTCACCGTTGCTGAAGCTAGGAAGCGTCTAACATACAAGCATGATATTGACCCATTGAGGTTACTGCAGAGCCTTGATGAGATTAATCATCTCGAGACGAAGCCTCTGATTGTTTTGCGTCACGCAAAAGCGACTCCTAGGTCAGATTGGTCTAATGGCGAATCTACGAGGCCACTACTTCCTATCGGAAGAATCCAGGCAGCTATATTGACCAACATCTTGGCCGCCTACGGACCCAAAACAGTTTTGACTAGCCGCTGGCTGCGTTGTCTTGACACTGTCGCACCTTTTATCTCTAACAATGAAGTTAGGGTGGTAAAACGCTCACTCTTAAGTGAGCGAGGAGTGAAACTAAGCCCGATAAGAACTGCAAAGCTAGTTCGTAAATTTGCTAGAAGAAAAGGTGGTCTAGTTATTTGCAGCCACCGACCAGCTCTGCCCACAATCCTTGCCGCCATTAGCGCCTACGGGGATGAAGAACAGCAAGAGTTGCTAAAACAGGCCCAAACAATGAAACCTGGTGAGTTATACGTCATCCACTTAGCTAAAAACCCTTCGGCGGGGTCAGCCATAGTCGCTATTGAGAGCCAAGTGCCACAGTTTGAGGATTAGGCTTTTCTAATGAACACTATTCCTCAAGCATGGTCCGAATGGATCGATTCTAGAAACAAAAAGTTCGCTAACCCAACCGGTTTTCTTTCAGTTACCAACTTAGTTTGGCTAACTAGTGAACCCCAAGCGATAGCGGGATTAACCGGCAGCTGGTGGGCTAGCGGTGACACAGTGCACGTCAAAGATTCAAGTAGTGGAGAACATGCCTGGACCATACAGCCAAGAGCAGAAATGACTTTCGATTTTGATGAAATCAAAGTCGAATTAGCCTCTCGTGCCGGCCAACTTGTTGTTCGTCCAAGAGATCCAAACTCTCCAATGCTGAAGACCTTTGAATCTGTGCTGACTTTTGATTACGACCCGAGTTTCAGAGTTAAGGCAACTCTTGAACTAAATGATGCTCCCAGCGAAGTTGTAGTGGGATCTGTGGTTGAAGGCATGACTCACGCATATGTTTCTCCAGGTACTTTAGTTTTTAAAATACTGGGTGAGGAATGCAGGCTAACCGCATTCAATCTAGCAAATAGTGAAAATCTAAACATGCATTTCAAAGACGAGACCAGTGGTGGCACTAGTTACGGTGGCGGAAGAACAGTTACTGCAACTCACCAGACTGATGGTTCATACATTATTGATTTCAATTACTCTGGTAATTTTCCTTGTGCATACACCGACTTTGCCACCTGTCCGCTAGCGCCGGCTGAGAATAATCTGACCGTTGAAATCGCAGCTGGTGAAATGAAGCCGATCTACCGTGTCACTGCAGACGGTATCAAAGTGCAGGTTTCATAAATGTATGACGACATCACTAAAGATTTGCCTTTAGCCCTTGGCAAAGACGGTAAACCTGCGCTTTGTTTAGTAACTGGGGCTACCGGATACATCGGCGGCCGGCTTGTTCGTGAACTTCTAAGCCACGGCTACCGAGTTCGAGTTCTAGCTAGACATGTTGAACGACTCACCAGCTACCCCTGGTACTCCCAAGTTGAAATTGTTGAAGGCGATGCCAACGATGAGACTGCTATAGCCAACGCTCTAAAAGATGTCGATGTTGCATACTATCTTCTGCATGCTTTGATGGTGGCCAAAGACTTTGTTGAGTTAGAGCGTAAATGGGCAACCACCTTCGGTGAGTGCGCTAAAGCAGCTGGTGTGAAACGAATCATCTACTTAGGTGGAATGGCAGAAACCAAAGTCAAACTGAGTGCTCACCTTTCTTCTAGAGAGGAAACCGGTGAAATCCTTAGAGCATCAGGGGTGCCAACAATTGAACTTAGAGCAGGGGTTGTAATTGGTTCAGGCTCAGCATCTTTTGAGATGTTAAGATATCTCACTGAGCGACTACCTGTAATGGTGACTCCAAAGTGGGTAACAGTGCGTATCCAGCCAATTGCGGTTAGAGATGTTTTGCGATATTTAGTCGGGGCAGCTGGAGTAAAAGAGGACATCAACCAAGACTTTGATATTGGTGGCCCTGAAGTTTTCTCATATAAAGATATGATGATCCAATATGCGGAAGCAGCTGGGCTTCGCAAGCGCATTATTATGCCGCTACCAGTGCTCACACCAAGACTCTCGAGCGGTTGGGTTGGGTTGGTTACCCCGGTGCCCATTACTCTAGCTAGACGCCTAATTGACAGTCTCAGAAATGAAGTAGTCGCTAGAGATGAAAGCATCAAGCACTTAATTCCTGATCCGCCAGAAGGATTAACCACATTCAAGCGAGCAGTATCTCTGGCTCTCACCAGAATCAAAGAAGCCAACGTGGAAACTCGTTGGAGTAACGCCTCCCTGCAAGGCAGTGCAAGCGAGCCACTACCAACTGACCCTAAGTGGGCCGGTGGTTCGCTATACACAGACGTCAGAACTGCAATAACTGCTGACCCAATTGACATAGTTTGGAAAAGAATTGAATCCATCGGTGGCGACAACGGTTATTCAACTGCCACCTGGGCTTGGGAGTTACGCGGATTACAGGATCGCTTAGTTGGTGGAGTTGGTCTTCGCCGAGGAAGAAGAGATCCGAACTTCCTTCTAGAAGGAGAAGCTCTAGATTTCTGGAGAGTCGAAGCTTTAGAGCGACCACACCTTTTAAGGCTTAGAGCCGAAATGAAAATGCCTGGACTTGCTTGGCTTGAGTTCAAGGCTGAAGAAACTAAAGACGGTGGCACCAAGGTAACCCAAAGAGCACTCTACGTTCCAAGAGGTTTGCTGGGCCAGATTTATTGGTGGACAGTATTTCCTATGCACGGGCTGGTATTTCCTAGCATGGTTCGCCATGTTGCCCACGGAACTCGAATCAAGCGTGGCAAATAGAGTTAGCGAGTGAAACGTAACGGTTTAGCCGTTGCCGCCTTGCTGGTGGTAACCATAGCTTGGGGAACATCTTTTGTTGCCATGAAACCAGCCATGGACAAATCTCCGGTATTTGATTTCCTAGCCATCAGATTCACCATCGCTACCATCTTGATGATCATTGTTAAACCTAAAGTCCTGAAAGCTTTCACCGGTAAAACACTGTTTTACGGCATCATCCTCGGAGTCATACTAGGTTTCTCATATATCACTCAGACAATCGGGTTAACTCTTTCAACTGCCGCCATAACAAGTTTTGTAACCGGGCTTTATGTGATTCTCACTCCCCTTTTGGTTTGGGTTATCTTCAAAAAGAAGCCACGAGGCATAGTGGCTATCGGAGCAATCCTTGCAACGGTTGGTTTAGGTTTCATCACCATCAAAGATGCATCATTCGACTTTGGTCAAATCTGGACGATGCTTTGCGCTCTTGGTTTCGCAGCTCATATCGTAGGTCTTGGCAGATGGTCCCCTGGCAAAGATGTCTATGCACTGACAGTGATCCAGCTAGCGACTGTTGCTTTGGTTTGTTGGATTGGGGCTGCACCTGATGGCATCCAGCAGCCAGTTGACGGTGAAGTGTGGTTTGCCATATTGTTCACAGCAGTATTTGCAACAGCCTTAGCGTTCTTTATTCAAACCTGGGCTCAATCTGTCATGGACGCTTCAAGAGTTGCCATAATTTTGACTATGGAAGTGGTCTTTGCAGCTCTGACATCTGTAGCAGTGGGTCAAGAGGTTCTCTCTCTACCGGTCATCTTTGGTGGAGCATTAATGTTGGCTGCCATGTTGGTTATCGAGTGGCCAAGAAGAGATTCAACTCTAGAAGATGTTATTTACGAACCGATGGCACACTAATGATTCTCGCCATCGATGCTGGAACTACTGGGGTAACCGCAATAGCGGTTGATGATGAAGGCAAGATAGTTGCACGAGGTTACCAAGAATTCCCTCAACACTTTCCGCAACCTAGCTGGGTAGAACATGATCTAGAAAAAATCTGGAGCGCTGTTATATCTTCAGTTCAACAAGTCATAAATGCAGTTGGCAAAGACTTCAAAGCCCTCGGCATAACTAACCAAAGAGAAACTATTGGGCTTTGGAATAAAGAAACTTTAGTGTCTCCAAGAAATGCAATCGTTTGGCAAGACCGCAGAACCACAGGAGTTTTAAAAGCTCTAGAGAACCATCCCTCATACTCAAAGGTTCAAGCCCTAACTGGCTTACCCTTCGACCCATACTTTAGCGCCGCCAAACTTCGCTGGATTGCTCTCAACGAACCAGAAATCTGGAGAGAAGTAAAAAATGGCAACACAGTTGTTGGCACCGTCGACACTTATGTAATTGCACGAGCTACTAATGGAACACATATCACCGATGCCTCTAACGCTTCAAGAACTCAGCTATACGACATCCACTCCGGAACTTGGTCAGGAGAATTACTAGAACTCTTTGACATTCCACTGAAAGCATTACCTTCCATCGTGGACTCAAGTGGAGTAGTTGCACAGACAAACCCAGATTCTTTCTTTGGTTTGACTATTCCAATAGCTGGTATTGCAGGCGATCAACAAGCTGCACTATTTGGTCAAACCCAGTTCGATATCGGCGGAGCAAAATGCACCTATGGAACAGGTGCATTTATTCTGCAGAACACTGGAACAACACCCGTAGTTCAAACCAACGGCCTAATCACTACTATTGCCTGGCAGCTAAACGGAGTAAGAACTTATGCAAGTGAAGGTTCTGTGTTTGTTGCAGGTGCTGCTGTCCAATGGCTCAGGGACGAATTACAGCTGTTCACCTCTTCAGATGAAATTGAGGCGCTGGCACTATCTGTTGCAGACAGCGGTGGTGTTGTTTTTGTTCCAGCACTAACCGGTCTTGGATCTCCTTACTGGAAACCTGATGCTAGAGGCTCACTACTAGGCCTGACCAGAGGAACTAGTAAAGCTCACATTGCTAGAGCAACCCTTGAAGCATTAGCATTCCAGGTCAGAGATATCTTTGAAGCCATGGAAGCAACTGGCATTAAGTTAGCAAAACTAAGAGTTGATGGCGGAGCATCAGAGAACAACCTGCTACTTCAAATCCAAGCTGATCAACTAGGGGTAACAATTGAAAGACCAGTCAACATTGACTCAACGGCACTAGGTGCTGCCTATCTAGCCGGTCTTGGCATTGGAGTCTGGAAAGACCTAGCAGCACTTAGAGAATTGAACCCAATCGCTCAATCGTTCACTAAAGAAGAAGATGGTGAAGATTCATATAAGGCTTGGAAACAGGCCGTTAGAGCAACTATTGCCTTCACTGAGAAATAGTAGGCAAGTAAAAGTTAGAATAGTATTTCTGCCAAAAGCAGATTAGGGCCTCTAGCTCAGTTGGTTAGAGCAACGGACTTTTAATCCGTGGGTCGTCGGTTCGATCCCGACGGGGCCTACTAGAACCTCACCCTCCACGGTGGGGTTCTTTCACTTTAATCTTTGCGCCTTCGCATCTTCCTTGGAAAGATCTAAATCAAGGGCGAGAAAGCGGTTTCAAAAGCCTGAGAACTTCCGAGAATTGGACGAATCGCTATGGTTCTGCGAATAAGACTAGTGCTATATTTTGTTTCAAGCTGGAGAAAGGAAGACTCGGAATGAACCGCAAGAGATTAGTTATTGCTGCCCTAGTCGCCCTGTTCGCAACTAGTTTCCCGAATGCTAGTTATTCCCTCTCCCTTCCTGCGTGCACCATCTCTGGAACAGCTTCAGCTGATCGAATAACTGGAACTCCAGGCGATGACTATATTTGTGCTGGAGCTGGCAATGACATTATCAACGGGCTGGGTGGAAACGACACTGTTTATGGTGGCCCAGGTAACGATCGTATTATTGGCGGCACAGGCAAAGACGTGATTTACGGTGAAGCTGGAAACGACACCATCGAGGGTGGCGAAGGCGAAGATAAATTATCCGGCGATGATGGCAAAGATAAAATCACCGGAGGCAGTGGCATTGACCTTCTCCAAGGTGGCGCAGAAGCCGACAATATCTCAGCCGGTAACGGAGCTGACCTCATCGATGGTGGCAAAGGTAAAGACACTATTACAACCGGTGCCGGTAATGATGTATGCAACGCCGATTCAACCGACGTAAGGCTTGACGCCTGCAGTTTAGACAGCAAAGGTCCTAAATTCGGAGCTCTTCCAATGGTGGTCAGGCAGGTCCAAGCTGGGACTTTGGCCGTCTTCACCGTTAATGTAAGCGACGTGGCTACAGTACAAGCGGTTTATGGATCTATTTTTGGAACCTCCCGATGGGTCACCGAATGGTGCGGATTTAGTGTCCCAACCGAATTAATATCAGGCTCTGAAAAATCTGGAACCTACGAGCTAAGATGCACTATTCCTTTCAACGCCGTCAACGACAACTACACGATGTTTGTCGGAGCTGTCGACATGATGGGTCACACCACAGAACAGAGAATTGCGTTTGAAATTGTCGGTGGATCTTCTGATAACCGCATACCTACAGTTACCAAACTTGACCTACCGGAGTCTGCAACTCCAGGCGAGAACTTTGTTATTCGTGTTGAAGCAACCGATGAATCGGTAGTGGCAGGAATCTACTTTTGGTTCATGCTCGAGGGTGGAGGTTTCAGTGGTGAATATGGTCTGCACGCGACGGGGTCTGATCCTCGAGCCATAAGTTTTACGCCAACCGATGCAATCTTTGAGCAGGATTATGTCTTCGGTGACAATGCGCCTGAAGGTAGATACAAAGTTTGGATTAGCGTTCGCGATGGAGTCGGCAACCGTGAGTTCTACGACACGGGCCGCTATATAGCCCTAAACAAATAAAGATTTCATATTGGAACCCCGTCTTGGTTTTCGGTTTCCACCTAAAGGTACATATCCAGTCTTGAAAGAATCAACTTCTTGAGAGAACTCACTCTGCCAGAGAGTGCCTTTAGGTCTGTTGAGTCTAAGAACATAGAAATCGACTGGTCTGGATATTCCAGAAGCATGCAAGGCTCACGGCCCTCAGATGCTTTTTTCTCTCGCTCGTTGCGTTCGTTCAGGTGGATCATCCGAACAACAAATCCGTGCTCTGTCAACAGGTGCTGTTCGAGTTCTTTGAAAGAAGCCTTCTTCTTTATCGGCGAGTGGGAAATGTCGCAAAGGCTGCAGCTTCTAATACCAATGAGGTGTCCGAAAACATAGCTTAGTTCGCCAGCTATTCCGCCGTCGGCGTTATAAACGCCAATCAGGGTTCCACGGATATTTGTCATAGAGTTCTCCACTACACTCGCTAGTTTGCTTTCAAGGTTATCCCGACACAGTCTAGAACCTCACTCTCCACGGTGGGGTTCTTTCATTTTGTCGGGACACGAACTCAGCCAAAATACACCTATCGAAATCTTGCAAGAATTAGCCCGCGCCTAGGCTAGCCAAGAGATAACCCAGCATACGATTATCCTTCAATGCCAAAAACAAGAGTTCTCCCACGCGAGCTATCCGAGCCACACCCTGAGAGGTTGAGCGAGTCGCACCCTCTTTTCGAGGAGATCATGCATGAGCACAACGAGTCAATAGTTCTCGAAGAGCCTGGATACATTGACCCAGAAACTGGCTTTTTTGTGTTCAATTCGAAGACTCTCGCTGACCTGGGTAAATGCTGCGCGAACATTTGCAGGCATTGCCCTTTCAAGCGTTAGGGCAATTTAGGGCAAGTAGAATTTTTCTATAAGTGGCAAATGACTAGAAGGCTGAACGCTATGAACGAAAAAGAATTAGTTGATCTCTGGAACAGAAATCGCACTCAACTGGTGGTTGCACAATTCGCGCCAACCTTCTTATTAATCACTACCGCAGGGCTGGTGCCGGCAATCAGAACGGCAGGTCACTTCACTGTTTGGGCCGTGATCGGAATCCTTCTAGCCTCGGGTATTTTGGGAGCTCTCGTTGAATATTCAGCCGCGCACGAGGCTCAGGCCGTAGCTAAGGACCTTCAGGCTCTCGATACCAAAAGCTCAATCTCTAAAACTATTTCAAAAACTTCTCAATGGCTACATGTTGCAAAATATCTAACACCGGTAATCTTCATCGGTATTTTTGTAGCCCTTGCGATCGCACTTATCTTCTAAAGGTTATTGGTAACCAGAATTAGTTGGGTTACTACTTGAACTAAGGTTTGACTCCAAGTAAATCAATTACAAAAACTAAAGTTCGGCCTGAAAGCTGGTGGCCACTGCCGGCAGGTCCATATGCAACTTCAGGTGGGCAAATCAGCATTCTTCTGCCGCCTACCTTCATGCCTGGAATGCCGTCTTGCCAGCCTTTGATCAGTCGGTTTAGCGGGAATTCAATTGACTCACCACGGCCCCATGAAGAATCAAATTCTTCACCGGTTTCATAGTCAACGCCGAGGTAGTGGACATTGACAACTGAATTAGCTGGTGCTTCAGCACCATCACCGATGATGATCTCCTTGGTGGTCAGCACACTAGGTGCTGGCTCTAACATTGGTTCTATTTCTGGGCGGTCTAAATTACTCATAATACAAAAGCATAGTCACAGAGTTAGATCTGACAGTTTGCAAGAGCAAGCGTCATTGAATTATTTAACTGTTGTTCAGTCAGTTGGTTTAGCAGCCCTGGCGAATTTGATTGCTGCATAAATTAGAGGGATTTGCAGTGGCAGTCTAAGCCAAGCGATTACCGCCTGCGAGTTAAATCCTTGGCTGGAAACATCAAATGCATACCAAATGTTTGCTGGCCAAATCGCTAGCAATACTAAGGCACTGAGATATCCAGCCCACTTTTGTTTTGCAATAAGACCAATTGCACACAATACTTCAAAGACTCCACTAGCCAAGATAAGCAAGTTGTGTTCTGGAAGCCATGGAGGCATCAACCACAGGAAAGCTCCTGGCTTTACTAGATGAAGTACTCCGCTTGTCAGAAACAGAACGGCCAAGATCCAGATCGTGATTCTGTTTGCCAAAGAAATTTTCATCATCGCCTAAATATACTGAATCAACTAACTAGTTTTTCTTTGTTGCCCTAGATAGATGGAGACAACAACCCAGGTCGCATATGCAGCTTGAGACACAGCAACGACTCTCTCCCAGATGCCGATGTTTACTGCTGCTGGATCTGACCAGATGATTAGGAACGAAATAGCGAGCACTGCCTGAGCTGTTGTGCCAATAATTGTTGCCAGTGGTCGGATAGCAAATGGTGCGTCCTTAGATTTTCTCATTGCTAGTAGTGGCCAACCAGCTGAAATTGCAAAAGATGCAATAGCGAAGACTCTGTGCGGGGTGGAGTAACCAATAAGAGGAGTTGGGAAGATTGTTAGACCGAATGTGCAAAGAGCTGAAACAAACAGCGCAATTCGCCCAGGCATTGCCAAAGTTCTTGCATAAACTGCAACGATTAGAGTAAGAACTCCGCCGAAGACAAAGAATGAAGACATGATTTCTTTTACCGGTGATTCAGGTGACGCTAGTTCACTGATTGTCTGTCTAGCTTGGTCATAACCTGGCCAAAACGAGCCTGCAATAACCCAACCAAGAGCTGATTGAATCGGTCCAATAATGGCTGCATAGAAAGCTATTTTGGCAATTGGTTTCACGCATTGACCCTTCGATATTTACCTACTTTTAGAGACTACCAATTGGTAAATCAGATGGTTGGGATTAGCGAGTTAGCCACAAATCTAGTACCAACCAAACAATCACTACTGACAATGCACCTGCAATAACCAGAGATCTCATCTTGCCTAGAGAGACAACCAAGCCACCAAGGTTTGATTTTCTATCGATCTGCAAATCTGGTACTGCATTAAAGACATGGGCTATGACTCCCACACAGATTGCAATCACCACTACCTGCCAGCTAGGCCACAGTTCTGAGTCGCTGGTTTGCGTTACAAACACCGTCAACAAACCAAAGGAGACCGCGTAAGGAAGCCAAGACCAAATTGTTCTAGCTAAATGGATGTTATATAGCTGTGCACTGGCAACAGCAAAGATGTGAGCCAAGCCACCAATCCAACCGCCTGCTACTAAGGAGGAGAGAACTGTTACTAAGAGAGAAATTATGATCGGTGTCTTGAGCTGTTTTTGCAGCAAAGTGTTTCTAACAAGAGGTTTGTCGGCTCGGTTTAGAGAATTATCAATTTCGTAGTCGATGTAGTCATTTACCCAGCCAATTGATGCTTGTCCAGCAGCAATAGCTACCAACACAAAAATAATTCCGATGCCCTGTTGTCCATAAATCCAGCTGGCAGAAACAGTCAAGACCACCATGGCCAAAGCCTGGGGGAAATGGGTGGCTAGAACAAGAGCTACAAATCTTGATTGCTTTTTTACTGACACTGTGCCCCTAATCCTTATCCAAAGCCTATTCGGGTCAAGCATCACCTTGTGTAATAAATCTCTCTGGCCCTAGCCAAATGGCTAAAGCTCCGATTAGTAAGGAGAAATCCTTGCCACTTGTCTAACTTAATGTGGTGCTAAAAGAGCGCTTCGAAGACGCTAAAACGAAATTCGAAACACGTCTTGAGAGAATTGGTTGTTGAACCAACCTGCTAAAGTTCTGTAATTCTGCCATGCATGCTCGGTGACATCGCCATAACATTACCCTGACAGTTGGCTGAACTCTGTAAAAGCGCTTTCACGGAAGCATCCTCGGGCTTAGGCTAAGTAAATGAAGACTTCTCGCAAGCGTATGCTCACCCTTTCTTTAGCCCTAATGATGGGCTTTGGTGCAACCTTGCAGGCGCAGGCTGTCACTCTCCCAACTACAACCATTACCTTTGCGGCATTGACCAAGGTGACCTACGGAAACCCTGACATTGCCCTGAGCATCACTCAGAGCGCTGGAGTTACAACCACAACCAGCATGACCACAAGCATCTGTTCTTTGGTCAACAACACCACTGTGCGCATCATTAGCTCAGGTATTTGCAAGATCACGGCCACTAACCCAGGTGATTTGACGAATAAGCCCGCTAGAGCAGTCACCCGATCATTTACGATTGCAAAAGCAGTAAACCTGCTAACCATGTCTTCTTTCGGTTGGCTCTCTATGGCCAACCCAACCGCTGACCTAACCACCACCCAAACTTCTGGAACAACGACCCTGACAAGCCTTACGACCAATTACTGCACAATTGCCGGTAATCGTGTCACGGCCATCAAGGTTGGAACTTGCACCATTAGGGCTTCTAACCCTGGTAACGCCAACTACCTTCCAGCTAAGACTGTGTCGGTATCAGTAAAAATCGCTTTGACATCAACAGTTTCCCCTCCAGTAACTCCGCCAACAACATTCGTTGGTCCTTGGAAGATTAAGCAGACTACCTTTGACGATACAAACTCGATAAACGACCTTGGTAACGCCAACAGCTGGGTATCAAACAACTGGTATCACGCAGGCCTGCGCTTCCAAGTAGCTCAAGTTATGGTTCAATCCACCACCCGCATCAGCTACGTTGTGACCGACAGCCTGAACCGCCCTACCCCTAACAAAGTTGTTAACTTCAGCGTTGGTAAGCGTGATGGTGGCTCCAATGCGAGAGTTCAGGTTGGCACACAGAGCACAACCGGTGTCGACAGAACTCCCGAAGATCAACTTCTCGTAACCGGAACCACCAACTCAAACGGTGTGGTCAGCTTTGACGTGATTGGCCTTGATACAGCTGCTCGAAGTGGTCTATACACCCAACTCGCAGCTTGGATAACTGGCCTAGCAGTTGACACAATTGACATCACCAACCTCGAATACAGCATTGCTGCTGGTGGTTCAAACGGCGGCGGTGGCGTCGTTACTCCTCCTGTTTCGAATAACAGGACTTTGCTCTGGTCAGATGAATTTAATGGTGCCACCGGCACCGCTCCTAGCAGCGCTAACTGGACACCAGACCTAGGTGATGGCTGTAATAACCCAGCTGGCTGCGGTTGGGGTAACGGAGAAGCTCAGGCCTATGCCGCTTGTGCTAACAAAGCCGATGGTGCTGGTTCAATGGTCATCACCTCTTCGACAACCGCTGGAGACAACACCTGCACTAGCAACAGGACCTGGACTAGCGGTAAGTTCACCAGCTACGGCAAGAAGCACTTCAGTTACGGATACTTCGAAGCAAGGCTGAAGATGCCTTCAGGTGGAGGCACCTGGCCAGCATTCTGGACCCTGGGATCAAACATCAACACTGTTCCATGGCCTGGTTGTGGTGAGTTAGACATCGTTGAGTTTGCAGGTAACAGCCCGTTCACCAACACTTCAGCTACCCACTACCGCAACCCTAGTGGCAACCACGAATACAAGATGGGTGCTCTAAACAACAGCATCGGTCTGGCTCAAGGCTTCCACACCTACGGCATGCTTTGGACTCCAAGTGAGGTCACTATGTTTATTGATGACCGTCAGGTTGTGGTTGTCAAGAAGAGTGACACCGGGCTCACCAATTGGCCTTTCGGACCTAATTCTTCAGGTGTGAATCCAAAGATGTATATCATCTTCAACCTGGCTATGGGTGGAAGTTACGGTGGTGGAATTTCAAGCGGATACAACAAGGCAAACTTCACAATTGACTACTTCCGTTACTACAGTTCAAACGGTTACGGTTCAGCCCCAACCAACAATTAATCGGTAAGCCTGAGGCGAACCTCAGGAAGAAAATGTCATCTCCTAGGCTTAGTGTTGCTGTGTGCATTTGCGCGCACCTGAGCATGGAGAACTATGGACACCACAACAATATTTCTGATCCTCAACCTACTCGCGACACTAGGTTTACTTCTTGTAATCTTCTCCCGTAGGGACAAATCCCCTTCCCAAGAGATCTCAAAGGATTTACTAACCCACCGAGATGAGCTAAGAGCATCCATCTCTACTAACCACGAGGTCATCGAAAAGCGCTTAACCGCAATTAGGGAAGCCGCAGATGCGGCAGCTAAGAGTAATCGTGAAGAAGCAACCCAAAGCCGTCTCGAACTTCAGAAGTCACTCAACGAATCACTAAAGACCCTTGAATCTAAGATTTCAGAGCTTACAGACTCAAACGCTAAGAAGCTCCAAGAGATTCAGAGCACCTTGCAACTAGAGATGGAGAAGATGCGCAAGGGCAACGAAGAGAAGCTCGAAAAGATGCGTGAAACTGTTGATGAGAAGCTCCAGGGCACTCTTGAAAAGCGCTTAGGCGAGTCCTTCAAGCTTGTCAGCGACAACCTCGAAGCCGTTCAACGGGGACTCGGGGAAATGAAGAACCTGGCTACCGATGTGGGGAGCTTGCAGAAGGTCCTATCAAACGTAAAGAGCCGTGGCGGCTGGGGTGAGGTCCAACTAGAGCGTCAATTAGAGGACGTCCTAGCTCCTAACCAATACGCTAAGAACGTCAAGATCAAGCCAGATACCAACGATGTAGTGGAGTTTGCAGTCAAGCTGCCAGGTCGTGCCGATGGTGAGTATGTTTACCTTCCAATCGACTCTAAGTTCCCTCAAGAGGACTACGAGCGTCTTCAGTTAGCTCAAGAGACTGGCACGCCTGAGGAGATAATCAACGCCACCAAGGCCGTTGAGAAGGCTATTCGGACACAGGCAAAACTCATCTCAGACAAGTATCTTTATGTCCCTGTGAGTACCGACTTTGCAATCATGTATTTGCCAACCGAAGGACTATTTGCCGAGGTAGTTAGACGTCCAGGGCTCACCAGTGATCTCCAGAACAACTACCGTGTCCTAGTCACTGGCCCAACAACTCTGATGTCGCTGCTAAACAGCCTGCAGATGGGCTTCAAGACCCTAGCCATTGAGAAGAGCGCTTCAGATGTCTGGAAGGTTCTAGGGGCTGCTAAGACCGAGTTCACCAAGTATGCAGGGGTTATGGACAAGCTAGCCAAGCAGCTCGAAACAGCTCAGAACACAGTTAGTGAAGCCGGCCGCAGGACTCGTGCAGTTCAGAAGACTCTAAAAGATGTTGAGGGCCTAGAGCTAACAGCTGCAACTGATCTATTAGCGATTCCCTTGGCGACAGATGTTGAGGATGAAGATCTAGAAGAAGAGTAGTCTTCAAGGCTTAAAGAAATCTGCCCCGTCCAACTTAATGGACGGGGCAGATTTTCGTTTAGCTGACTAGTTAGTAACTGTCAGGTTTGTAGCTGAGATTACTGTTCCACCAGCAGTGGTTACGTTGATCTTGCCAGTAGATGCACTTGCAGGAATAACGAACTTGAATGATGTGTCAGTAGCACCAGCAGATAGTGTCACAGCAACTGAACCAACAGTTACTGTTGCACCGGTTAGGTACTTACCCTTTACGGTTACGATTGCAACACCCTTCTTACCAGTTGCTGGTGTGAAGGAGGTTACGGTCGGGGTAGGTGGGACCACGGTGAATGAGTTGGTGTAAACCACTCCACCACCAGTTGTGATCTTGATTGCACCAGTAAGAGCACCAGTAGGAACAACGAATGTCAAGGTGTTTGGAGTGTTGATGACAGCCTTTGCAGTCTTGTTTCCACCGAATGAAATCGCTGTTGCCTTTAGGTTCGTTCCAGTAACAGTAACTGTAGTTCCAACCTTGCCGCTTGCAGTCGCAGTTGTAACAACTGGTGACTGGAAGATTAGCTTGGTTGTGGTTACTGTTCCACCAGCGTTTGTTGCGCTAACGGTTGATCCAGAAACTACGCCCTCAGGAATAACTACTGAAACGCTAGTTGCACTTAGAACAGTGAACGCGACGCTTACAGTACCAATCTTGACAACAGTAGCTGAACCCAGGTTGGTTCCAGTAAGAGTCAAAGTAGAACCAATTTCCTTCACCAAAGATGCGGCGAGGGTGATAGCTGGCTTACTTGTGTTTGATGTGCTTGAACTAAATAGAGTCGCTGAAGTAGCAGTTCCTCCACCAGTAGTTACACGCAAGTTACCCTTCTGTGTCTTGTTCGGAGAACGAATAGTCATTCGAGTTCCGTCTGCATTTACTGAGATCACTGAAACAGCTGTTGTTACAGCAGGTAGCTTCGATGTCGCAGCAGTGTAGAGAGATACAGCTGGTGTACTAAGAGCATCACCAAGGTTGGTTCCTACAATGTCAATTGCTTGACCATTCTTACCTGAGGTTCCAGAGATAGAAGTGATAGTAGGAGCAGCCGCTGCCTGAGTTACAACAATGTTGACCCAGTCGTTGTGAGTAACAAAGTTACCCTCAGCTAGAGCCTTGACCTGCATGAATAGCGGGTTAAGACCATCTGGGTTAGCAGTTGCGCTACCAGGGTTAGGAGTTGCATCTTCATCTAGATCAAGTGATGTAACTGAAACGGTGATGAATCCACCAGAAACAGTCGCACTTGTAGTTGCCTGATTAAGTTGACCGTTAGGACCCCACGCAGTAAGACCTGAAACAGCAACACCGTTTACAGTGAACTTCGCGTTAGAACCTGACCATGCAGCTCCCAAAGCAAGATTCACAACTGTTCCGTTAGGTGCATTTACGCCTGTAGCAGTTTTCACACTGTACTTCAGGTTGAATGTTGAACCTGCTTTTACGTAGTGCGCGAAGTAACCAGTATTCTCATCGAACCAGCTGCCTAGACCGCCATCGCCCCAAACATGGGTACCATCAAACGAGTTGGTGGCGTTCCAGTCAGCAAGACGAACTTTTAGAACAGTTGGAGGAGTTGCAACTGCGCTTCTGTAGTAAACAAGGTCAAGAATGTCTAGGACATCCTGGTTACCCTTTTCACCAACAAGTGCTAGTTGTGCGAACAAGTGCTTACCAGTAGCTGGGTGAAGCAAGTTCCCTGCTTGGTATGGATCTGCATCTGCAGACACGTCGGTGTTAACAACAGAGAATGAAACAACACCATTAGCGTCTGTTGTTAGATCGACAGTTACCTGCCCACCTGTGAATGCCTGTCCGTTGACGCTTACCTTCGCGGTTGAACCTGAATATTCCTTACCTAGTAGCAAGTGAACAGTCTTGTTTGCATAAGGAGCGCCGTTAGCGGTCACTGTGTATGACAAGTTAGTTGTGGATCCAAC
>JAEMTJ010000032.1 GCA_016462375.1 Rhodoluna sp. | reverse complement strand
AAATCTTTGCAGTTTCTTTGAGGATGTGCGCTTCAGGAATGGTAAATGTTTTACCAAATCTTGAATTGAATCTTTCTGCAAGATCTCTGGTTAGTTCTAGGTGTTGTCTCTGGTCTTCGCCAACTGGAACTGCTTTTGGTTGGTAAAGCAGAATATCTGCTGCTTGCAGGATTGGGTAGGTGAATAATCCAACTGAAGTTGAATCACTGCCTGCCTTTTGTGATTTGTCTTTGAACTGAGTCATGCGAGATGCCTCACCGAAACCAGTGATGCAGTTGAGTACCCAAGCCAGTTCTGCGTGCGCTGGAACGTGGCTCTGCACGAACAGTGCAGATTCTTGTGGGTCGATACCGGCTGCAATATATTGGGCAGCAGTTCTTCTGGTGTTCGTTCTAAGTTCGTTAGGGTCTTGTGGAACTGTGATGGCGTGCAGATCAACAATTACGTAGAAAGCATTGAAGTCTCTTTGCATGTTTACCCAGTTGACCAGGGCTCCCAGGTAGTTGCCAAGGTGCAGTGAGGATGCACTTGGCTGCATGCCGCTTAGAAGATTCGGTTTGCCACTCATGTTAGATAGCGTACTCAACAACTACGGGGGAATGGTCTGTGAAACGGGTATCGTAACTAGCGGCTCGGTGCACCTTGTAATTACTTGCTATCTTTGCAAGCTTTGGAGTTGCGATCTGATAGTCGATTCTCCAGCCGGTATCGGTATCAAAGGCCTGACCTCTGTAAGACCACCAGGTGTATGGGCCGGGGGTTTCTGGATGGGCTGCTCGACCTAGATCTACCCAGCCTTGTCCATGCATCCAAGTGTCGAAGTATGCACGTTCTTCAGGAAGGAAGCCAGCATTCTTAAGGTTTCCTTTCCAGTTTTTGATATCTAGTTCGGTGTGACCGACGTTTAGATCCCCAACAACAACAGTTAGCCCACCTTCTTTTAGTAGCAGTGCCATTCTTTTGGTCATGGCGTCTAGGAACTTGTATTTCTCAACTTGCTTAGGGGTATCAACTTCACCTGAGTGAACATAGGTGCTGATCACTGTGAAGGTCTTAGAGCCAAACTTGAAGTCAGCTTCTAGCCATCTGCCAGCACTATCAAAAGCTTTAGGACCTAATTCGGTTCTAGAAGCAACTGCCTTTACTTTAGAGACAACAGCAACACCAGCTCTGCCCTTGGCAGACGCGTTGTCGTGAAGGATGTGCCACGGGCCACCTGGCACCTCAGCGAAGATCTCTTCAAGATCTGTAGTGTCTGCTCTGACTTCCTGAAGAGCGATAATGTCTGGGGATTCAGCCTTTACCCAGTCCGCAAAGCCTTTACGGTAGGCGGCTCTAACACCGTTGACGTTGATGGTCACTACTTTTACCGAGGCTTTGGGCATGGGACAAGTTTAAGGTGAACTTAGACTTGTCTGGTGAGCGAACGCGTATTAGTTGGTGCCGGTGTCGGCACAGGCATTGCCATCGGCCCTGCCTTCAAATACACCACAGCTAGGCGAGTGTCATGGGACAGCGATAAAGCAGGTAGTTCAAGAGGGCTGCTAGCGATTAGCGCGGCTATCGCTCAGGTAGAGACAGACCTCACCGATTCGGCTAAAGGTGTCGATGAAGAGAGCGCGGATATTTTAGATGCGCTAAGACTTACACTTAGCGACCCCTCTTTATTGGCAGGTATCAAAGAACGGTTAGCTGATGGGGCAAACTCACAAAGAGCAGTTGCCGGCGCTTTTGCGGGAGCGGCCAAAGCACTTTCGTCCCTAGGCGAATATTTTGCGGCCAGAGCAGCCGATGTTGAAGAACTTGGTGATCGAGTAATACAAGTTCTAAGTGGTGAACATGAAACTCAGTTTCCAAATGAACCTTTTGTATTGGTAGCAGATTCAGTCGGGCCCATTGAGATGTCACGGCTTCAGGGAACTGCAATAGTGGGTTTAGTTATCAGTTCTGGAAGTGCGACTTCTCACACTGCCATTCTGGCGAGAGCGGCTAATCTGCCAACGATTGTTTCAGTTTTGGGTGCCGAGCTGATCAAAGGCGGGGACCAGCTGATAGTTGATTCAAGTAGCGGTCAAGTTTTAGTAAATCCAGATGAGCTAGAAATTGCTCAATATGAAGATGCGGTTGTAAAGGTGATTACTTCGGTAGTTGTCTCTGGTCAGGATCTGGGTGTTGAGCTTTATGCAAACCTGGGCTCTTCCTCTGAAGCCGATTCAGCATTGGCCTTTGGTGCTCAGGGAGTTGGCCTATTTAGAACTGAACTGTTGTTCTTAGGCGCAAAAAAGTCACCCTCCCTTAGAGAACAGGTCCTAGAGTATTCAAGATTGCTCTCAGCCTTTGCGAACAAGCGAGTTATTGCTCGTGTCTTAGACCTCGATACCGATAAGCCACTGCCATTCCTGACCCTTACTGAGAGCGGTAAGTATGCTAACCGCGGCTTCCAGGCATTACTTGCAAACCCTGTTGTCTTGGAAACTCAACTGGAAGCTTTAGCGGAAAGCTCAAAGCACCACCCTGAGGCTGAGCTATGGGTGATGGCCCCAATGATTACGACTAGTGAACAAGCAAAACAGTTTGTGTCAATGGCTAAAGGCTATGGACTTACCAAGGTTGGCGTGATGATCGAAGTGCCTGAGGTTTGTCGGGAAGATGTTCTAGCAGAAATTCTCAGCGTTGTTGATTTTGTCAGTATTGGAACTAATGATCTAACTCAATACACACTTGGTCTTGATCGGGCCAACTCTGCTATTAGTTTGAGCGATGTCAGAAGACCAGAAGTGCTTACTCTGATTGAGAGAGTCATCACTGTCGCTAAGAATCTAGGTAAGCCAGTTGGTATTTGTGGTGAAGCTGCGAGTGATCCCATTTCAGCAAAACTGTTTATTCACTATGGGGTGACAAGCCTTAGCCTGTCACCTGCTCTGCTGCCTGGATTAATTAGAACTCTTAAGAATTGAGAGTGACGTAAAGAGATTTGTTTTCGACTGTCAAAGTGTATTTCTGAAGAGCTATCTGTGCTGGCCCTCTCGTCACTTTTCCAGTAGTGGTATCGAACGCAGCTCCGTGGCCTTTTTCGCAAAGGATGTTTGAGCCGGCGATTTTGCTCAATCTAATGCCTTGGTGAGTGCAAGCCGGATTGAATGCTCTGAAGACACCTGGCTTTGGTTGAGTGACCATGATTTGGATTCCACCCGCCGCGCTTATCTTGAAGATGCTGCCGCCACCAACTTTGATATCCTTCGTAGCGCAGACTTTGTATTTCTTGCTAGCCGCTTGTGCCGATGTTGCTATAGAGCTGAGCCCTATGCTTCCAGCAGCGATTGCGATTGCTGAAAAGAGGTTTCGGCGAGATAGGCCAAGAGGTTCTTTACCAGCTGGCTTGGCATTTGTTCTGCACCCATGGTCTTTTTCAGTCATGTGATAAGCCTATGTTTGAGATGTTTAAATGCAAAGGTAACACTGGTTGTTTCTAGGATTTTCCCAGCCTAGACACGGCCGCGAAGGACCGCTTGCTTTACTTCGGCAATAGCCTTGGTAACTTCAATGCCTCTTGGGCAGGCTTCGGTGCAGTTAAATGTAGTTCGGCAACGCCAGACGCCTTCTTTGTCGTTCAGGATGTCTAGTCTTACCTCAGCTGCTTCATCTCTTGAATCAAAGATAAAGCGGTGAGCGTTCACGATGGCTGCTGGGCCAAAGTATTGGTTATCCGTCCAGAACACCGGGCATGAGGTTGTGCAGGCAGCACAGAGGATGCACTTGGTGGTGTCATCAAATCTTGCACGTTCTTCTGGCGACTGAAGACGTTCCGCCTTTGGTGAGTCAGATGCAATTAGGAAAGGTTTGACATCACGGTATGCCTGATAGAACGGGTTCATGTCTACGACCAAGTCTTTTTCAACCTTTAGGCCCTTGATTGGTTCAACATAGATTGGCTGAGTGATATCTAGATCTTTAATCAGAGTCTTACAGGCCAATCGGTTTCTACCGTTGATGCGCATCGCATCAGAACCACAGACACCGTGGGCACAAGATCTTCTGAAAGTGAGGCTTCCATCAAGTTCCCACTTGATTTTGTGAAGGGCATCTAGCACTCTGTCGGTGCCGTGAACGGTGACATCGAAATCCTGCCACTTAGGTTCAACATCATTTTCAGGATCGAAACGACGAACAATTAGGGTCACCTGAAAAGATGGCACTTCTCCGATTACCTTGACGGACTCACCTGCTGTTCTCATTAGTACTTACGCTCCATCGGTGGGTAGTTGGTAATTGTCACTGGCTTCCAGCCGATCTTGATCTCGTTATCGGTTTTGTATGCCATTGAGTGCACCATGAACTTCTCATCGTTACGAGTTTCATAGTCCTCACGGAAGTGTCCACCGCGGGACTCTCTGCGTTCACGGGCGGTGAACGCTAGCACTTCAGCAAGGTCAAGTAAGAAGCCAAGTTCGATTGCTTCTAGTAGGTCTGTATTGAATCTCATACCGCGGTCTTGAACTTGAATGTTTTCGTATCGCTTACGAAGTTCTTTAATTTTCTCAAGCGCTTCGTTTAAAGATTCTTCAGTTCTATAAACCTGAGCATTCTTATCCATAGTTTCTTGAAGTTCTTTACGGATAACAGCGATCTTCTCTGTGCCGGTGGCATTACGCATGTGTTCAATTAGCTTCACTGTTTCGGCGATAGCGTCTTGAGGCACCTCAACAAACTGAGCGTCCTTGGCATACTCAACTGCATAGATGCCAGCGCGCTTGCCGAAGACGTTGATGTCCAGAAGTGAGTTGGTGCCTAGACGGTTAGCACCGTGCACAGAAACACAGGCACATTCACCAGCTGCATAAAGACCAGGGACTACTGTGGTGTTATCTCTTAGAACCTCTGCCTTGATGTTGGTAGGAATTCCACCCATTGCATAGTGAGCAGTAGGGAATACTGGAACTGGTTCTGTGTAAGGCTCAACACCTAGGTAAGTTCTAGCAAATTCAGTGATGTCAGGAAGCTTTGCATCGATAACAGCAGGCTCTAGGTGAGTAAGGTCTAGAAGAACGTAGTCCTTGTTAGGGCCCGATCCTCTACCTTCACGGACTTCGTTAGCCATTGCACGAGCAATCATGTCTCTAGGCGCTAGGTCTTTGATGGTTGGTGCGTAACGTTCCATGAATCTTTCTCCAGACGAGTTACGAAGGATTGCACCTTCACCACGAGCCGCTTCTGAAAGCAAAATACCAAGACCGGCTAGGCCGGTTGGGTGGAATTGATAGAACTCCATGTCTTCTAGTGGAAGGCCTTTGCGATAAATGATGCCAACACCATCACCGGTCAAGGTGTGTGCGTTTGAAGTTGTCTTGAAGATCTTTCCGAAACCACCGGTAGCAAAAACAATTGACTTACCTTGGAATACATGTAGTTCACCGGTAGCTAGTTCATAGGCAACAACAGCGGCTGGTCTTTCAACTCCATCGACAGTATTCATAACAAGGTCTAAAACATAGAACTCGTTATAGAACTCGATGCCTAGCTTTACGCAGTTTTGATACAAGGTCTGCAGAATCATGTGACCGGTACGGTCAGCTGCATAACAAGATCTTCTAACCGGAGCTTTACCGTGGTCACGAGTGTGTCCACCAAATCTTCTCTGGTCGATCTTGCCATCAGGTGTTCTGTTGAATGGAAGACCCATGTTCTCAAGATCTATAACAGCCTGAACAGATTCTTTAGCAAGAATCTCTGCAGCGTCTTGGTCAACTAGGTAGTCGCCACCTTTAACTGTGTCGAAAGTATGCCATTCCCAGTTATCTTCTTCAACGTTTGCAAGTGCTGCAGCCATACCACCTTGAGCTGCCCCTGTGTGTGAACGAGTAGGGAAGAGCTTCGAGATAACAGCAGTCTTAACGTGTGGGCCAGCTTCGATAGCTGCACGCATACCAGCTCCACCGGCACCGACAATAACTACGTCGTACTGGTAGTGATGGACTTTGACTTCTGACAATGTATTCCTTTTAACCCTTACAAACTAGTTCGGGTAGATAGTTGTGAACGTTAGGGTCGATGCAAGGATCGAAGGTTGTAATAACCAAGGTGCCCAAAAGAATTAGTGTTGCTGCAACGACCCATAGCGCAATATTTAAACTCTTGCGTAGCCATTCACGTTCGGTGTAGTCGTTGACAATAGTTCTCATACCGTTGGTGCCGTGAATTAGCGCTAGCCAAAGCATTAGTCCGTCGTATACCTGCCAGAATGGGCTAGCCCATTTACCTGCAACGAAAGCAAAGTCGATAGCCTTAACTCCATGCTCTGGAAGAATTAGGTTTACCGAAAGGTGACCAATAATTAGGAAGACCAGGATGATGCCTGATGCGCGCATGAAGATCCAGGCACGTTTTTCCCACTGTGCGCCCTTGCGACTGCGAGGTGCATCTGGTTGTTCAATAATGATTGCCATGATTACGCTCCAAAGATGTTGCTCAGTTGACGAGGAATAAACCCAGCCATCAGCACAACCCAAATAACTAGGACTACCCAGAACATCTGGTTCTGGTACTTAGCGCCCTTGCGCCAGTAGTCGATGAGAATGATACGAATACCGTTGAAGGCGTGGAACAGAATTGCTCCAACCAGGCCAATTTCAGCTAAACCAATAATCTCGGTTTTATAAGAAGCAACCACGGAGTTGTAGGCTTCTGCACTGACGCGCACCAGGGCAGTGTCCAAAATGTGGACAAGCAAGAAGAAGTAGATACCAACACCGGTAATGCGGTGTAAAACCCAAGTCCACATGCCCAATTTGCCGCGATATAGTGTGCCGGCTGGTCTAGAAGCCAATTCAAATCCTCCTAGATTAGCGCCGAATTTCCGCGCCTAATCTGCCTTAATGATAACTTATGAAGATTAACCAGACTGCTCAATCGGGGCATCTGGGTTAGGCTTTTGAGGTTATGGACAATCAAAGAGAGCCGATGGCTCGGTTCTATTCAGTTATCCCAGCGGGGGGAATCGGTAGCAGGCTTTGGCCGCTATCTAGAGCATCCGCACCCAAGTTCTTGCATGACCTAACTGGTTCAGGTCAAACCCTGCTCCAAGATACCTGGGACAGGCTAGCTCCACTCTCAGGTAAAGAGCGCATCCTGGTAGTTACTGGTGTGGCTCACCGAAACGCTGTTACTGAGCAATGCACAGAACTAGATCGACTGAACCTCATTTTGGAACCTAGCCCTAAAGATTCAACTGCAGCTATCGCTTTAGCTGCTGCGGTTCTGATGAAGCGTGAACCAGATGTCATTATTGGTTCGTTTGCGGCAGATCACGTTATTACCGATAACGAAGAGTTTGGCAAATGCGTTCGTGAGGCAGTGCAGGTGGCTGCAACTGGAAAGATTGTCACAATCGGCATTCAACCAACTGAACCTTCAGTCGGTTTTGGATACATCAAATTAGCTTCAAAAATAGTTGGCGCTGAAACAGCTAGAGAAGTTGAGCACTTTGTTGAGAAGCCAAACATCGAACGAGCACGTGAGTATGTTTCTTCGGGTAGATATCTTTGGAACGCCGGCATGTTTATTGCTCCAGCTTCGCTGTTGTTAGAAGTGCTCGCTAAGACTGAACCAGATCTGTACAAGAAGGTAATGGAACTGGCAGATTCTTGGAACACTGAAGCAGAGGCAAAGGTCTTTGAAGAGAACTGGCCGGGACTGAAAAAAGTTGCTATTGACTATTCAGTTGCAGAGCCAGCTGCGGCTGATGGCCTGGTTGCTGTTGTTCCAGCGAACTTTGGTTGGCATGATGTTGGTGACTTCGCTGCAATCTCAGAATTGCAATCTGGCGGTAAGAGGAACCACCTAGCTGTTCTAGGCGAAGCCAAAGTTCTCTCTGAGAAATCTAACGGCATCTTGATTAGTGAGACAGGTCGTCTCGTTGCCCTAATTGGTCTTGAAGACGTCATAGTTGTTGACACTCCAGATGCTCTTTTGATCACCACTAAAGAACATGCCCAAAGAGTGAAGAACCTTGTCGACTCACTTAAGAACACTGGCCACAGCGACGTTCTTTAGGGCAACGGCAATGAAGTCAATAAAAGTAGTTATCGGCCTGGTTCTCATTCTGGGAAGCCTGAGCGCTTGCAGCGCTGCTAAATCTGAAGATCCAGCTCACAAGGCTAGAGCTAGTGCCTGCCTATTTACTGCTGCTGTGGCAATTGTTGGTTCTCCCGAGCAACAACTTGCCTACGACCTTGTTGAGGCCAAAGTTGTCTATGGGCTCAATGCCAAAGAGATAGAGGTATCCAGTGGTGCTTCTGATTATCAGATTGATAATTTACTTTTCACTAGCCTGAAGGCAGGTTGTGTTTACTTCGTCTCAGGTGATAGTCAAATCAATAATCGTGTGGCCAAATTCGCCAGTAATCACAAATACATGGTTGCTCTGATTGTCGGTGGAACTGTCCCAATCGAACAACCAGCTAATGTTCGTTGGGTTGCTGACGATCTGGCAAGTGGCGCAGCGTTGGCAGGCTTTGCTGCTGCAGCAAAATCGACAACCGACAATGTCGGGCTACTGGTCCAAAAGGGATACTTCCAGGAAGTAAAGGTAATCAGGTCCTTTACTGCTGGGGTAAAAGCCTTCAATAAAGCAGCAGGCAGAAATGTCGATCTGACTGTCTTTCGAGTTTCAACGAGCGCTCAGACAAAGGCAGTTCTGGATGCTAGCAATGAACAGGTAGTGGTGGCGGTGTTTGCGGGTAAAGCAATTTGGAAGGTAGTTAAGCAGAGCGGAACGCAACTTCTGATGGGTGCGAATTTGCAGCTTGAAAACTCCACAACTGTTGACCCTCGAGTTTTTGCGTCAGTTGAGAGAAATTTCAACACAGTTGTTTTGACTACTGCGAGTGACCTATTAGCTAAGAAGTTCAATTTAGATCCAATCTTGGCGCAAGGTGATGCCTTGGCTAATGAGTTCATCGAGCTCAGGCCCAAGACAGATACTGTCTTCGAAGGGGCTACTTTAGACCTCCTAAATACCTATAAAAACCTCTTAGTGGCAGCCAAAAACAGTTGATTTGTAACGCCTAGGTAAAAATACTAGGTTGATTGGCGTTTCTGCCTATGGGCAGGAGTATCCTTGCCCTGTATGTGGCTGGTGATTGGCATCAGCCGAAACTAATCAGGAGGAATAAGTGAACAATGTTTCACGTAAGGCCCTAGCATCTGTAGCAATGGCAGCAGCCAGCTTGCTCGTGCTCTCGGGTTGTGCATCACCAAAAGCCGGCGCCGGATTCATCGAATGTGGTGTTTCAGACGAAGGTTCTTGGACAGACAAGTCATTCAACGAATCTGTAATGGATGGTTTGATGAAGGCAAAGGACGAGTTCGGTGTTGAACTTAAGTCTGCTGAATCAAACTCTTCAGAAGATTTCGCTCCGAACCTAGACTCAATGGTTGCAGCTAAGTGTGACGTTATCTTTGCAGTTGGTTTCAACCTAGTAGATGCTACAAACGCATCTGCTGAAGCAAACCCAGACAAAAACTATGTCATCATCGATGGTTGGTCAAATGGTGCAACAAACCTAAAGCCAGTCGGTTACAACATGGCTGAATCTTCCTACCTAGCTGGTTATGCAGCTGCTTCATACTCAACAACCAAGGTTGTTGGTGTGTACGGTGGTCTTCAGATCGGTGCAGTTACCGCGTTTATGGATGGCTTCTACTACGGTGCTAAGGCATACGAAGCAGAAACCGGAACTCCTGTAACTGTTATGGGTTGGAACCCAACCACTATGACTGGTGACTTCATTGGTGGCTTCGCTCCTAATGATCCAGCTGGTAAGACAATTGCCGCTGGTCAAATTGCAGCCGGTGCTGACGTTCTTCTACCTGTTGGTGGAGACCAGTTCGGTGCTCTTTCAGAGGCAATCAGCGAAGCTGGTGTCGATGCAAAGATGATCGGTGTTGACAAGAACTGGAGTCTTCTAGACGAGTACAAGGGAAAGATGCTTACCTCAATTGAGAAGCGTATGACCCAAGCTGTTTACGACATCGTGAAGGCTGCTGCTGTCGACAAGACTGCTTTCTCAGGCGAAGCGTACACAGGTACATTGGAGAACGATGGAACTGGTCTGTCAGAAACCGAATTTATCACTGGTGATCTAAAGACCAAGCTTGACGAACTCAAGGCTGGCATCATTGATGGTTCAATCGACCCTCTTAGCTAATTAGTTAAGTAGTTGGAACTGCCGGGGTGAAAACCCCGGCAGTTCTGCTTTAAATAGTTATTCATTTGGTGAGATAGATTAGAGCAAAGGATGCGCAAAGGAGCCAGCAGTCTGACATGAAACTAGAACTGCGTAACATCACGAAGAGATTCGGTACTCTTACCGCTAATGACAACATCAGCCTTACCTTAGAGCCAGGTGAGATCCACAGTTTGCTCGGTGAGAATGGTGCCGGTAAGTCAACTTTGATGAATGTCCTTTATGGCCTCTTACAGCCTGATGAAGGTCAAATTCTTATTGACGATAAGCCAGTCAAATTCAATGGGCCTGGCGATGCGATGGCCGCTGGCATCGGAATGGTTCACCAACACTTCATGCTGATTCCAGTTTTTACAGTCGCTGAGAATGTCGTTCTTGGTAATGAACCAACCTCCAAACTAGGTGGTCTTGATTTAGAGAAAGCCCGCGCTTTGGTAAAGGAGATTTCAGATCGATTTGGATTTGAAATTGATCCTGATGCGAAAATCCAAGATCTTCCGGTGGGAGCACAGCAAAGAGTTGAAATTATCAAGTCCCTAGCTAGAAATGCTAAAGCTCTTGTTCTTGATGAGCCAACTGCAGTTCTGACTCCTCAAGAAACTGACGAACTTATGGACATCATGCGGGGTTTGGCTAAATCAGGAACCTCGATTATCTTCATCACTCACAAACTTCGTGAAGTCCAACAGGTGTCGGACCGTATAACGGTAATTAGACAGGGCAAGGTTGTTGCTTCTCCTTCACCTAAGTCTTCAGCCAGCGAGTTAGCCTCACTGATGGTCGGAAGAGAAGTTGATCTCAACGTAACTAGAAAGCCTGCGAAAGTCGGCGCTGAGACTTTAGTAATTAGAGACCTGACTGTTTTGGATGATCGACAACACCAGATGGTCGATGGCGTTAGTTTTACAGTTCGCGATGGCGAGGTGTTCGCTATCGCTGGAGTGCAGGGCAATGGTCAAACTGAATTAGCTGAGGCAATCCTTGGTCTTAGAAAGATTCACAGCGGAAGCATCCAAGTTGCTGGTCGTGACCTAACTAAGAGCACAGTTAGAGAAGTGCTAGAGGCTGGACTTGGCTACATTCCTGAAGATCGCAAGAAGGACGGGTTGGTTGGCGACTTTACTATTGCTGAAAACCTAATGCTTGATGGTTCATTTGGGCCGCCTTTTGCAAATGGATTCCAGATCGATTTCGCTAATAGGGATCGCATCGCAGATGAGCTGATTGCAGAGTTCGATATCAGAACGCCATCTGCAACGACTTTGGTAAAGCAGCTCTCAGGTGGAAATCAACAGAAAGTAGTGGTTGCACGCGAACTCGGGCGTGAACTAAAGGTATTAGTTGCTTCGCAACCCACCCGTGGAGTGGACGTTGGCTCGGTCGAGTTCATTCACGAACAAATTATTGCGGCTCGAGACTCTGGTAAATCAGTCATCATTATCTCTACAGAATTGGATGAAGTTCTAGCGCTCGCTGACCGAATAGCGGTTATGTATCGCGGCAAGATTGTCGGCATCGTGGATGCAAAGACAACCCGTGAGAAGCTTGGCAAGATGATGGCGGGGATTGCAGCATGAGTGCGAAAAAAGTGACTGAAGCTACTGCAATCCAAGAAGATAAGGCAAGCCAGGTTCTTCGAGAAATTATGGCAGGCGACCCGGTGCGCATTGCCCTCTCGGTTTTGCTTGGTTTCATCATCGGTGCAATTTTCATGGTGGTCTTTAACCAAGATGTAGTTTCATCCTGGTCACAGTTCGGTTCCGACCCTAACTATGCACTCTCTACTGTTTGGTGGACGATTCAAGACGGCTATGGAGCTTTGTTTACCGGATCTATTTACAACATTGACTCAGCCAGCTTCTTTGAAGGCATCCGCCCGCTAACAGAAACACTTAGATTTGCAGCCCCACTGATTATGGCTGGGCTGGGTGTCGCTCTGACATTCCGTGTTGGCCTCTTCAACATTGGTGCCACCGGTCAGATCATGATGGGACTAGCTGGAGCAACTTTTGTCTCTACTAGATTGCACATGCCAATAATTCTCCACATGTTGGTAGCAGTCTTAGCTGCAGTAATTTGTGCGATGATCTGGGGCGTTATTGTTGGCATACTCAAGGCACGCACTGGTGCTCACGAAGTGATTGTCACAATTATGTTGAACTATGTTGCGACTTCCTTCTTTACCTATCTACTTCGTGAACCAAATCTTCTGCTAGAAGCAAACGGTGGAGGAACACCAAAGTCAGATAATCCAGATGACTCAGCCAAACTTGGTGCGTTATTAGGGCCAGAGTTCAATCTGCATTACGGAGTTATCTTTGCCGTGTTGGCGGTATTTGCTTACTGGTGGTTAATGGAGAGGTCAACTTTTGGATTTAGATTCAAGATGGTTGGACACAACGCATCGGCTGCCAGGGCTGCTGGTATCAAGGTGGAGAACACTTTTATCTGGGCTCTAGCTATTTCAGCAGCTTTCGCTGGCTTGGCTGCTGCCAATCAGGGCTTGAGCGTTGATGGCGGGCTAACCGCAAGCATCGAAGCGGGGATTGGTTTCGATGCAATCACCGTGGCTCTTCTCGGAGGCTCTCGTGCGGGTGGTGTAGTCATGGCTGGATTGCTCTTTGGAGCATTCAAGGCAGGGTCTTCAACCATGCAGGTAGCTGGAGTTTCTCCGGAAGTATTGGGAGTTGTGAAAGCTCTGATTGTGCTCTTTATTGCTGCGCCTCCAATCATCAAGGCCTTCTATCGTTTGCCTAAACCGTCAATAAAAATTGTTGAGTCTGCACAGAAGGCAAAAGCTGCAAAGGTGGTCAAGTAACTATGAGCAAAATTGAAGTGACACCAGGTATGTTTTCCAAAGTTGAATCGAAGCCCAGCCTTAAGACCCCAATCACTTTGTTGCTCTCATCACTGGTAGTCGTAGTCTTCTTCGGATTACTCGGTAAGTCTGGAAATGTCAGTTTTGTTTGGAGTGATAAGCGCGAAGCAATCCAGCTCCCAGCCTTTACCGTCAACTCCATGTTGTTCTGCACAGTAGTTGGTGTAGTTCTGATTTTGATTGCCATCTATTCAATCTTGCGGACAGTGGCCTCTAAGCGAACACCCGTTTGGCTAATTGCGATCTTCGGACTTGGCGCAATGATGGCTCTGTTGGGATGGTTGGCCACCGAAGCAGTTCAAGGTGTCCAGATGATCTTTATTCTTGGTAACACTTTGGTCTTAGCCATTCCACTGATTCTTGGCGGCATGGCAGGTGTGATGTCAGAACGTGTTGGTGTTGTAAACATCGCCATCGAAGGACAGTTGCTAACCGGTGCTTTTGTTTCTGCGGTAGTTGGAACTATGACCGGAAATCTTTACCTAGGCATGGTTGCTGCAATGGTCGCGGCAGGTATTTTATCCATGGTTCTTGCTTCTCTTGCTATCAAGTATTTGGTTGAACAAATCATCATCGGTGTTCTCTTAAACGTTCTCGTAATCGGTGTCACAAATTTCTTGCACTCTGCTTGGTTAGATAACGACAGTTCACATCTGAACTACCCAGGTACTTTTGACAAAATCGCCATCCCACTACTCTCAGAGATTCCAGTGCTAGGTCAGGTTCTATTCAATAACCGAATCACGGTCTATCTGATGTTCCTCATTGT
>JAEMTJ010000031.1 GCA_016462375.1 Rhodoluna sp. | reverse complement strand
AAGATCTCCCAGACGAAATCCAGGACGCGGTGCTTTATGGAAACAACTTCGATGTTCAAATGAAGTGGAAGAACAAGTATGGAAGAGAACTTCGATACACCACTGGATTTGAAGGGGCGCTAAATTACATCGAACGTAAATATCTAGAAGCCGAAAACGACTATGGACGCTCACGCTGGGCTGAGTATTTGAGAGAAACACCATGTCCTGATTGCAACGGGGCCAGATTACGTCCAGAGGTTCTAGCGGTGACGGTAGCAAACACCTCGATAGCTGATGTTTGTTTCATGTCACTGGCGAACTGTCTTAACTTCTTCGAAAAGATAAAACTGGATAAACGCGATGAAAAGATTGCCGCCCAAGTTCTTCGAGAGATCAAGGCCAGGCTTGAGTTCTTAGTAGCTGTCGGGCTCGAATATCTCAGTTTAGAGAGAGCTGCCGCGACTCTTTCCGGTGGCGAAGCTCAACGCATTAGATTAGCAACCCAGATTGGAGCTGGCCTCACCGGCGTCCTCTACGTATTGGATGAACCAAGTATCGGTCTGCACCAGCGCGATAACCGTCGTTTGATTGAGACCCTCGTCAAGCTAAAGAATCTTGGAAATACCCTCATTGTCGTTGAGCACGATGAGGACACCATCAAAGCAGCGGACTGGCTTGTTGATATTGGTCCAGGCGCTGGTGTTCATGGTGGTGAGGTTGTTCACAGTGGCAGTTATAAAGCAATCCTGACCAACAAAGAATCTATTACCGGAGCTTTCCTAAGCGGTAGAGAATCAATCGCAACTCCAAAGGTTCGCAGACAAGCAGACCTGAAACGTGTAATCAAGGTTGTCGGAGCTAAAGAGAACAATCTGAAGAACGTTGACGTGGTTTTCCCACTTGGCACACTCACTGCAGTGACCGGCGTGAGTGGCTCTGGTAAGTCTTCATTGGTAAACGATGTTCTCTATGAGGTTCTTGCCAATAAGCTCAATGGCGCAAAGGGTGTCGCTGGTAAACACACTCGTGTTGAAGGTCTTGACCAACTAGACAAAGTCGTTCACGTGGATCAGAACCCAATTGGGAGAACACCTCGATCTAACCCAGCTACCTATACCGGTGTTTTTGACAACATTCGGAAGCTGTTTGCTGATACTCAAGAATCCAAAGCCAGGGGATATCAGCAGGGCCGGTTCTCTTTCAACGTAAAAGGTGGTCGTTGTGAGGCTTGTAGCGGCGATGGCACGTTAAAGATTGAGATGAACTTCCTACCAGATGTTTACGTCACGTGTGAAGTCTGCCACGGAGCTAGATACAACAGGGAAACACTGCAAGTTCGATACAAAGGTAAGTCAATCTCTGAAGTCTTGGAGATGCCAATAGCAGAAGCTGCAGAATTCTTCGCCGCAATCACATCGATTTCAAGATATCTAGTCACTCTTGTTGAAGTTGGGCTTGGCTACGTGCGACTTGGCCAGAGTGCAACCACTCTTTCTGGTGGTGAAGCTCAACGTGTCAAGCTAGCAACTGAGTTACAGAAGCGCTCTAACGGTCGAAGTATCTATGTCTTAGATGAACCAACCACAGGCCTGCACTTCGAAGACGTTCGTAAATTACTCATCGTACTTAATGGCCTAGTTGAAAAAGGAAACACTGTCGTGGTGATTGAGCATAACTTGGATGTAATCAAGTCTGCAGATTGGATCATTGACATCGGTCCCGAAGGTGGATCAGGTGGCGGAGAGATTATTGCAACAGGAACCCCTGAAGATGTTGCCAAGTCAACAAAATCACATACTGGGAAATTTCTGAAAGACGTTCTGGGTACCTAAAATGGCCAACGATGTCGATTTTCGACCTAAAACCGGGGAGATACCAACCAATCCTGGTGTTTACCGGTTTATCGACGAAAACGGCAGAGTGCTTTACGTCGGTAAAGCTAAAAACCTACGAGCAAGACTGAGTTCCTATTTTGCACCGCTTGAAAGCTTGCAAGAGAAAACCAGGCGAATGGTGCAAACCGCTCGCGATGTGAACTGGACCATCGTCAAAACAGAGTTTGAAGCCCTACAGCTTGAATTTACTTGGATAAAGGAATTTGATCCTCCTTTCAACGTCCGTTTCAAAGACGATAAGAGTTACCCTTACCTCGCCGTGACAGTGGGTGATGAGATACCTAGAGCCTTCATAACAAGGAACAAGGGCATCAAGCAGGCTAAATATTTTGGTCCCTACACCCAAGCTTGGGCAGTTCGAGAAACTTTAGATACCTTGCTCAAGGTTTACCCGGTTAGATCTTGCACCAGTGGAACTTTTCAACGAGCAAAGCGCACAAACCGACCCTGTTTGCTTGCTGACATAGGGAAGTGTTCTGCTCCCTGCGTTGGTAGAGTTTCTGTCACGGAGCACAAGGGTATAACCAAGAATTTTGTTGACTTCATGAACCACGGTGATGAAACGCACATTGAATCGTTGAAGAAGCGCATGAACGATGCATCAGAAACTCAACAGTATGAGTTAGCCGCAAGTTTACGTGATGATGTTAGTGCTTTAGAGGCCGTTTTGGAGAAGAGCACTGTGGTGTTCACGGATAACACCGATGCTGATTTGTTTGGAATAGCTGATGACGAACTAACTGCAGCGGTTAGTTTGTTTAGGGTACGAGGCGGCCGTATCCGTGGTGTTAGAGCTTGGGTAGTTGATAAGGAATTGGAGCGCGACACTCAAGAACTGGTCGAATACCTCTTGCAGAATGTTTACGGAATTGATTCAACATTTGCCTCTGATGTTCCAAAGGAGATCCTTGTACCGCTGTTGCCAGAGGATTCTCAAGCACTAGGAATATGGTTATCTGAAATACGAGGTAGCAAGGTAGATCTTCGGGTTCCACAGCGAGGCGATAAGAAGGCTCTCGCAGAAACTGCAGCAACAAATGCTAAGCATGCTCTCTCGCTCTACAAACTTCGCCGGACTGCAGATTTCACGGCAAGAACCGAAGCGCTAGGAGAGATACAACGTTATCTGAACCTAACTGCGGCACCACTTCGCATAGAGTGCTTTGACGTATCTCATCTAGGTGGAACAGGGGTTGTTGCCTCGATGGTGGTTTTTGAAGATGGTTTGCCTAAAAAGGACCAGTACCGAAAGTTCAACATTGATGCTACCTCCGACGACACTGACTCGATCTATCAAGTGCTCACTAGGAGGTTGAAGTATCTAGTATCTGCAGACGAGGAGCACTCCAGCAAATTCAGTTATCGACCTGGGCTACTGATTGTTGATGGTGGAGCACCTCAGGTAAACGCAGCGCAACGAGCTCTAAATGATTTAGGGATCACTGACATGCACATCGTTGGGCTGGCTAAACGTTTAGAAGAAATTTGGCTACCCAACAACCCTTTTCCGACCATCCTGCCACGCAGCACTGAGGCGCTTTTTCTCCTTCAGCGAGTGCGCGATGAGGCGCATCGTTTTGCAATCACAGCACAGAGGCAAAAACGTAAATCCTCGATTGCCACTGAATTGATGAACATTGAAGGGCTGGGGGAGAAACGGGTGACAGCCTTGCTACGCAGATTTGGTTCAGCTAAGAGGCTTAGAGCGGCCTCTGTGGAGGAGATAGCTGAAGTAGCGGGTATCGGGAAAAGTTTGGCGGAGTCAATAATTTCGCAAGTTGGGGAAGCCGAAAGCCTCTAGCAAAGGTTGAACCTTTTGCAACTCGGGCGTGTCGCAAAAGTATTAGAGTTAGTAGCAACAACTTTTCAGGAGATCCACATTGAGCGATAAAAACTATGAACTCCTCATAGTCACCGGCATGTCCGGTGCCGGTCGCTCAACCGTTGGCAAAGCCCTGGAGGATTTGGATTGGTATGTCGTTGATAACCTGCCTCCTCAACTGATTCAACAGATGGCTGAACTTTTTTCTCGGTCAGATCGTGAATTACCGAGATTGGCTGTTGTGGTCGATGCTCGAGGTGGAGAACTATTCGAAGATCTAACTGCGCATTTGAATTCGCTCATTAAAAACAATATCCAAGCGAGAATACTTTTTCTTGAAGCCAACGATGCAACACTCATAAAGAGATATGAACAAGTTAGAAGACCTCATCCTTTGCAGGGTAACGGAACTATCAGTGATGGTATTACTAGTGAACGCAAAACACTGCTGCCGCTTCGAGAGCAAGCAGATGTGATTATCGATAGCAGCGACATGAATGTTTACCAGTTGGCAGCTAAAATCTCAGAACATTTCTCAACAGCTGAAAACAGAAAACTTAACCTTTTGATTCAGAGCTTTGGTTTTAAATACGGAGCTCCCAGCGATGCGGATCTCATTGCGGATATGCGCTTCTTACCAAACCCCTATTGGGATGAAAAGCTAAGACCATTCACTGGAGAAGACAGTCAAGTTGCCGATTACGTCCTAACCCAGGATGGAGCAGAAGAGTTTATAGTCAACTACATTGCCGCCTTGAAGCCTGTTATTAGAGGTTATCTAAAAGAGAACCGTAAGCACGCATCAATTGCGCTAGGTTGCACCGGAGGTAAGCACCGATCTGTTGCAACAGCCATAGAGATAGCTAAGAGGCTAGCTGACAACCCTGAAATAGCTGTCCGCGTTAAGCATCGAGATCTAGGAAAAGAGTAGCTAATGGCATTAACTGCAGAGCTAAAAGACGAACTAGCGAGAGTTGAGGTCACCAAGAGCAATATCAAGTCCGCTGAGATATCCACGATTCTTAGATTCTGCGGTGGGTTACATCTAGTCGGCGGAAAAATTGTTGTCGAGATTGAAGTTGACACCGCAGCATTAGCTAGAAGAGTCAAAAGAGAATTGAATGATGTCTATGGAGTGACCAGTGAACTAGCGATGATCTCTGCTGGTGGAATAAGGAAGACCACCAAGTACCAACTTAGAGTTACTCAGAACGCGGAAACACTTGCAAGACAGACCGGACTAATTGATACCAAGAACCGTCCGGTGCGAGGATTACCAGCTTTCCTAGTTTCCGGAAGCAAAGCTGAAGCAGCTGCTGTTTGGCGAGGTGCAATCCTTGCTCATGGTTCCCTTACCGACCCAGGACGTTCAGCAACTCTGGAAATTACTGCACCTGGCAACGAAGCAGCAATGGCCCTAGTAGGTATTGCTAGAAGACTTGATGTAATTGCCAAGGTTCGTGAGGCTAGAGGTGTCTATCGCGTTGTAGTTCGTGAAGGCGATGCCATCGTTGAGATTCTTAAGCACACGGGAGCACACGGGGTAGTTCTAAAGTATGAAGAATTGCGCGTTCGTCGAGAGGTTCGTGGCAAGCAGAACCGCTTAGCAAATTTTGATAATGCAAACCTAATGCGTTCTGCGCAAGCAGCTGTTGCCTCTGGAATGCGGGTAAGAAGAGCGATGGAGATATTAGGGGAGAACATACCAGACCATCTAAAACTCGCTGGAGACCTGCGTCTTCAGCACAGGGATGCCAGCTTAGATGATTTAGGCAGATTGGCCTCCCCACCACTTACCAAGGATGCAATTGCTGGCCGCATTAGAAGATTGTTGGCACTTGCTGACAAGGTTGCGGCTGAACATGGCATTCCTGGTACAGAATTAGACCACGAGCAAGACTAGAAACAGACAGGGAAACATTAATGAGTAAGTATGTATTGCCGGATCTTTCATACGACTACGGGGCACTAGAACCAAACATTTCTGGTCGAATCATGGAACTTCACCATGACAAGCACCACTTGGCTTATGTCAATGGAGCTAACATAGCAATCGATGCCTTGGCCGAAGCACGCGAGAAGAACGACTTGACTATGGTCAACAAGTTCCAGAAAGATCTCTCTTTCAATCTTGCGGGTCACATCAATCACACTGTTTTTTGGAAGAACATGTCTCCTGAGGGTGGCGATAAGCCAACTGGTGAACTAGCCGCCGCTATCGACAACTTCTTTGGCTCTTATGACGCCTTCAGAGCACATTTCACGGCTAGCGCGCTGGGAATCCAAGGTTCAGGTTGGTCAATTCTGGTTTGGGACATCTTGGGCCAAAAATTGCTTATCGAGCAGCTTTATGATCACCAGGGAAACCTTTCTGTCGGCTCAATACCGCTTTTGATGTTGGACATGTGGGAGCACGCCTTCTACTTGGACTACCAGAACGTTAAACCTGAGTACGTAAAAGCCTTCTGGAACATTGTGAACTGGGTAGATGTTCAGGCTAGATTCGACGAGGCTAGCAAGAACACCGCTACTCTTCTGCTACCCTGAAACTTGGGCATTCCACCCAATGCTGAGTGGAGATAATCCACACAAATCCCCTCAAATAACCGCCGTTCGTGGCGCTTGAAAAATTATGGAGTCAAAATGACAACACGCGTTGGAATCAATGGTTTTGGACGTATCGGACGTAACTTCCTGCGAGCAGAGCTCGCTAAGGGTACTGACCTAGAGATCGTCGCAGTCAACGACTTGAGTGACCCTGCAGGCCTTGCACACCTATTGAAATATGACTCGGTGAATGGCCGCCTAAACCAGGAAATAACCGTCGACGGCCAAAACATCATCGTTGGTGGCAGTGTCATCAAGGTTCTTGCTGAACGTGACCCTGCCAACCTTGGCTGGGGTGATATTGGTGTTGATATCGTTATCGAATCAACGGGTCGGTTCACCAACGCCGAAGATGCAAGAAAACATATTGCAGCTGGAGCTAAGAAAGTAATTATTTCTGCTCCTGCAACTGGTGAAGACGCTACTTTCGTGATTGGTGTAAATGAGCATTTATACGACCCAGCAACTCACCACATCATCTCTAACGCCTCTTGCACAACAAACTGTCTTGCACCACTTGCAAAAGTCTTCAACGACACCTTTGGAATCGTAAATGGTTTGATGACAACGGTTCACGCATACACCGCTGATCAGAACCTACAGGATGGGCCACACTCTGACCTGCGTCGCGCAAGAGCAGCGGCAATCAACATTGTTCCTTCCTCAACTGGCGCGGCTAAAGCCCTGGGTCTTGTCCTACCTGAACTAAAGGGTAAGTTAGATGGTTTTGCTCTACGCGTTCCGGTCCCAACCGGGTCTATCACTGACCTGACTTTGGTTTCTAAGGTCGAGGTGACAGTTGAGCAGATCAAAGCTGCCTACAAGGCTGCAGCAGCATCTGGCCCACTTAAGGGCATTTTGAAGTACACCGAAGACGAAATCGTTTCAAGCGACATCGTTGCGGACCCACACTCGTCAATCTTTGATGCCGGTTTGGTTCGAGTAATCGGTGGCACAACAGTGAAACTATCTTCTTGGTATGACAACGAGTGGGGTTATTCAAACCGTTTGGTTGATTTGACCGAACTTGTTGCAAGCAAGCTCTAAATCTTATGCGCACTTTCAAAGACCTGCCTGACATTTCTGGCCAGCGTGTAATTTTGCGCTGCGACCTAAATGTCCCGCTTGATGGTTCAAGGATTACTGATGACGGAAGAATCATAGCTTCTATCCCAACCATCAAGGAATTGCTATCTAAAGGTGCCAAGGTAATAATCCTTAGCCACCTGGGCCGCCCAGATGGGGCTGTTGAGCCAAAGTATTCACTAGCTCCTGTAGCCAAGAGGTTGGCTGAACTACTCAAACAAGATGTGGCCTTTGCAACAGACACAATTGGTGAAAGCGCTAGAGCTGAAGTTGAAAAGCTTGAAGCTGGTGAAGTGCTGGTCCTCGAGAACCTCCGTTTTAACTCAGGAGAGACCTCTGCGGATGAACAGATTCGAATTGCGTTCGCTAGTGAACTGGCTAAATTCGGCGATGTAGTGGTCAGCGACGGTTTCGGTGTTGTTCACCGTAAGCAAGCTTCTGTTTACGATTTAGAGAAGTTATTGCCTAGTTTTGCTGGATTGCTTATTGAGCGAGAACTGCATGTCTTGCAAGGACTGACCAACAATCCAGTTCGGCCATACAGCGTAGTCCTCGGTGGATCTAAGGTCTCCGACAAACTAGGCGTAATCGACCATCTACTTCCTAACGTCGACTCATTGCTAATTGGCGGTGGCATGGTATTTACTTTTCTGGCCGCATTGGGTCACAAAGTTGGCGGCAGCTTGCTTGAAGCAGATCAGTTGGATACTGTTCGCGGGTACCTAGCCAAGGCTAAAGAGCTTGGTGTAGAAGTTATATTGCCAACAGATATTGTTGTTGCAAACAAGTTTGCTGCTGACGCCGAGTTCTTCGTAGCTTCCGCAGAAGCAATCGAAGATAGTTCATTTGGGTCTTCGGGGCTTGGTCTAGACATCGGACCAGAGAGTGCAAAACGCTTCGCTGCAGTTATTGGAAGCTCTAAGACTGTTTTCTGGAACGGTCCGATGGGTGTTTTCGAATTTGAAAATTTTGCTAACGGTACCCAAGTTGTTGCTAAAGCCTTAGCCGCAGTAGATGGCCTTTCCGTAGTTGGCGGTGGAGACTCAGCAGCAGCTGTGCGAGCTCTTGGCTTTAGTGATGAAGAATTTTCACACATCTCCACCGGAGGTGGCGCAAGTCTCGAGTACTTAGAAGGTAAAGTTATGCCAGGTCTGGAGGTTCTTAAATGAGCAATGAGCGAGTTCCATTTATTGCAGGTAACTGGAAAATGAACCTTGATCACCAGCACGCCATAGCGTTAGTCCAGAAACTTTCATGGACGCTAAAGGACGCCAGCCACGATTACTCAAAAACAGAGGTTGCAGTCTTTCCACCATTCACAGATTTGCGCACAGTGCAAACCCTTATCGATGCAGAGAAGTTCGAACTCAAGATTGGCGCTCAGGATCTGAGTAAATTCGAATCCGGTGCATACACTGGTGAAATATCGGGTGCTTTCCTGAAGAAGCTTGACGTCAAGTACGTTCTAGTAGGTCACAGCGAGCGCCGTTCTTACCATGCTGAAACAGATGAAGTGGTTCAGGCCAAAGTATCGGCAGCTTTCAAACACGGTTTGGTTCCTGTGATCTGTGTCGGTGAAACCCTTGAACAACTGGAAGCTGAAGGCCAATCTGCCGTTCCAGTTAGACAGATATTGGCAGCGCTTGAGGGTCATTCGAAGCTGGAGGAGTTTATTGTCGCCTACGAGCCTGTTTGGGCTATTGGTACCGGGCAAGTGGCCACCCCTGAGCAGGCAGCCGATGTCGCTCTTAAGATCAGAGAGGCTATATCAGGGGCTTTTGGTCCAGAAATAGCCGCTAGTACAAGGATTCTTTATGGTGGTTCAGTAAAGGCTGCCAACGTAGCTGGATTCCTCAGAAGCCCTGAAGTTGACGGGGTTTTGGTCGGGGGAGCAAGTCTCGACGTGGATGAGTTCTCTGGCATCGCTCGTTTTCTCAAGCACCTAACCTTATAATTGCCTAAGTAGGGTTTTATAGCCCCCGAAACTGACGAAAGTTCATGACAATGACCGGAATTTTTATTGCTCTAAGAATCTTGCTTGGAGTTACCAGCCTTCTTCTCACGCTTCTGATCCTTCTGCACAAGGGTCGCGGAGGCGGACTGAGCGACATGTTTGGAGGCGGAATCAACACCACGATGTCCTCTTCAGGCGTTGCAGAGCGTAACCTCAACCGAATCACTGTAATCCTTGGCTTGGTTTGGGTCGTAACCATAATCATCTTGGGGCTTGCCTCAACCTATTCTTGGGCATAACTCTTGAGCGGTAACGGAGCAGCAATCAGAGGATCTCGCGTTGGCGCAGGTCCAATGGGTGAGCAAGACAATGGCTTCCAGGCTGCAAGAATTACTAGAACCTTTTACTGTTTCAACAACCACTCTTTCAGTCCATCCTTTGCGGCAACCGTCGAGGCTTCCGAACTTCCTAACGAACTAGATTGCCCACACTGTGGCTTACCTTCTGGTTTAGATAAAGACAATCCTCCACAGATAGCCAAACACGAGCCATACAAGACTCACCTGGCTTACGTCAAAGAGCGCAGAACTCCAGCCGAAGCGAAATCCTTGCTTGACGAAGCGGTTGCAGCAGTGCGCGAAAGACGTGAGCGCTTGTTAGCTGAGGCTAAGGCTGAAGCCAAGAAAGCTACTGTCAAAGCTAAAAAGGCTTAGCAACTCCAGAAGTCTGCACCAGCAGCTTGATCTACAAACCAAATTGTTTCCCCAACCGCGCTGACCTTTGCAGCAGGCAGTTCACAATGCTCATTGGTGTGAACCTGGGTGAACACATCAGATTTATCTAGTCCTGACACCACAAAAATGATTTTCACAGCAGCGTTAAAAACTGAATAGCTAAGACTTAGCCTCTCTGCGGGGAGTTTAGGAGAGCCTGACTCAGCAACTACTTGATTTCCTTCCGCAAGAGATTCTTGACCAGGAAATAACGAAGCAATGTGTCCGTCTGGCCCCATGCCAAGTATGACCAAATCAAATTCCGGTATTGACTGACCAAAGTGATTCCTGATCTGATCTATAAATTCTTGTTTAGCTCCTACCAAATCAACCGAGTTATCGGTCGCCGGGAATTCGTGAATGTTTGTTTCAGGCACCGGAATTTTTTCAAATAGTGCTCGGCGGGCTTGAACTGCGTTTCGCTCTGAACTTCCCGAGTCAACGTATCGCTCGTCTCCCCACCAGAAATGCACCCTGCCGAGGTCTACTCGCTCTAGATCTGGCTGCTCAGCCAAGGTAGCCAGGGTTAGGATCCCAACCGTCCCTCCCGTCAGAGCCACGTTAGCGCTTCGGTTCTTGGCTAAGGCTGCAACAAGAGTCTCAATGATTTCCCTCGCTGCCTGCTGAGCCACATCTGCAGAGTTAACTGCGCGTCTGATTTCAGTGAAATGTTCCACGGCTACTTTATCTTTTTAGAAACTTTAGGAGTTTTTCGGTTTGTTCCGAAACCTTTAGTAATCAACTTGCCAAATGCGTCATCACTGTCGAGCCTGCGCAAATCCTCAATAAGACAGTCTCTCGGAGATCGCCTAGGTAGGTTGATGTCTCTGGTCGGTTGGCCGGGTTGGGTAAGTGTCGCCACGTCTGGAATGTTTCTAATAATTTCGATGTCGCCTGATTTACGGATAAGTTTTACACCATTTATTCCAGCAACGGCCTCACCTCGAACAGTTCTAACTAATTGAACCTCAACTTTTAATTTGAGTTCCAGCCAAGCTGCTAATAAATCAGTGCTAGGGGAGTTCACAGCTCCAGTCACGATGACACCGGTAACAGGGTCATATGGTGGCTGGTCTAGAATTGCCGCTAGCTGAGCACGCCAAAGAGTGAGCCTTGTCCAAGCAAAATCGCTATCTCCTGGCGCGTAGTTTTTGGCTAGGTTTGAGAGCCAACTGTGCGGGTCTTTTTGTGCCGCTGCGTCGGTAATTCTGCGTTGAGCAATTCTTCCGATCGCCGAAGCAGACGGCTTCTCTGGAGCAGTACCAGGCCACCAAGCAACCACAGGTGCGTCTGGAAGAAGTAATCCGGTTACCAAGGATTCAGCGTCGCTAGCGGCCTCGCCGTAAGCCTTTAGAACAATAACTTCAGATGCGCCCGCGTCTCCACCGACCCGTATTTCTGCATCTAGCTTTGGCCTCTTACTCGCTTTATCGTCGTTAGCTAAAACAATGATGCGACATGGATGCGCTCTTGAAGCTTCGTTTGCGGCAAGAATGGCTTCTTCTAAGTCTTTAAAGTCAGTTTGAATTAAAAGAGTTAGCACACGGCCTAGAGCTACTGCGCCACCTTCTTCTCTTATCTGGACAAGTTCTTTAGAAACCTTAGAAACAGTAGTGTTGGGTAAATCCTTAATCATGGTCGTCTCCAAGCTCTGCCGTCAATTGCCATCATTCGGTCGGCCGAGGCAGGACCCCAAGTGCCTGGCCGATATGGTTCAGGCTTACCAGAATTTGCCCAGAACTCCTCGATTGGGTCAAGTATCTTCCAAGAAAGTTCTACTTCCTCATGACGAGGGAAAAGTGGAGGATCACCGAGAAGAACATCCAGGATTAATCGCTCGTACGCTTCAGGGGATGCTTCAGTAAAAGCGTGTCCATAACCAAAGTCCATGGTCACATCGCGAACCTGCATACCAACGCCAGGGACCTTAGAGCCGAATCTAATGGTCACCCCTTCGTCAGGCTGAACTCTAATCACCAATGCATTCTGTCCGAGGGCTGAGGTCTGTGACTCACCGAAAATCTGCTGTGGTGCACGCTTGAATACGATTGCAATCTCAGTAACTCTTCTACCAAGACGCTTACCTGCTCGCAGGTAGAAAGGCACGCCTGCCCATCTTCTGGTGTTGATATCGAGTCTCATGGCTGCGAATGTTTCAGTTACTGACTTAGGGTTCATACCATCTTCTTGCAGGAAGCCCTCAACTTTTTCGCCACCTTGCCAACCACCGGTGTATTGACCACGTGCAGTGTGCTTTCCCAAGTCTGTTGGAATACGAACGGCGGAGAGCACTTTTTCTTTTTCTGCCCGCAGATCTGCAGCATCAAAAGATACCGGCTCTTCCATAGCAGTAAGTGCAAGTAATTGAAGAAGGTGATTTTGGATTACATCTCGAGCTGCACCAATGCCGTCATAGTAACCAGCTCTACCACCAACACCGATATCTTCAGCCATCGTTATTTGGACGTGGTCTATGTAGTTATTGTTCCAAAGCGGTTCATAGAGCTGGTTTGCGAATCGTAGCGCCAAAATGTTTTGAACTGTCTCTTTACCCAAATAATGGTCGATGCGGAAGATTGAATCAGCCGGAAATACAGATTCCACTACCTCGTTTAGATCTCTAGCCGACTTCAGATCGTGACCGAATGGCTTTTCAATCACCACTCGTCTGAACTGATTCGCTTTTGGATCAGCTAAACCAGACCGAGACAATTGCTGGGTAACCAGTGGGAAAGATTTTGGTGGGATACTGAGGTAGAAAGCATGATTACCGTTAGTCCCACGCTCCTTATCTAGCGTCTCGATGGTTTCACGAAGTTTGTCGAAGGCTGCATCATCACCGAACTCACCTGAAACGAAGCGGATTCCTTTAGATAACTGTGTCCAAACCTCTTCATTCCAAGGGGTTCTTGCGTATTCCTTAACGGCTTCCAAAACAACTTGACCAAAGTCTTGGTCTTCCCAATCACGGCGAGCAAAGCCAACCAGTGAGAAACCAGGAGGCAGCAATCCGCGGTTAGCCAAATCATAGACCGCAGGCATTAACTTTTTACGGCTTAGATCTCCAGTAACACCGAAAATTATCAAACCCGATGGACCAGCGATGCGGTTTAGTCTTCGGTCGGCTGGATCTCTAAGAGGGTTCTGGCCTGGACTAATCTTTACTGGACTCAATTACGTTCCTTACGCTAGATCTTTCAGAATACGAGCAAAATCAACTTCAGGGCTGACAAGGGTCAGACTCAGAACTGGTCTACCCAGATCAGCAAGCACCTGTGCATCTCCTTGAGCTTGAGAGGCAATCAACTGACCTAAGCTAAAATCGCGCCCAGGGACCGGAACATCGTTGTCGGAGTAAGCAATTAACTGGAGGAACACTCCCTGTTTAGGGCCACCTTTGTGATATTGACCGGTTGAGTGCAAGAACCTGGGAGCCCAACCAAAGGTGGTTGGACGGGAAGAGTGCTTAGCGATAACATTTCTTAGTTTCTCTGCTTCGTAATGGCCATTGCGATTTAGATACGCTTGGATAGATACGTAGCCATCTTCCTTGAGCTGGCTCAACAAGGAAGAGATTGCTGAGATTGAGTCTGTGCACTCTAAGAGAGATAAGTTGTGCGCTCTAACTTCAATTCCGTTATCTGTAAAGAGTGGTTCTGCAATCGCTGCGCGCTTTTCCAGCATTCCGCGAGCTGCAATCTTGGCTGATTCAACATCAGGCTGATCAAATGGATTAACGCCCAGCAGGTAACTTGCTATTACAGTGGCATATTCCCAAAGTAAGAACTGTGCGC
>JAEMTJ010000059.1 GCA_016462375.1 Rhodoluna sp. | reverse complement strand
CCACCTCGACATCGACATCTAGAAATTCAATTAAAGGAACCACTTTTTCAGTCATCGCAGTTGATGGACCTCTGCCAAGATGTTCCAGGCCTGGAATTGGATTACCAAAAGGAGACTTCTCAACTTCTTTGACTAATTCAAGAATCTTGAGCTCCACCTGCTCGCTCATGACGTGCTCCCAGCGACAGGCCTCCTCATGAACAAGGTGCCAATCCAAACCGATGATGTTGGCTAAAAGTAATTCGGCTAGGCGATGCTTACGCATTACCTCAATGGCTAAGGTCCTACCTCCATCAGTTAGTTCTAGATGACGGTCACTACTTAGCGAGACTAGCCCGTGCTTTTCCATTCTGGCTACGGTTTCAGAAACTGTTGGGCCGGAGTGATCTAGTCGTTCTGAGATTCTAGCTCTCATGGGTACGTGACCTTCTTCTTCGAGTTCCAGAATGGTTCGAAGATACATCTCGGTGGTGTCAATTAAATCGGTCACGGACTAAGCCTAAATCTTATGCGGGGCTTGTCGGCTAAACTTTCAAAATGGTAGAGATAAATATTCCCTCAGATTTGTTGCCGCTGGATGGCAGATTCGGTTGTGGTCCTTCAAAGGTTAGGCCAGCTCAGTTAGCCGCGTTCAGCGCTGCCGGAGCGCAACTGCTCGGAACCTCGCACCGACAAGCTCCAGTTAAGCACCTGGTCAAGAGAGTGCAGGTGGGGCTAATGGACCTCTTTCATAACCCTTCTGGTTATGAAGTTGTCATGGGCAACGGCGGATCCACCGCGTTCTGGGATGTCGCAGCTTTTTCACTGGCTGAAGCTAAATCTCAATTACTTGTCCACGGCGAGTTCGGTGCCAAATTCGCAACTGCGCTAAGCGCTCCTTGGCTAGAAAAGCCAACAGTCATTCAGGGTGAACCTGGTTCCAGATCAGAACTAAAGGCAGAAGCAGGTATTAGCGCTTACGCATATCCGCAAAATGAAACCTCAACCGGTGTGGTTGCACCCGTGAAGCGTCTTGCTGGGGTTGATGATGGTGCACTGTTCTTCACCGATGCCACCTCTGCGGCCGGCGGTATTGACTTTGATCCAAAAGAAACAGACGTTTACTACTTTGCTCCGCAGAAAAACTTTGCCAGCGACGGTGGACTCTGGTTTGCTCTAATGTCGCCGAAGGCTATCGAGCGGGTAGAACGAATTGCTTCATCAGAGCGATACATTCCAGAATTTTTATCGCTAAAAACTGCTATTGATAATTCCAGACTGAACCAAACTCTAAACACCCCAGCTATAGCCACCCTTTTCTTACTTGCCGAGCAAGTTGACTGGATGAATGAAAATGGTGGGTTGAAATGGGCTGATGGCAGGACTAAAGCTGCTTCTAGCCATCTATATGACTGGGCTGAAAGTAGCGCTTTTGCAACTCCTTTTGTTTCAAATGTTGAACATCGATCACAGGTTGTTAGCACAATCGATTTTATTGATTCGGTCGATGCTGCCGAGGTAGCCAAGATTCTTAGAGCGAATGGAATTGTTGACACAGAGCCGTATCGCAAGTTGGGTAGAAATCAGCTTCGAGTTGCTACGTTCACTGCAACTGAACTGAGTGATGTTCAGCAGTTGACCAAGTGCATTGACTACGTGGTTGAACGACTAGGTTAAAACCAAATGCGTTGGATAGCCAAAGATTCTGAGCGTAAGCCAGATCCTGAACCAATAAAGGGAACTGCACAAGTTGCAGTATATATTGGAATGAGTGGTTTCCTAATTGCATTGATCCTGATTTTGGTTTTTTATAACCAAATAGAAAATCCACACAAGGTTTGGTATCCATACACCTGTGTAGTTGGCTTACTTCTCGGTATCTTCGCTTTGTTCAGGGTCGGCAACCGCTAGTTCTTCGGTCTCTTCTTCAGCATCTAGAGCAGCTTGCTTTTCAAGTTCTGCCTGCAGTGCTTGATAATCTGCAAGACGCTCTGACCAAGGAACCCACGCAGGTGCAGCTAGTGAATCCTCACCGGCAATAAGAACTACTTCGCAGAGAGTGGGCTCTGCACCCGGATCGATCTGAGAAACTGTCACACTCCAGCGCCAACCAACATAGCCTGGCTGTGTTGCCTTCCAGAAAAAGCTGGTGATTCCTTCGCCATCTTCGATGCTTTCGATGAAAGTGCCGAGCTCTTTAGGAGAAGCTGCTGCTTTTGCGGCTACCTCAGCAAAAGCTTTCACATCAAATTTGTTCTTAACCGGTTTAGCCAGTTTTACTAATTTGACGAACTTGGGAAGTTTCTTGACTCGTGCCATTAGCTGTGCAGTTGATCTGCCATAGTGCGAAGCAATCTGGCAAGCTTCTCTGCTCCCACACCTTCTGGGAGTCTGCCGTGCTCAATGCCTGGTCGGATGTTATCCAATGCTGAGATGAGGCCCTCAACCAGAATCACTAGGTCTTCGTTCTTCATTCTTGAGTTAGCGCGCTGCTTCTTCTCCAGGCTCTCTGGCACCTCAATGATGCGCATAGTCATAACCTGAGCGCCTCGCTTAGAGTCCACGATGCTGTATTCGATCCTGGTACCAGGTTTGATGTCGGTGACGCCATCGGGCAGGTTGCTCACATGGAGGAACGCTTCGGTTCCTTCATCTGATTGCACAAAGCCAAAGCCTTTGACGTTATCAAAGAACTTTACGTGTCCTGTTGGCATATCTACCTCTTTCATTGCTGCAGCCTCCATTTTACTTTAGGTTTGCAAGTATTCTAAAAGGATGGCTAAGAATAAGCAGACTAACCCACAACCGAGCTCCTCGAGAATTGAATCCATCCTTGGCTTTGGCTTTATTGCCTGCGTTGGGCTCACTGTTCTCGCGGTGCTGGCTATTTTGCTAGCCGCCTTCTCTAATGGCTCTTGGCTGCCAATAGGACTTGGCCTCGTGCCAATGTTGGCAATGCCGCTTGGTTTTCTGTTCTTAGCAGCGCTTCTGGTCGTTAGCAGTAAGAGGCGCAAAGCCGAGAAGATTCAGTCGCCCAGCAAATGAGCGAAATCTTAACTGTTGCCAAAGCACTCAGCCAATCTTCTGACGAAGATTTAGTTCGAGTGGTTGGCATCAGAGTGCTGTCAACAGCTAACTTTGCAGACTTTTTTGATCTAGCCAGTGCACTTATCAAAGCACAGAGCATAAACGCAGCAATCGCAGGTCTAACCAAATTGCAGATTATTGCTTTTAGAAATCTACTGGAAAGAAAAACAACAGCTAAGGACAAGCCTCACCTAGCAGCATTAGCAACTCTTTTTTTAGTTCAGAAAAATGTGACTGACGGCAAAACGGAATACATCCCTCTTGAAAGTGCAGTTGATGCATTTAAACAGATTGCCGGCAAGGTTTCATTAAACAGTCCTGCCCCGGCCGATCAAGAGCCGGTCGACCCAAAGCTAATCGATCCGCAGGCAGGCATAGCTGCATTTGAAACTGTGCAAGCACTGACTGAATTGCTTATCGACCTAGAGCAGCGTTATGTTCGTCAAGTTGGCAGATCATCGGTTGGCTTAGCTGAGTTAAAGAGATTGGCTGCGCACCTAGGTCGAGAAGTGGAGTATGCCAAAGCTCTCTACTCCTTAGGCCAAATGGCAGGCTTG
>JAEMTJ010000001.1:4084-46322 GCA_016462375.1 Rhodoluna sp. | reverse complement strand
CCACGTTGGAAAGTTGGTAAAGGTGAAGGTTGGGTCACTGCTGAATATGCCATGCTACCTAGAGCCACCCATGACCGCAATGACCGTGAGTCCATCAAAGGAAAAGTTGGCGGTAGAACTCATGAGATTTCTCGTTTGATTGGAAGAGCGCTCAGAGCGGCAGTTGATTTCAAAGCACTGGGGGAGAACACCATTGTCATTGACTGTGATGTTTTACAGGCAGACGGAGGAACTAGAACTGCGGCAATTACGGGCGCTTATGTTGCTCTGGTGGATGCCATCAACTATGGAATTTCTAAGGGTCACATCCCAGCTAAGAACAAGGTGATCATTGACTCAATCGCTGCTATCTCAGTTGGCATCATCGATGGTGAGCCAATGCTTGATCTTGCCTATACCGAAGATGTTCGTGCTGAGACAGACATGAACGTAGTAGTAACCGGCGCAGGAAAATTTGTTGAAGTTCAAGGAACCGCCGAAGGGGCAGCTTTTGATCGAGAAGAACTCAACGCTCTATTGGATCTAGCTCTTCTTGGAACAGCAGAACTGACCCGCTATCAAAGCGATTCACTGAATTCATGAAGCTAGTTCTTGCTACCCATAACCTAGGTAAAGTTGCTGAGCTAAGAGCAATCCTCGAGCCACATGGTTTTGATTTAGTTGGTTTTGATGGCCCAGAGCCAATTGAAGATGGCGTTAGTTTTGTTGAGAATGCTCTTATCAAAGCTAGAGCTGCTTTTGCTTTTACCGGTCTTCCCGCTGTTGCGGATGATTCAGGTATAGCTGTTGAAATCCTTGGGGGTTCGCCAGGTATCTTTACTGCCATCTGGGCCGGCACTAGAGACAACGTTGCCAATCGCAGATTACTTCTTACTCAGTTAAAAGACATTGCCGCAGAACACCGCCAAGCCACCTTTGTTTGCACAATTGCTCTGGTTACTCAAGACACCGAGATTTGTTTCACTGGCACTTGGCCAGGCAGGGTAGCTTTTGAAGAAAGAGGAACCAATGGCTATGGCTATGACCCATTATTTATTCCAGAAGGATTCGAAGTTACCGCTGCCGAGTTAGAACCAGAAGTAAAGAACTCGATTAGCCATCGAGGGCAAGCTGTTAGTTCTCTACTTGATTATTTGAAGAGCCTCTAACTCGCGATTTAACAATCTCAATAATTACTGGGATAAAAGATAACGCGACTAAGACAAGGGTAATCAGAATTACGTTTGCTTTGATGAATTCGTTTCCGCCAAGGAAATACCCCAGTAATGGAACGCTCAACCCCCAGGTAAGTGCACCGATGATGTTGTTTCTTAGGTAATAGCGGTAGGGCATTTTTCCAACTCCAGCCGCAACTGGAACGAAGGTTCTCATGATTGGAACGAAGTGAGCGAAGATAACTGCCTTAGAACCATATTTTGCGAAGAAAGCCTGAGTTCGTTCAACATTTTTGTGACTGAAAAGTTTTGAGTCTGGACGCTTAAAAACAGCAGGTCCAGCTTTTAGGCCAATGAAGTATCCAAGTTGATCGCCAATTACGGCTGAGACCGAAATGACCAAGCAAGCTAGCCAAATTGGTGATTCAATCGTTCCACTGCCTATCAACAAACCAACCGTGAATAGCAGGGAATCGCCCGGTAGGAAGAAGCCAAGGAGTAAGCCGGTTTCAGCAACAACTATTAGAGCCGCTATTACCAAGGCCCAAGAGCCTAAGGATTCGAGGAGTGCGTCAGGGTGCAGGATGTCGTTTATATTCACGCGCCCCCAGCAGGAATCGAACCTGCGCCCCCGCCTCCGGAGGGCGGTGCTCTATCCCCTGAGCTATGGGGGCTCAAAGATATACCCAGACTACCAGCGCCATATCTTTGGTCTCTGGGACATTTCGGCCTATCTGGGGCTCTTCGCTAGACTTAGAGCACTACTGGTGCCGGCGCTGTTGCCTGCCTGACACAGATATTTCTCTCAAAATAAAAGGTATTCAAGTGACCCCTGCCGACATTGCCGCAAGCATCTTGCGCATTATTGCCTCCCTGCAGGCAAATGGGTTGCTGGCTACGGGCGAATTACCAACTGACGTTACGGTTGACAGACCTAAAAATAGGGATCATGGCGATTGGGCAACCAACGTTGCAATGCAATCAGGAGCAAAACTTGCTGGTAATCCGAGAGAATTTGCCAACCTACTAGCAGCTGAACTGGCTAAAGAGCCTGGCGTTGAAAAGGTGGATGTGGCTGGCCCCGGCTTTATCAACATCACCCTGAGCGCTGCAGCGGCCGGTGAACTAGCTAAACAGATAGTGCTAGCAGGCAAAGCCTTTGGCACTGGAAATGACCTCCAGGGACTAAAGATGAATCTCGAGTTTGTTTCAGCTAACCCAACTGGGCCAATTCATATTGGTGGGACTCGGTGGGCAGCTGTTGGAGATTCCTTAGCCAGGATCTTTGAAGCTCAGGGCGCAACTGTTACTAGAGAGTATTACTTCAATGATCACGGTGCACAGATTGATCGTTTTGCACGTTCGCTTGTTGCAGCTGCTAGAAAAGAAGCCGCTCCTGAAGATGGCTACGCAGGCGAATACATCAATCAGATTGCAAACCAAGTCTTAGAGCAGCATCCAGATGCCGCAACTCTGTCAGATGCAGAAGCCAATGAAGCATTCAGGGCAGTTGGTGTTGAACTGATGTTTGCTGAGATTAGAAAATCGCTGGAAGACTTTGGTGTTCACTTCGACGTGTTCTTCCACGAAAACTCTTTGTATGAATCAGGTGCAGTGCAGAAAGCTATCGAAAGACTCAGAACTCTTGGACACATCTATGAACAAGATGGTGCGATTTGGCTAAGGTCAACAACTTTTGGCGATGACAGAGATCGCGTAGTGATCAAGAGCGATGGTGAAGCAGCCTATATTGCTGGAGATCTCGCTTATTACTTAGACAAGCGTGAACGTGGTTTTGATAGAGCCATTTATATGCTTGGAGCTGATCACCACGGTTATGTGCAGAGAATGATGGCTATGTGCTCAGCCTTTGGCGATGAGCCAGGTGTAAATCTAGAAATTCTCATCGGTCAATTAGTCAACCTTGTCAAAGACGGACAGCCAGTAAGAATGTCCAAGCGTGCTGGAACAGTTGTGACGATGGAAGACCTAGTTGAAGTTGTTGGTGTTGATGCGGCTAGATATGCGCTGACTCGTTCTTCAATTAACTCAATGCTAGATATCGATCTTGATCAGTTATCAAAAAAGACCAACGATAACCCGGTGTTCTATGTGCAGTATGCGCATGCCAGAACTAAGCAGGTCGCTAACAATGCTGTCTCTCTAGGGGTTGATGACAGTGAGTTCGATCCTGCACTACTAACTCACCCAAGTGAATCAGAACTACTTGGCAAGTTAGCTCAGCTACCAAAAGTTATGGCACACTCAGCTGATGAAAGAGCCCCGCACCTAGTGGCTAGATACCTAGAAGAAGTTGCTGGTGCTTACCACCGCTGGTATGACAACTGTCGTGTCACACCCTTAGCAGCAATGCCAGTTGAGCCAGTGCACAAAACGAGATTGTGGCTAAACAGTGCTGCATCTGTTGTTCTTGCTAATGGGCTTCGAGTATTAGGCGTTTCTGCGCCGGAGCGGATGTAATCGTGGGGGAAATTCTTGCACCTAGCTGGCTAACTAAACCAAGTGATATCAATAAATTAGCCAAAGACATTTGGCCCGCAACTGCCAAACGTGAGAGTGAGGGACAGCTTTCTATCGGCGGAGTATCAGTTGGAGATTTGGCTGGTGAATACGGAACCCCACTTTATGTCTTAGATCAAGTTGATTTCTTCGACAGAGCGCAACGAATTACAGAAGCTTTCTCGGCTGCTTCAAGTAGGTATGGAACTTCTTCAAAGCTTTACTACGCCGGCAAGGCTTTTCTCTGTTCAGAAATAGTTCGTTGGGTGGATGAACTTGGGCTGTATTTAGATGTGTCTTCAGGAGGGGAGTTAGCAGTTGCTCTAGCTGGTGGGATAACACCTGCACGCATTGGTTTGCACGGTAACAACAAATCACATGGCGAAATTGGTAGAGCAGTTGCTGCTGGCGTTGGAGTGATTGTTATCGATAGCGAAATTGAAGTCGAGCGAGTCGCCTCAGCTGCTGGGGCTCAGGACAGAATCCAACCGGTCCGGCTCAGGGTCAACACCGGTGTGCATGCTCACACCCACGAATACCTGGCTACCGCTCGTGAAGATCAAAAGTTCGGTATCGCTATTGCTGATGTTCCTCAGGTAGTTGCCAACATACGTTCGCACAAACACCTGCAATTCCTAGGACTACATTCGCATATCGGTTCACAGATATTTGCTGTTGAAGGATTTGTCGAAGCAGCTAAGCGTCTAGTTGCTCTACATGCAGAGTTATTGAAATCCGGTCCTGTTCCAGAACTAAACCTCGGTGGCGGATTTGGTGTTGCATACACCGAACTAGATAAGCCATTGCAGATCGAAGAAATTGCTTTTGCTATTACCGAAACTGTTGAGCAAGAATGCAAGAAGTACGGGATTGCTGTTCCGGCTTTAGCTTTCGAACCAGGAAGATACATCGTAGGTCCTGCTGGAATTACTTTGTATAACGTTGGGACAACTAAAGATGTCACGGTTGAAGAAACTGCAAGTCGTAAATACGTAAGCATTGATGGTGGCATGAGCGATAACGCAAGGCCTGCTCTTTATGAAGCGGATTATTCAGTTGCACTAGCCTCTAGAGAATCAGATGCTGAACCAGTTATTTCAAGAGTCGTTGGTAAGCACTGTGAGTCAGGGGATATTGTGGTTAGAGATGCATTCTTACCAGAGGACATCAGCCCCAATGATCTTGTTGCAGTTGCAGTTACCGGAGCATATTGCTTCTCGTTGGCCAGCAACTACAACTACTTGGCACGACCAGCGGTAGTGGCCGTCAAGAATGGACAGTCCACTCTTTTGGTTAGAGCAGAAACAGAAGCAGACCTACTGGCTAGAGATGCCAGACTAAACACAACAGCGACAAAGGTTTCCCAATGATTGAATATCGTCCATTAAGAATTGCCCTGCTAGGTGCCGGGTCGGTTGGCTCCCAGGTAGCCAAGTTGATTCTCGAGAGCAGGGATGAGCTAGCCGCTCGGGTTGGCGCTGAGCTAGAGCTTGCCGGTGTCTTTGTTAGAGACAAGAAAGCTAGTCGGGATTACGAGATTCCTGCTGAGCTGCTAACCACCGATTCAGAATCTTTGATTCTTGGTGCTGACATTGTGATTGAAGTAATGGGTGGCATTGAGCCAGCACGAACCCTAATCTTGCAGGCGTTGAACTCAGGCAGCGATGTTATTACCGCTAACAAAGCTTTGTTAGCTAATCACGGTACCGAGTTATTTGATGCTGCTGAACAAGTTGGTGCTCAACTTTACTTCGAAGCCGCTGTTGCTGGCGCAATCCCAATCATTAGACCACTTCGTGAATCTCTTGCTGGCGACAAAATTAAGCGCATCATGGGCATCGTCAACGGTTCAACCAACTACATTCTTGATCGCATGGATGCAGCTGGTCTGACCTTAGAACAAGCCATGACTGAAGCTACCAACCTTGGTTATCTGGAAGCTGATCCAGCGCTCGATGTTGAAGGTTATGACGCTGCGCAGAAGGCAGCTATTTTAGCTTCACTTGCTTTTCACACAGAGGTTCCTCTTGAGAAGGTTTACCGTGAGGGAATTACAAAAATAACTAGAGAGCAGATGGCTGCGGCTAAACGCGATGGTTATGTAATCAAGCTTCTTGCAATCTGCGAAGCAATAGCTGCCGATGCTCTTCATGGTGAAGCAGGTATTTCTGTTCGCGTCTATCCAGCCATGGTTCCTATCGAGCATCCATTGGCTTCAGTTAGAGGTTCATTCAACGCTGTATTCGTGGAAGCAGAAGCAGCAGGTTCCTTGATGTTCTATGGTGCTGGTGCTGGTGGAATTCAAACTGCTTCTGCAGTTATGGGTGACTTAGTTTCTGCAGCTAAGCGACATGTTGCCGGAGGTCCAGGGCTAGCTGATTCTGTCCACGCTGATCTTGAGGTGCTACCTATTTCTAGAGTCACGACTAGGTATCAGATCACCTTAGAAGTTTCTGACCAACCCGGTGTGCTTGCTCAAATTGCTACAGTCTTCGCTAACCATCAGGTTTCAATCGAGACTGTTGAACAGTCCGCCAAGATGATTGAGGCCGAGACAGTCGCCTGGCTAGAAATTGGAACACACCAAGCTAGTGATAAAGATTTAGCTGCCGTTGTTGCAGAACTTGCCAATAGCGAATCTGTTGAGAGAATCACTTCAGTCATCAGAGTTGAGGGAGAGTAGCAATGGCAAATCAATGGCGCGGTGTCATCACTGAGTACTTTGACCGACTAGATATTGCTCCTGGCACCAAGATCATCACCCTGGGTGAAGGTGGAACCCCTCTAGTGCATGCTCCAGCATTGGCCAAGCTAGTTGGTGTTGAAGATGTTTGGCTAAAGGTCGAAGGTATGAACCCGACCGGTTCCTTTAAAGACCGCGGTATGACAATGGCTGTTACCAAAGCTGTTGCTCAGGGCGCTAAAGCAGTTATTTGTGCTTCTACTGGTAACACCTCAGCTAGTGCTGCTGCTTATGCGGCTGCTGCTGGAATTAAATCAGTAGTTCTTATTCCAGAAGGAAAGATCACTCTAGGAAAATTAGCTCAAGCCATTGCTCACAAGGCATCGATTCTGCAGGTGAAAGGAAACTTTGATGACTGCCTAATTCTTGCTCGTCAGTTGAGTGAAAACTATGCGGTGCACCTGGTGAACTCGGTTAACCCTGACCGTATTGAAGGTCAAAAGACTGCAAGTTTCGAAGTAGTGGAAAACCTAGGTTTTGCTCCTGATTTTCACGTCATGCCAGTTGGTAATGCTGGAAACTACTCTGCATACTTCAAGGGTTATCTAGAAGAGTTCAACGAGGGCATCATCAAGGCAGTTCCTAAACTTTGGGGTTTTCAAGCTGAAGGTGCAGCGCCATTTATTGCTGGTCACCCGATTGAGAATCCAGAGACAATCGCAACTGCTATCCGTATCGGTAACCCAGCTTCTTGGGATTTAGCCCTTAGCGCTCAGGAGTGCAGCCAAGGAGAATTCGGTGCTGTTAGCGACGATGAGATTCTCTCAATGCACCGATTCTTATCTAATGAAGTTGGCGTTTTTGTTGAGCCATCTTCAGCTACCGGTGCAGCGGGACTTCTAAAGAATTCCAAGCTGGGTAAAGTTCCAGCTGGCGCAAAAATTGTTGTTACCGTAACCGGCCACGGTCTAAAAGATGTTGGCTGGGCGCTTAAAGATGAAAACGGAAATGAAGTTAGTCCAACTTCATGTTCTAAAGATGCCGCCGAAGTTGCTGAACTTCTGGGCTTGGAGAAGAACTAATGCGTTTGGATGAAGCCAACTCGATTATTGGTAGAAGCGTAGTTGTTAAAGTGCCTGCTACTTCAGCAAACCTAGGTCCTGGTTTTGACACTTTGGGCATGGCGCTGTCTTACTATGACGAACTAGAAGTTGAAGCAGTTGATGCACGTGATTCAATCGTCGAAGTAATTGGTGAAGGTCAAGACGATGTGCCAACTGGAGATGACAATCTAGTAGTTAGATCCATTGCATTTACTTTTGCTCACTTCAGACAACCAATGCCAGGTCTTCGTCTAAAGGCACATAACTACATCCCGCACGGAAGGGGAATGGGTTCTTCAGGTGCTGCGGTAGTTGCAGGAATCCTGGCTGCCAAAGGTTTGCTTGAAGGTTTAGTTGAGATGAGTTCAAACGACCTACTAGAAATAGCAACTGAGCTTGAGGGTCATCCTGATAACGTAGCGCCTGCGCTCTTTGGTGGACTTACTATCGCTTGGCAGGATGAAACTGGACCTAAGCACAAGAAGTTGTTTGTGCACAGAGGTGTATCTCCCTTGGTGTTGGTTCCTAAGAACAAGATGTCCACTGAATTAGCCAGATCATTGCAACCAGATTCAGTCCCACACGATGACGCTGTCTTCAACGTATCTAGATCTGCTCTTTTGATAGCAGCTCTAACACAGAGCCCAGAACTACTGCTAGCTGCCACCGAGGACAGATTGCACCAGAGTTACCGAGCCGCGGCGATGCCAGAAACTGATGCTCTAATCACTGCTTTGCGCTCGGAAGGCCATGCCGCCGTAGTCTCTGGAGCAGGCCCATCAGTGCTGGTTTTAGCCTCGGATCCAGCGCAAAGACTGGCCGCAGCCAAGCTGGCAGCCGAAAAGTTCCCACTCTGGCAGCCATTAATGTTGGCGGTTGATTTCAAAGGTGCTACTGTTATCACGTACCGAAAGTAAGACCTTATCTTTAAGAGTCTGGTACCAAATCCCGCAAAACTTGCGGTTAGCGCACGACTTGGTCGTGCATCTAAGCAATCAACCTCAAACAAGAAACCGATTGCTAATCAAGAAAGAGTTATTACTAATGGATGAAATCCAAAAACCAGAAGCAAAGAAGTCTCGTCGCGTAACTGCGGTGCCAGCAACAGATGCACCTGCCGAGGCTAAGAAGCCTTCAAGAGCGCGCAAGACCGAAGACGCACCTGCCGCAGATTCTAAGCCTGTCGAATCAGCTCCTGCAAGCAGAGGCAACCGAAGCAGAACCAGTTCTCCTGAGGCTGCACCTGCAGAATCAGCTACTCGTACTGAATCACCTCAGCGCGATCGCGAAGTCGATAGTGAAAGACCGGAGCGTAATGACCGTCAAGGTCAAAACCGTAACCGTAACCGCAACCGCAACCGCGGCAACGAACGTTTCCGCGACCGTGGTCCAGACCGTCGTCGAGGACCTAACAATGATCGTGAAGAGGCGGAGCCAGAGATCTCTCCGGATGATGTCTTAGTTCCAGTAGCTGGAATTTTAGACATCTTGGACAACTATGCATTCGTTAGAACTACCGGCTATCTTGCTGGTCCTAACGACGTTTATGTGTCTCTAGGTCAGGTTAAGAAGTATTCACTTCGCAAGGGTGACGCTGTTGTTGGTGCAATTCGTCAACCCCGTGAAGGTGATAGCCAAGCACGTCAGAAGTTCAACGCAATAGTTCGAATTGATTCGATCAACGGTCAGACTTCTGAAGAGTCAGCAAACCGTGTTGAATTCGGCAAGCTAACCCCCCTTTACCCTCAGGTGCGTTTGCGCCTTGAGACTGAGCCAAATAAGCTCTCAACCAGAATCATTGACCTTGTAGCCCCAATTGGTAAGGGTCAACGTGGTTTGATTGTGTCTCCTCCTAAAGCTGGTAAAACTTTGGTTCTCCAAGCTATTGCTAACTCAATTGCAGTGAATAATCCAGAGGTCCACCTAATGGTTGTTCTAGTTGATGAGCGTCCTGAAGAAGTTACGGACATGCAGAGAACTGTTAAGGGAGAAGTTATTGCTTCTACTTTTGACCGTCCAGCAGAAGACCACACCACCGTTGCAGAGCTAGCTATCGAGCGTGCAAAGCGTCTAGTTGAGCTAGGTCATGACGTTGTTGTCTTGCTTGACTCAATTACTCGTCTAGGTCGTGCATACAACCTTTCAGCTCCAGCTTCTGGTCGTATTCTTTCCGGTGGTGTTGATTCGTCAGCACTTTACCCACCAAAGCGTTTCTTTGGTGCAGCTCGTAACATCGAAGATGGTGGATCACTAACCATCCTTGCAACAGCTCTTGTTGAGACTGGTTCGAAGATGGATGAAGTGATCTTCGAAGAGTTCAAGGGAACTGGAAACATGGAACTTCGTCTTTCCCGTGCGCTTGCAGACAAGAGAATCTTCCCTGCAGTTGATGTCAATGCATCGGGAACTCGTCGCGAAGAAATGTTGATGAGCCCTGATGAAACCAAGATTGTTTGGAAGCTACGTCGCGCTCTAGCTGGTCTAGAACAGCAGCAAGCTCTGGAACTAGTTCTTAACCGCTTGAAGGAAACTAAGAGCAACGTTGAGTTCCTAATGATGGTTCAGAAGTCCATGCCAGTTCCTTCAGGATCTGACGGCGAATAATGCTTTCTTCAGTCCAGGCACTTCTGGCTGAACACGCAGAGTTGCAAACTCAACTCTCTGAAGCTTCGGTTCATGCCAACCCGACACTAGCTAAGAAGCTAAACCGCAGATATGCGGAGCTCAACGCTATTGTTTCGGCATACCATGGTGTGAATTCAATGCAAGCAGACCTTGATGCCGCCAAAGAAATGGCTAAAGAGGACGAAAGTTTTGCTGATGAAATTCCAGCCATGGAAGAAAAGCTTCACGAGGCAACAGAGAAACTTAGACGTTTACTAATTCCAAGAGACCCTGATGATGGTCGAGATGTAATTATGGAAATCAAAGCCGGTGAAGGTGGAGCAGAGTCTGCGCTCTTTGCAGCTGATTTGCTGAGAATGTATATCCAGTATGCCAACAGCAAGAACTGGAAGACAGAAATTCTTGATAAGAATGAATCTGACCTCGGCGGAGTCAAAGATGTTCAAGTGGCTATTAAGGGAAATTCAGCGGATCCTGCCGAAGGTGTCTGGGCGCATTTGAAGTATGAAGGTGGAGTGCACAGAGTTCAGCGTGTTCCTGTAACTGAAACTCAAGGTCGTATCCATACCTCAGCTGCCGGTGTTCTAGTCTTCCCGGAAGTTGACGCTCCAGAAGAAGTGGAGATTAGCCAGAACGAAATCCGTGTTGACGTGTTCCGTTCATCTGGCCCCGGTGGTCAATCGGTTAACACAACCGACTCAGCGGTGCGTATCACTCACATTCCAACCGGAATTGTTGTTTCGATGCAGAACGAAAAATCTCAGTTACAAAACCGAGAGGCAGCGATGCGTGTGCTTCGTGCTCGTATTTTGGCAGCACAGCAAGAAGCCCTCGAAGCAGAACTTTCAGCTGCTCGTAAATCACAGGTTAAAAGCGTTGACAGATCTGAGCGAATCAGAACCTACAATTTCCCAGAAAACCGGATTGCTGACCACCGCACCGGGTACAAGTCATACAACCTTGACCAGGTTATGGACGGTGCTCTTGAGCCTGTTGTTCAGTCGGCTATTCAGGCAGACGAAGAAGCGAGATTGGCTGCTCTAGGCGAATCAGCCTAATGAAAATCCAAGCTGCCCTTCAATCTGCCACTGAATCATTTGCCAAAGCTGGAATTGAATCTGCAGCAGCAGATGCAGAAATACTCTTAGCGCATTTGCTAAAAATCTCTCGTGGAGAATTGCAAGCAAAAGCATTTACAGATGCCGAATTTACTGAAACCGAAATCTATGCAGACCTGGTTGGTAAAAGAGCACAGCGGATCCCTTTGCAGCATCTAACTGGTGTTGCTCATTTTCGTAGGTTGACACTAAAGGTTGGCCCTGGTGTTTTTGTGCCAAGGCCTGAGACAGAAGTAGTTACTCAGTTAGCAGTTGATGCGCTTCGTGCAGTAGGGAATGAGTCTCCAATTGCAGTGGATCTTGCTACCGGTTCTGGAGCGATTGCACTAAGTCTTGCGGTGGAGGTTTCTAACGCCAAAGTGTTTGCTATTGAACTGAGCGAAGATGCGCTTGAATACACCAGAGTGAATTTTGCAGAGCTTGCTCCTGAGGCTGTCCTTGTTCAGGGCGATTTGGTTGATGCATTTCCAGAACTAAACGGCATAGTTGATGTCTTAGTTTCTAACCCGCCATACATTCCAGACCAGATGATTCCGATTTATCCTGAAGTTCATCTGCATGACCCTAGCCTTGCCTTATACGGTGGAGCGGATGGGCTCGATGTGGTTAGAAATGTCGACTCAGCAGCTAAACGGTTACTTAGATCAGGCGGAACTCTTATCATTGAGCATGCCGACATGCAGGGAGAAGCAGTTCGGGAACTACTATTGGCATCAGGGTGGATACAAGTTAGAACCCATAAGGATTTGGTTGGTCGAGACCGAGCAACCACAGCTTTGGCATAGAAAGTCAGGTGAGATGTGCAGAAGATTTTTGACTGTTCAGTAGATACTGACCTATTAACCGGAATGCGGTTAGCAAAAGTCAGTCTGGGTAGAAACGATTTAGCTGTTATCCCAACAGACACCGTTTATGGCTTGGCGGCGAACGCTTTCTCACCTGATGCTGTTCAGAAATTGTTGACTGCGAAAGGAAGAGACAGGCAATCCCCACCTCCTGTTCTAGTTGCAAACCTCAACATGGCTAGAGCTTTAGTAGAAGTTCTTCCCGATGCAGCAACAAAGCTTGCTGAAACCTTTTGGCCAGGAGCATTGACTCTAATTCTTCGCTCGCAACCTTCACTCGATTGGGATCTTGGCGAAACTAAGCAGACAGTTGCTCTTAGAGTTCCAGATCACAAGATTGCATTGGCTCTAATTGAAGAAACTGGTCCACTTGCGGTTTCTAGTGCCAACCTAACGGGATCGCCGGCAGCCACCACTGCCAAGCAAGCCTTCGATTACCTAGGTGACTCTGTTGAGGTTTATTTAGACGGTGGCACTAGCCCTAAGGGTGAGGCTTCAACAATTCTTGATCTAACTGGATTAGAAGACAGCTATGACGATAAAGGTGTGCTCACAACCTCGGGCAAGATAAAGGTAATTCGACAGGGTGCACTCAGCCTTGCCAAAATACAAACCGTCGTCGGCAACTTACTTGAGGGTGCCGATAACTAGTGCGCGCATATTTGCTTTTGATGGGAATCGCCTTTGTCGTAACGTACCTCGCCACATATCTAGTTTGTCGTGCAGCAGTGAAATATGAGATTTATCCGAAAGATATTCGCTCAAGAGACAGCCACAGCACACCAACTCCGCGAATCGGTGGAATCGCAATGTTCTTGGGTTTTTTGGTTTCCCTTGCAATTGCAGCTCCTATTGGATGGTTTGATGTTGTTTTTGCAGACCCTGGACCAATTATTGCGATTGCGGCGGCAGCGCTAGTTGTTATGGTCATCGGGTTTCTTGATGATCTTTACGATCTTGACTGGACACTAAAGCTTGCAGGTCAATTTCTAGCCGCTGGAGTTCTAGCTTGGAACGGAGTGCAGATAGTTTCACTGCCGATCTTTGGGCTCACAGTCGGGTCATTCGGCGTATCATTCGTGGTCACAGTGTTCCTCGCAGTGCTAATCATGAATGCAGTGAACTTCATTGATGGTTTAGATGGTCTGGTTGCTGGAGTGGTCCTGATTGGAACGATAGTTTTCTTTGTATATTCCTATTTGCTAGCTCAACAAATTTCTCCTACCAACTACTTCAACCTAGCCACCATGCTTTCCGCAATTGTGATTGGTATGTGTGCTGGATTCCTGCCCCATAACTGGCATGTTGCGAAAATCTTCATGGGAGACTCGGGAGCTATGCTCTTAGGTCTTTTGATGACGACCTCTGCGCTAACAGTTACCGGCCAGATTGACCCAGCAGCTTTGAACAGAGACGACTTAGTACCTGCAGTGCTGCCTTTGATTCTCCCCATTTCGATCCTTATCCTGCCTTTGTTGGACTTTGCCCTTGCCGTGGTTAGACGCCTGGCAGCAGGAAAATCTCCATTTGCTGCAGATCGAAAGCACCTGCACCACAGACTTCAGGACTTTGGTCACAGTCATTTAGGCTCCGTCCTTGTTTTTTACTTCTGGTCTATTTCAGTATCAGTAAGCTGTCTGCTCTTGTTTCTAACCGATCTGGGCTGGGTTATCTTGTTCGCTCTGCTCTCAATATCAGCCTCGCTGACATTCACAGCTTGGCCTGCGGTCATCAAATTCAGTAAGCGAAGGAAGGCACTCAATGTTTGACAGTCTCGGAACAGTAATTGGCCGAGTCCTGCGCCTTGGCGCTGCCTTAGTTGCGGCTATCGGCATAGTGGGCTCTTTGGTTGGGTACTTGTTGACCGGCTTACCAGGTGTCTATGCGGCACTGATCGGCTCAGGAGCAGCCTTCCTATTCACAGCGCTAACTGCACTAAGTGTCCTAATTGGCTCAAAGCTCAATCTGGCTGGGTTCTTAGGTGCCGTTCTGGGTGGCTGGCTGATCAAAATGGTCCTGTTTCTGATTGGTTTTAGCTTCCTCAACAAGTCCGATTGGCTGACTCGTGACTCCAGGCCAATAGTGTTTTTTACGGTTGTTTCAGCGGTCATCGGGGGATTGGTTATCGATACCCTGATTGTTTCTAAGGCTAGGCTCACGGCGACCTTGGACAAGCCTTAACTTTTCAATAAATATGGTGCTGGATGGCGTTTTCCCCCTGCTAGTTCCTGATAACATTTAGAGAGCGCTTGCACTTATGTCGCAGCGTAAAGCACTGTAAATCGCCGCAAGGTTAGGTTATGCCCTGCCCCGAAACAGGAGTAAAAGCTGTTGTTATCTACGCTCACACTGCTTAGTGCAGTTCTGAAGCCGGTCGCCGAAGGCGAAGGCGGCTTCGAAGCGCCGACTATTAATGAGTTTTACCCTGAAGTTGTTGCATTTGGCGGCACTCCGTTGGAGCTAAACCGAATCATGTTGATCCGTCTTTTGGTCACTGGCTTGTTGATTCTAGTTTTCTGGCTGTGGTCAAACCGTTTCCGTAAGAGCACTCAAACTGGGCAGTTCGTGCCAGGTCGTTTCCAAATGTTCGGTGAAATGTCTCTAAACTTCGTCCGGAAGTCAATTGCGCATGAGCAACTTGGTGAAAAAGATGGTGACAGATTCCTGCCACTGCTAACAACAATTTTCTTCATTGTTCTAGGTATGAACATCACAGGAATCATCCCGGGTCTAAACATCGCTGGAACCTCAGTTATCGGGTTGCCCTTGATCTTGGCCTTAGCTGCCTATGTGACTTTTATTTATGCAGGTGTTAGAAAACACGGCCTGCGCTTCTTCAAGAATGCGCTATTCCCGGCCGGTGTTCCAGCGCCTTTCTATATCTTGGTAACTCCTATCGAGTTCCTTTCAACCTTTATTCTTCGTCCAGTAACACTTGCTCTTCGTCTAATGATGAACATGATTGCTGGTCACTTGCTCTTAGTACTATGTTTTAGCGCAACACAGTATTTCTTTTTCAACTCGGAGGGTATCTTCAAGACCTTCGGTGTTGGAACCTTTACCTTCGGGTTTGTCTTCACACTCTTTGAGATGTTGGTGGCATTCCTGCAGGCCTACGTCTTCACACTGCTAACGACTGTTTACATTCAGCTGTCGTTAGCGGATGAACACTAAGAAACAAAAGAGTTAGCAACCGCTAATTCAAACCATGGAAGGAAAATAAAGTGCAGATCATTCACTTAGCAGCAGAAGCTGCGACTCAGGTATCACAAATATCAGGTAACCTCGGCGTTCTAGGCTACGGTCTTGCCGCGATTGGCCCAGGCATCGGTGTGGGACTAGTTGTTTCAAAGACAATCGAGTCAATCGCTCGCCAACCGGAACTAGCAGCTCGTCTGCAGGTAACAATGTGGCTTGGTATTGCGTTCACCGAAGCTCTAGCCCTTATCGGTCTAGCAACCCCATTCATCTTCGCAGCCTAGGACTTAACTAAATGACTCCAGTTATTCACGAAATTATGCGCACTTCAGCGGCTGCAAACCCGCTGGTGCCTGCGACTGCTGACCTTGTTTGGTCTGCTGTTGTTTTCGCGATTCTGCTGGTCTTCTTCTGGTTCAAGGTGCTACCTAACTTCAAAAAGAACATTGATGCTAGAACCGAAGCGATCGAAGGTCGCTTAGCTCTGGCTGAAAAGGCTCAAGCTGAAGCGGCAGCAAAGACTGCAAACATCGAAGCTGATCAAGCAGCATCAAGACAGGAGCGCGCGGAGATTATCAACGCTGCTCGTGCCGAAGCTGCTCAGGTATCGGTTGAGATTACTGAAGCAGCAAGGTTAAATGCTGAACGCATGATTGAAACCGCAAAGAAGCAAATCGAGGCAGACACTCAGTCCGCTGTGATTGCTCTGCGCGCAGAGGTCGGCAGTTTAGCGCTTGAGCTAGCTTCAAGTGTCGTTAAGAACAACCTAAAAGAAGACAAGAGTGCCTCAGCAATTGTTGACGGCTTCTTGGCAGATCTAGAAAAAGAAGGCAAGTAAGTAATAATGGCTTCTTCCACTCGACAAGCGCTAGCCCAGGCGAAGGCAGAGATTTCCGCCTACCTTGGCTCAGAGCTTGCCTTTGCAACTGATTTATTTGTCGCAGCTGACGCAATCTCGAGCTCTGCTCAATTGCGCGGCATTCTCTCGGATCCTTCCACTGAGAGTGCAACTAAGGACGGTCTAATTGACCGAGTCTTTGGCGGCAAGGTTTCTTTAAGCGCAGTCGAGTTCGTGAAGTTAGTTGTTGCTAAGCGTTACTCGAGAGGCATTGACCTAGTTGTTGTTCTTGAGCAACTAGGTGTTCACTCTGCGGCTGCAACAGCATCGAAGATAGCTGTGTTGGATCAGGTCCAGAGCGAACTATTTGCTTTTCAGCAGGTAGTTGCTTCAAACCGCGAACTGCAGTTTGCCTTGAGCAACAAAAGTGCACCGAACAACGTAAAAATTGCTTTGGTTGATGCGCTAGTTGGCGGCAAGGTCCATGCAGTTACCAAGGCAATCATCAGTCAGGCTGTTGGCTCTGCGCGCGGCCGTCGAATTGCAACAGTTCTTGATCAGTTTGGTAAGCAGATTGCTGCTTACGGCGAATCATTGGTTGCAACGGTAACAGTTTCATCAGTACTAGATCAAAACCAGATTGAGCGACTTCGCTCATCACTGGCAAAAACTTATGGTCAGCAGATCCGCTTGAACGTCGAGGTTGATTCTTCAATCATCGGTGGAATGGTTGTTCAGATTGCTGGCGAGATAATCGACGGAAGCGTAAGTAACCGTCTGCAAAACCTAAAACTGCAGTTGGCTTCCGCCGCTGCAAGTGTTAACCGAAGCTAACGCTTCAGAAGTAGAGGGAACAAGATGGCAGATCTAAGTATCAGTCCGGATGAGATTCGTGATGCGCTAAAGGACTTTGCTAAGTCCTACGAGCCGACTCAGGCTAGTCGCACCGAAATCGGTCACGTCATCGATGCCGGTGACGGTATCGCTCACGTTGAAGGTCTTCCCAGCGTTATGGCTAACGAGCTGCTCAAGTTCGAAGATGGCACTCTGGGCCTAGCTCAGAACCTAGATGAGCGTGAGATCGGTGTCATCATCCTTGGTGAGTTCGGTCAAATCGTTGAGGGTATGAAGGTAGAGCGCACTGGCGAGATCCTTTCAGTTCCTGTTGGCGATGAGTTCCTTGGGCGTGTTGTTAACCCAGTAGGTGCGCCAATCGATGGCAAGGGTGAAATAAAGACCACTGCTCGTCGCGCACTTGAACTTCAGGCTCCCGGCGTTATGGCCCGTAAATCAGTTCACGAGCCGCTGCAAACTGGTATCAAGGCGATTGACGCGATGATTCCTGTTGGTCGAGGACAGCGTCAGCTGATCATTGGAGACCGTCAGACCGGTAAGACCGCTATTGCTATCGACACCATCATCAACCAGAAGGCTAACTGGGAATCAGGCGACACAAAGAAGCAGGTTCGTTGTATTTATGTTGCTGTTGGTCAAAAGGGTTCAACCATTGCTGCGGTGAAGGGTGCTCTGGAAGCTGCTGGAGCTATGGAATACACCACTATCGTGGCTTCTCCTGCCTCAGACCCAGCTGGTTTCAAGTACTTAGCTCCATACACCGGTTCTGCAATTGGTCAGCACTGGATGTATGACGGCAAGCACGTCCTAATCATTTTTGATGATTTATCAAAGCAGGCTGAGGCTTACCGTTCGATCTCACTGCTACTTCGTCGTCCGCCAGGCCGTGAAGCATATCCAGGTGACGTTTTCTACTTACACTCACGTCTACTTGAGCGTTGTGCAAAGTTGAACGACGAACTTGGTGCTGGTTCCATGACTGGACTTCCAATCATTGAAACCAAAGCTAACGACGTTTCTGCATACATTCCGACCAACGTAATCTCGATTACCGATGGTCAGATCTTCTTGCAGTCAGACTTATTCAACGCTAACCAGAGACCTGCTATTGATGTTGGTATCTCTGTTTCTCGTGTTGGCGGAGCTGCTCAGGTTAAGGGCATCAAGAAGGTTTCTGGAACGTTAAAGCTTGAGCTTGCTCAGTACCGTTCACTTGAAGCTTTTGCAATGTTCGCAAGCGACCTAGATGCTGCATCTCGTCAGCAACTTGCTCGCGGTGCTCGTCTAATGCAGCTTCTAAAGCAACCGCAGTATTCTCCATACCCAGTTGAAGAACAAACAGTTTCTATCTGGGCAGGAACTACCGGCAAGCTAGATGAAGTTCCTGTTGAAGACGTGCTTCGTTTCGAAAGCGAACTGCTTGACTACCTTCGTCGTAACTCACAGGTGCTAACCACCATTCGTGAGACCAACGACCTAAAGGACGACACTGTTTCAGCTCTTGAGGCTGATGTTTTGAAGTTCAAGAAGAGCTTCCTAACCGGTGTTGGTAAGCCGCTAGCTTCAGTTGGCAACGAGTCTGTTGCGGCTATCGCTGAAGAAGAAGTTGACCAAGAGCAGATTGTTAAGCAGAAGCGCTAAGCGTTACTGAAGATTAGGTAAAGGAAAAGCAATGGGAGCGCAACTTCGGGTCTATAGGCAGAAGATTAAATCTGCCCAGACGACCAAGAAGATCACTCGTGCAATGGAGTTAATCTCTGCCTCACGCATTTACAAGGCACAACAGCGTTTGGCAGCAGCTAACCCTTATTCACGTGCGATTACTCGCGCTGTTTCCGCCGTTGCAACCTTTTCTAACATCGATCACCCGCTAACCACAGAACCAAAAGAGATTCGTAGAAGTGCTGTGGTTATCTTCACAAGTGACCGTGGGCTTGCTGGTGCTTTCTCATCCAACGTTATGAAGGAATCAGAGCAGCTAACTCAGTTGCTTCGTGAGCAGGGTAAAGATGTTTCTTACTACCTAGTTGGACGTAAGTCTGTTGGTTTCTTCTCATTCCGTAAGCGCGCAGCAATTAGATCTTGGACCGGTGGCACAGACCTTCCTGTATTCACTACCGCTCAGGAAATCGCTGAAGCTGTTGTTAATGCCTTCAACCTAGGTTACGAAGATGGCGGAGTTGACGAGATTCACTTGGTATACAACAAGTTTGTTTCGATGATCAGCCAGGAACCTCAGGTTGTTCGCTTGTTGCCTTTGGAAATTGTTGAAGGTGTTTCTAAGCCTGAGGCTAATGAAGTATTCCCGTTGTATGAATTTGAGCCTGATGCCAGCAAGGTGCTAGATGCGCTGTTGCCGGTATACATCGAATCACGTATTTTCAACGCAATGTTGCAGTCAGCTGCAGCAGAGCACGCAGCAAGACAGAAAGCAATGAAGTCAGCTACTGAAAACGCTGACAAGTTAATCAAGAACTACACCAGATTGTCGAACTCAGCTCGCCAATCTGAAATTACCCAGCAGATCTCCGAAATCGTTGGTGGTGCCGACGCTCTTGTCGACACCAGCGACAAAGAATAGAAAGAAAAAGAAGACATGGCCGAGAACAAGAACGTTGCTACCGGACGGATTGCCCGCGTAACAGGTCCAGTTGTTGACATCGAGTTTCCACACGATGGCATCCCTGGTATCTATAACGCGCTAACCACCGAGATCACACTCAACGGAGAAACCACCACACTGACGCTTGAGGTTGCTCAGCACCTAGGTGATGACCTAGTGCGTGCTATTGCCCTTAAGCCAACCGATGGCTTGGTTCGTGGTCAAGCAGTTCAGGACACTGGTTCACCTATCTCTGTTCCTGTAGGGGACGTCACCAAGGGTAAGGTTTTCAATGTTACCGGTGACATTCTGAACGGTAAGCCAGGTGACAAAGTTGAGGTCTCTGAGCGCTGGCCGATTCACCGTAACCCACCTTCATTCGACCAGCTTGAGTCAAAGACTGAGATGTTCGAGACCGGTATCAAGGTTATTGACCTACTAACCCCATATGTTCGTGGTGGAAAGATTGGTCTATTCGGTGGTGCTGGTGTTGGTAAGACGGTTCTTATCCAGGAAATGATTTACCGTGTTGCTGAAGATCACGATGGTGTGTCTGTGTTTGCCGGTGTTGGTGAGCGTACCCGTGAGGGTAACGACCTAATCGAAGAAATGACCGAGTCTGGTGTTATTGACAAGACTGCTTTGGTCTTCGGCCAGATGGATGAGCCACCAGGTACCCGTCTTCGCGTTGCACTGTCAGCACTAACCATGGCTGAATACTTCCGTGACGTTCAGAAGCAGGACGTGCTTTTGTTCATCGACAACATCTTCCGTTTCACTCAGGCAGGTTCTGAGGTGTCAACACTGCTAGGCCGTATGCCATCAGCTGTGGGTTACCAACCTAACCTTGCCGATGAAATGGGTATCTTGCAGGAGAGAATTACTTCTACCCGCGGTCACTCGATAACATCTCTGCAGGCTATTTATGTACCTGCCGATGACTACACCGACCCAGCCCCGGCAACGACATTCGCCCACCTCGATGCCACAACAGAGTTGAGCCGTGAAATTGCTTCTAAGGGTCTATATCCAGCTGTGGATCCACTAACTTCAACCTCTCGCATCTTGGACCCACGCTTCATTAGCGCTGAGCACTACGCGACAGCAACCAGAGTGAAGCAGATCTTGCAGAAGAACAAGGAACTTCAGGAAATCATCGCCATCCTAGGTGTTGAAGAATTGAGCGAAGAGGACAAGATCACCGTATCTCGTGCACGTCGTATCCAGCAGTTCCTCTCTCAGAACACATACATGGCTGAAAAGTTCACCGGTGTTAAGGGTTCAACTGTTCCACTAAAGGACACCATCGAAGGCTTCACTGCCATCGCTAACGGAGACTTCGACAACGTAGCCGAGCAGGCGTTCTTCAACGTTGGTGGTTTGGAAGACGTTGAGCGTCAGTGGGCCAAGATTCAGTCAGAGCTAAAGTAATCATGAGTGAAAAGAACCTAAGAGTTGAGCTGGTAGCTGCCGATCGTTCGGTCTGGTCGGGAGACGCCAAGATGGTTGTTGCTAAGACCGTTGAGGGAGAGATTGGTTTACTAGCCGGTCACGAACCAATGCTGGCAATTCTAGGTTCAGGTGAAGTCCGTATTACTTTGCCAACAGGAGAATCCATCAAGGCAACAGCTGCTGATGGTTTTATATCTGTTGAGCACGATGTGGTCACCATCTTTGCCGGTCAAGCACAATTAGCCTAAGAACTTAAAGTAATAAGCCCCGAGAAATCTCGGGGCTTATTCGTTTAATCCTGTTCAGGTCTGCGCTTTGCCGGCGCTTCTCTGCGGTTTGCAGCTGGAACCCACTTAACATCGCCACCGTGCTTAATGTTTGCAAAGCGCGCAAGCACGAATAGTAGGTCGCTTAGGCGGTTGAGGTACTTAACCGCTAACAGGCTAACGCCACCGTTCGGGTGGCCCTTCTTAGCTGGCTCAGTTCCATATTCTTCGATGGCGTGCCAGGTTGCTCGCTCTGCTCTTCTAACAACAGTTCTAGCAAGGTGCAGCCCTGCTGCAAGTCCTGAGCCACCAGGCAGGATAAAAGAGTCAAGTTTTCCTAGTTGAGAGTTGTATTTGTCAATTGACTGCTCAAGGGCGTCTATCCAGATCGCATCTACTCGTAAAGGCTCATACTCATAGTGCTCATTCAAAGGGTTAGATAGGTCTGCACCAAGGTCGAATAGGTCATTCTGAATCTGAGCGAGCATATTTAGGGTCTCTTCATCAAATTCATTTTGGGCAAGGGAAATAGCGACACCGAGAGCTGAGTTTGCCTCGTCAACATCGGCATAAGCCTCAATGCGCGGGTCGGTCTTGCGGACTCTACTAAAGTCGCTGAGGCCAGTGAGACCCTCATCGCCGGTTCTTGTGTATATCTTCGTAAGTTTTACCATTAGACAAGTTTAGGCTTATCTGGTGTTGTTATTGTTACCTCCCAGTGAAACTAAGCGTCAAGGTGGAACTAACCTGACCATCGGCCAGGTGCACCTCAGCTATGGGCAACTAAATGAGGCCAGAGACTTGGTTCTAGAAGACCTCTTGAAGCTTTGTAAGAGTGAACCTAAGGCTGCAAAAGCTCTAAAACTAAGTCCTAAACAACTTGGGGAGATTGATCTCAACTTGAGCATCAAATCAGCCCCGACTATGCCCGCCTTTGAACGCTACGAAGGAACCTTATACAAGGCAATCAAGACTGCTAGTTTTACCAGTCACGAAATAGACCAGATGCGTAAGCATGTCCTAATGCAGAGCGCTTTATTCGGTTTGATATCTGCTACAGACCGAATTCCCTGGTATAGGCTCTCCGCCGGAACTGTATTACCCAAAGTGAATATCAAGAAGATTTGGAGAGAGCACCAAGATGCAGCTTGGGTAAGGTTGGTGGATATTCCGATAATTGATCTGCGTTCCAAGGCATACGTTGACTTAGCTCCAATCCCAGAGGGAATAGATTCATACTGGGTAGAGGTAGTTGCCATTGACAAGCGGGGGCAGCGCAAAGCCTTGAACCATTTCAACAAAACAGCCAAGGGAGAATTTGTGGGAGAGTTCGTTAGAGCTAAGAATGCTCCGAAAACCGTGACTCAGCTCAAGGTAATTGCAAAGAAGGCTAATCTTGGTTTAGAGGTAGAGGGCAAAATAATCTATCTCATCACCAGTGAAGTTATTCGGGGGAAGTAGCGGAAAATGATTGAACCTCCAAAGAAAACTTGGTTTGACAGAATAAGGCTAATCCTAAGAATCATAGGAATTTTCCTTGGAAGTGTTCCAATTCTTGGGTATTTCACTTTTGCTTTCACTCTTTCTGCCATTAACCAAACCTATGACGAGTGGACTTTTCAATACACAATCACTCGTGACTGGATTTATCAACTTTGTGAAATGTCTCTGGCAATTTCTAACTTCACTTGGGTTTATTGGTTACCTGCAGCTTTTGCCATTGGGATATTTGATGTTGGCGTCGCTGTTTATCGGCAGTTCAAAGACTCCTAATTATTTAAGTTCTTTCCTTCTAAAACAGCCGGGGGCATGATCGTTTACAAGACCGGTTGCCTGCATCAATGCGTACATGGTTGTGGATCCAACAAATCCAAACCCAAGTCTGCGTAGCTCTTTACTTAGTGCGTCTGATTCAGGAGTGGTTGCTCGCCATTCAAAGTTCTTGGTTGAAGTTGTTCTCTTATTTGCTGGGGGAGCAAATGACCAAACAATGTCACTGATGCTCTCACCTTGTTTCTGTAGCTCTAGAACTAGGTTGGCGTTTTTGATGGTGCTAACAATCTTGGCTCTGTTTCGAATGATGCCCTCATTCAGCATCAGCTTCTCAACATTTAGCTCTGTGAGCTTAGCGATTTTCTTCACTTCGAAGTTTTTAAAGGCTTTTCTGAAGCCTTCGCGTCTCTTGAGGATAGTTATCCAAGAGAGTCCTGCTTGAAAACCTTCAAGGCTAATCCGTTCAAACATCTCGTCATCACCAAAGCGGGGGACACCCCACTCCTGATCGTGATACTCGATGTATTGGGCATCTTGACCTGGCCACGTACAGCGAGTCATACCATCTTCATACTTCTTGGTGAAATCACTCATTCTTTTGCAGTTAGACCTTCGTGGTTGAGCAGCCAGCGCTTAGTTGGTAAGCCATCACCACCAGAGTATCCAGTTATTTTTCCAGAGGCACCTAAGACTCTGTGGCAGCCAACGACAAGTGGAACTGGGTTAGACCCAACTGCTCCACCAACTGCTCTAGCGGCTTTTGGTTTACCAATTGCATCTGCAATGTCTTTGTATGTCCTAAATTTTCCGAAAGGAATCTTTGAGATTTGTTTCCAGACTGATCTTTGGAACTCCGTTCCGTTTGAGAGATCGACAGGGAAAGTGAACTTGGTTAGTTTTCCTGAGAAGTATTGGCCAAGTTCCTTTTCTGCGGTGACCAGGACTTGTGATTTTCCTGCCGAGCCAATTTTTGCATCTTGAGCTGCGATGTCGATGAAGGTTACCTTCTCGTTCTCGGCATATACCCTGACAATTCCGATGGGGCTTTTAAACGCTATCCAGGTGTCTTTGTGAAGCTTCATGTACCCAGAATACCGAGACAAAAGTAAAGCCCGGTTATCTCTCCCAAAAGGTGGATAACCGGGCTCAACTATCTGACTTACATCAGTTCGAACATTTCTCCAGCGAGTGTGAGGCTGTGACGCAAGGTCTGCTCCAACTCGTCGAATTCTTTCTGGCCGATAGTTAGCGGTGGAGCTAACTGAACTACTGGGTCGCCACGGTCATCTGAGCGGCAATAGAGCCCGTTCTCATATAAATGGTTGGAGAGGAACTTTCTCAGAAGCTTCTCCGACTCTTGGTCGTTGAAAGATTCCTTAGTTTTTTTGTCTCTGACCAGTTCGATGGCGTAGAAGTATCCTGCTCCACGAACGTCTCCGACAATAGGCAGATCCTTGAGCTTGCTCAATGTCTTCTTGAACGCAGCTTCGTTGCGAGCAACGTTGCCGACTAGATCTTCCTCATCGAAGATGTCTAGATTTTCAAGAGCCACAGCACATGCCACAGGGTGACCTGCGAATGTGTATCCGTGGGAGAAGATGTTTGTTCCTTGCTTGAACGGTTCAAATAGCCTCTCAGTAAGCATCAGGGCACCAAGTGGCTGGTATGCCGAGGTAATACCTTTTGCACAGACCAACATGTCTGGTTCTAATCCGTACTTCTCGCTGGCAAACATTGTTCCGATACGACCAAAACCATCAATGGTTTCATCAGCTACCAACAGAACGTCATACTTGTCGCAAATCTCACGGACTCGCTTGAAATATGAAGGAGGTGAAGTGAAGCAACCACCTGAGTTCTGCACAGGTTCGATAAAGAACGCTGCAACGGTATCTGGATCTTCAAACAGAATCATTTCTTCGACTCTGTTAGCTGCCCACATTGCGAACTCTTCTTCATTCTTGAAGTCGTCCTGAGCTCTGTACCAGTTGGTGTTTGGCACTCTGAATGTGCTTGGCACGAGAGGTTCAAACATCTTCTTCATTGAAGGGATGCCGGTTAGCGACAAAGCTCCATGCGAGGTGCCGTGGTAGGCAACTGCTCGAGTTAGAACTTTGTGCTTCAACGGCTTGCCAGTCATTTTGAAATACTGTTTGGCTAGTTTCCAAGCGGTCTCATTTGCCTCGCCACCACCGGTGGTGAAGAAAACTCGACTTAGATTTTTAGGTGCATACGAAAGTATGCGCTCTGCTAATTCAATAGCTGGAGCGTGAGCGTGCGACCAGATTGGGAAGTAATCTAACTTCTTCATCTGTTTAGCTGCTGCTTCTGCCAGTCTCTCGCGACCGTGACCAACGTTTACAGAAAACAGTGATGAGATTCCATCAAAGTATTTCTTGCCGTTGATGTCCCAGAAGTGGTGTCCTTCAGCTTTTGTGATGATGGGCATGTCCATTTTCTGGTACGGGCTGTGTCGCGTGAAGTGCAAGAACAAATTGTCTTTTGCAGCCTGTTGCAACATAGCTGGGGTTGCTTCTTTGCCTGCTTTACGGGCGTTGAGAAGCGGGGTGGCGTGGTCGGCTTTTGCTTTGGCCGGCTTTTTAGCCGGAGCCTTACCTAGCTTTAGAGCCGAGATAAGCTTTCGTGCTTTGCTCTCCTTGATTGCCATTTGATATCACTCTTTACATTATTTTGTGTTGCACTTTTGGATAATCGTTTGATTAGCCACTTCGAGCATCTTGCGATACCCAAACCTTGGTTATCTAACACCCCAGTTATAGAACTGCTTGTGGAGTTTTAGGTAAACAAAAGTTTCTGTTGAGACCACGCCTGGCAATGATCTGATCTTGGTGTTCAAAACTTCTATAAGGTCTTGGTCGTTTTCTACAACAATTTCAACCAAGATGTCGAAAGAGCCCGCAGTCATCACAACGTAATCTGCTTCTGGCATTGCAGAGAGCTTGTTGGCAAGTTCTGTCATGTCTCCAGAGCAACGAATACCAATCATTGCCTGTCGAGAAAAACCCATTTGGAGAGGGTCAGTAACTGCCACAACCTGCATTACGCCGGACTCGGTTAGTTTCTGCATCCTCTGACGAACGGCAGCTTCACTCAGTCCAACTGCCTTAGCAATCTCGCTGTAAGGCTTCCTTCCGTCGTGCTGAAGCTGCTCGATGATCTCTTTTGAGATGTCATCAAGCGCCGATGCTTTAGCTCTATCCGTTCTAGACATACTGCGATATTGGCACATTTTTTGCTATTTTGGTCCTGATTTCGTAGTGATTTTGCCAAATTGGTATAGATTCCACACCTTTGAAGCCTTTTTGGCTACGGATTGGTCCAGAAATAGAGGTTTGTAATAGTGTTATGGCTAGAGGCGATAGGTTCGCCTCCACACGAATAAAGCTCGAAGGAGAGTTATCAAATGGCAGTTCGCGAACTAAAGAACTTTGTCAACGGTCAGCACATTTCCGCTAAATCAGGTGAAACCTCAGAGGTTATCAATCCTGCTAATGCGCAAGTTTATGCAAAGGCTCAGGTATCTGCAGTGGCAGATATTGATCTTGCCTATAAGGCAGCAGATAAAGCTTTCGAGACTTGGAGTCAAACTACTCCTGGTGAAAGACAATTAGCACTATTTAGAATTGCTGATGCTCTTGAAGCAAGAGCTGAGGAGATGGCAGATGTTGAATCTGAGAACACTGGTAAGCCTAGAAGCACACTGGTTGAATACGAAATTATGGTTTCTGTAGATCAAATCAGATTCTTCGCAGGTGCAGCGAGAAATCTAGAAGGTCGAGCAACTGCTGAGTACGCCAAAGACCACACTTCATCGGTCCGCCGCGAGCCTATCGGTGTCATCGGTCAGGTAACACCCTGGAACTATCCATTGAACATGGCAACTTGGAAATTTGCTCCTGCGATTGCGGCTGGTAACACTGTTGTTCTAAAACCTTCTGACACAACTCCAGCGTCAACTTTGCTACTTGCAGAGATTGCCAGCGAATTCCTGCCAGCTGGTGTTTTCAACGTTGTCACCGGTAACCGTGATTCTGGTAGGGCGATGATTGAGCACGAGATTCCGCAGATGGTTTCAATTACTGGCTCAGTTCGAGCTGGCATGGAAGTTGCCAAGAGTGCAGCTATCGATCTAAAGCGAGTTCACCTTGAATTGGGAGGTAAAGCACCGGTCATCGTTTTTGCTGATGCTGATTTGCATAAAGCTGCAGCACAAATTGTTGTTGCGGGTTTCTTCAATGCAGGTCAAGACTGCACCGCCGCAACCAGAATTCTTGTTCATGAAAGTGTCCACGATGAGTTTGTTGCAATTCTTACTGCAGAGGTTGCTGCTAATGCAATAACCGGCGACCCAAGCAGAGATGACATTCTCTTTGGCCCAGTAAATAACGTGAACCAACTTGCTCAAGTAACTGGCTTTATCGACCGTCTGCCAGATCATGCATCAATTGCCATCGGTGGCAAGGCTATTCCAGGTAAGGGGTACTTCCATGAAGCGACTGTGTTGACAGGTTTGAAACAGGACGATGAGCACATTCAGAGAGAAATCTTTGGTCCGGTCGTTACAGTTCAAAAGTTCAAGGACGATGCCGAAGCCATGCGTTGGGCTAACGATGTGAAATATGGTTTGGCTTCATCTGTTTGGACTAGCAACCACACCAGGGCAATGCGCTTTGCCAAGGGCTTGAACTTTGGTTGCGTTTGGATCAATACTCATATCCCGCTAGCCGCAGAGATGCCGCACGGTGGTTTCCGTCACTCTGGTTACGGTAAAGACCTATCGATGTATGGATTTGAAGATTACACAAGAATCAAGCACGTGATGAGCTACATCGGAGACTAATCCACAGCTTTAGAACTGCCCGTTTTCCACATCAGGAGAGCGGGCAGTTTGCTTTAGGGGTGCAGTAAGAAATCATCTTTAGATGAGATTAGTGACACTGCTGCCGGGGCTCTTGCTCGGAGTAGTTATGGCACTTGTCACAGGAATGTGGCAGTTCGCACTTTTCACTTTTGTTAGCGTGCTCTCGGTTGCACTGACCACACTCCTGATCAAAAGAAAAACACGCGAGCCAGATCTTGATTACAGTGATCAACCTATTTGGCTTAGCCCATGGGCGGTCGCCTTAGGGGACAAGGTTTTGCCTAGAACCGGCTGGTTTTTCAAAGAGCAATACAGTGACATCTTCTTTGACTACGCGACCAAGTTAGTGGTCCAAAGAGACATTTTGCAACGTTCCAAAGAGTTAGAGGAGAGTCACTTCAAAACCTCCATTTCTGGCGATTTACCTTTCTGGGCGGGCATCTCTGAATCAATCGATCTCCAATTTGATTTGGTGAGAGATGGACCGCATGGGCTCATAGTGGGCTCAACCGGGGCGGGTAAGAGTGAACTATTGAAACTAGTCACAGGTTCGCTGCTGGTCAGTGTTAGTAAGCCCATAGAGCTAGTTCTTATTGATTTCAAAGGAGGCGCAGGACTGAGAGAGTTGAATAGGCATCCGTGGACACTCACATTGGTAACCGATCTAGACAAAGATCGTCATGAACGTTTTTGGCATTACCTCGCAGGGGAACTCAAAAACCGTGAGATTGTTCTCGCTACCGAAGGGGTCTCTTCAATCACTGAGACTAAGTCGTTGCAGCGAATGATTGTTTTAGCCGATGAGATGCCCGCAATCATCGCATCGCATCCGTTAGCACTTACAACGCTAGAAGCGATAGCTGCACGAGGTAGATCGCTGGGTGTGCATCTGATTGCGACCAGTCAATCCTTAGCCGGCATTCCGAGAGCGCTAATTACCAACCTCACACTCAGGTTTGCCATTGGGGTGACAGATCCTGGCGATCTAATCTCCCTAGTACCGACAATGCGAGCAACTAGTGCGACTGGATCAAGAGCATTGGCAATTTGGGGGAGTAAAACAGCATGGTTTGATTTTCCGATGAGCAAAATTTTACCAAATCTGGGGGAGGGCAAAACTCAACCAGAAAAAGTTCTAGCTTGGACAGCGGGTTTGGCTACCTCATTTGAAAGTGATGGCAAAACAATTGCCATTTTGGATATTCCAGCAGAGCAGCGTGTTGAGAAAATTTTCATTTCGGAATTTGTTGGTAAGTCGCTTTTAGTCGTTGGTGCTTCTAGCTCAGGGAAAAGCATGACTGCAAAATTATTGAAGCAGGCTCACCCAAGCGCCACTATTTTAGACGGTCCAACTATTCCTGATTTAGAAACTGCTTATCAGAGTGGGCAACCGCTCTGGTGCACCATGCCGAGTAATGTTCTTTTGCCACTTGCACTGCAAAGAAAATTTGAGTATGTGCTCTACCTAAGACAAAGTAATTTAGATCAACATCTGGCAGCTGGTTTGCCCAAGGGTTCGTGGAATGAGAAACTGCCACCGGGCAGAGGCTGGTTTAGAGGTTTAGCAATTCAGTTAGCTATGCCAAGACCGATTCAATCGCAGAGTACGCAAGAGAATGGGCAGCAGCCACTGGTTCACTGACTAGCATCCCACCGTGCGTGTTCAAACCTAGAGCAAGGGCCGGGTCAGCTTTGCAAGCAGCTAGCCAACCACTGTTTGCTAATGCTTTTGTATAGTGCAGGGTTGCATTGGTAAGCGCATAGGTAGAAGTATGTGCAACTGCGCCTGGCATGTTTGCCACGCAGTAAAAGACTGAGTTGTGAACTTTAAAAGTTGGGTCAGCATGTGTAGTTGGTCTTGAGTCTTCGAAGCAACCACCTTGGTCAATAGCAATATCCACTAAAACAGAACCAGGCTTCATCTTCTTCACAAGGTCATTGGTTACAAGTTTTGGGGCTTTAGCTCCTGGAATCAACACAGAACCGATAACTAGATCAGCTTCTGTGACAGCTCTGTTGATTTCAAAAGCATTGCTAGCAAGCGTCCTAAGTCTGCCGTGATACAGGGCATCCAGTTCTCTGAGTCTGTTGATATTGGTATCTAGCACCGTTACTTCAGCACCGAGTCCAACCGACATTGCAATCGCATTAGAACCGGCAACCCCACCACCGAGAATCACAACTTTCGCTGGTCTTGTGCCAGGTACACCACCCAGGAGAATTCCATGCCCACCGTTTTGAGCAAATAGGGTTTGAGCTCCCACTAGAGCAGAAAGCCTTCCAGCAACTTCACTCATTGGGGCTAGAAGTGGTAACTGACGGTTAGGTAGTTGAACTGTCTCGTAGGCAATCGCCGTGATCTGTCTTGCCATGAGTTCTTTGGTCAGCTCTAGATCTGCGGCTAGGTGTAAGAAGGTGAAGAGAATAAGACCTGGTCTAAGAAATCCATATTCACTGGCAATTGGTTCCTTAACCTTAAGGACCATGTCGGCTATCGCCCAAGTGCTTTTAGCGTCGGGGAGGATGGTAGCTCCAGCTTCCTGGTAGTCCTGGTCAGTGATGCTTGAACCTGTGCCAGCGCCTTTTTGGATGTATACCTCGTGCCCTGAAACTACTAGTTCATGCACTCCCGCTGGCGTTATGGCCACGCGGAATTCGTTGTTCTTGATCTCTGTTGGGACAGCGATCTTCATGATTCTCCTCTGGGGTGGGCTTCATTGCTCAACCTTCTATGAGAATACCCCACGCAACCATGGGGATGGCCTATGCCACTCTTCAGTATCTTTTTGGGGGTTTTGCCAACTTAGAAGGGTAAATTGTGGCATTATTTTTATCAATGCGTTCTTTCGCGCAGTCGGTGTGTTAACTGGCCGTCTGACGGCCCTTCCCTTAGGAGTATGAGGCTATGAACCAAAACCTTCCAGAAGATCCCCAACTACGCGAAATAGTAAAGTCAGCGTTAGCCCACAAAGTTACCCGAAGAGCTGTCCTCGGTGGAGCAATGGCAACCGGTGCGGCAGCCCTATTGGCAGCTTGCGCACCCGGTGGCAAAAGTGAACTGACTCCGGCTACTGATGTTAGCGATTCAGATAAATCTTTGATCTGGAGCAACTGGTCACTGTATCTTGACGTCGATGATGCAGGAAACTACCCAACTCTCGAGAGTTTTCAAACTGAGACAGGTATATCAGTTACCTATCGTGAAGACTTTGACGACAATGATTCTTACTACGGAAAAGTAAAAGATCAGCTAGCACTGGGTCAGGACATAGGAGCAGACATCACTTGCCCAACTTCATGGATGGCTGCTCGTTGGATCAACCTAGGTTATGTTCAAACATTTGATGACGCAGAGATTCCAAACAAGAAGAATCTTCAACCAGCATATCTGGGTGAGTCTTATGACCCAAACAGAACGATGTCACTTCCTTACCAAGGTATTTTGGCTGGATTCGCTTATGACAAAAAGGCATACAAAGACGCAACTGGAAAAGATGCACCAACCGTAGTAGCAGATCTTTGGAATCCTGCACTTAAGGGTCGCGTTGGAGTCCTCAGTGAAATGCGCGACACCGTTGGAATTGTTGCAATGGATCAGGGTGTTGCTATTGGTGATGCAAACAGCCTCACCGAAGATGCCTTTATGAATGCCATCGATGTTGTTGGTGCAAAGGTTTCAGATGGACAGATTGCTCGTATAAAAGGAAACAGCTACAAGGATGACCTACTAAATGGTGACACCATTGTTGCGATTGCTTGGTCTGGAGACATTATTCAGTTAAATGCAGAAGAAGGTTATGAGCGCTTTGGCTTTATTCTTCCTGAATCCGGTGGAACTATTTCTGCAGACTGTTTCGTAATCCCAATGGGTGCAACTCACAAGAAGAACGCTGAGAAGCTCATGAACTTCTATTACGACCCATACAACGCAGCAGTACTTGCTGCCTACGTGAACTACATCACACCTGTTGTTGGGGCTAAAGAAGAAGCTGTGAAGTTAGATCCGACTCTTGCTGATAATCAGTTGATTTTCCCAAGTGAAGAGTTCCTAGCTCAAACGCAAGGTTTCAGAGCACTAGACAGCAAGGAAGAGCAGAGCTTCACTAAGGCATTCCAAAAGATTAAGTTAGGCGCTTAGTGGCAAAAGAGTTTGTTGCCCGCGGCGCTGATTTAGAGCTGAAGCAAATACGAAAAGAGTTCCCCGGTTTCGTTGCAATAGATAACTTAGATCTCCATGTGCCAGCAGGGCAATTCTTTGCACTGCTTGGACCTTCTGGTTGCGGCAAGACAACTTCACTCCGTTTGGTCGCGGGTCTTGAAACGCCGACCAAGGGAAAGATCTTTATCGGTGGCAAAGATGTGACAAGCACCAAGCCTCACGAGCGCCCAGTAAACACGGTATTTCAGTCCTATGCACTATTCCCTCACATGAGCGTTCTTGAGAACGTTGCTTTTGGCTTGCGTCAAAGAAAAATCGATAATCCGCTGGTTAGGGCCAAAGAAGCACTTAACCTAGTTCAGCTACCTCACCTTGCCGATAGAAGACCGCAGCAGCTCTCTGGTGGCCAACAGCAGCGAGTTGCACTGGCTAGAGCTTTGGTGAATAGACCTTCACTTCTTTTACTAGATGAGCCACTAGGTGCATTGGATCTAAAGCTTCGGCGTGAAATGCAAATAGAACTTAAAGCGATTCAAATGGAAGTTGGCTTGACCTTCCTGCACGTAACCCACGACCAAGAAGAGGCCATGGACATGGCTGACACTGTTGCTGTTATGAACCTGGGCCACATTGAGCAGATGGGTGCTCCAGAGGCTCTTTACGATCGCCCTAAAACTGTCTTTGTGTCGAAGTTCCTTGGACAGTCAAATCTTCTGGTTGGCGAAGTTACCTCAAGCTCTGCGAACTCAATCAGCATTGAAGTTGCTGGCAACAAGATCTCAGTTCCTAAGGCTCGAGCGGAAAAGCACAAAGGCAAGATTGCAATTGGCTTCAGACCTGAGAAGGCAACCTTCCTAACTAAGAAGCCAGCTTCTAGTGCTTCAACAAATGTGATTGGTCCGGGAGTCATCTTGGACATTCGGTTTACCGGAACTAGCAACCAGTATTTGATTGAGGTTCCAGAGTTGGGTAACATCACTGTCTTTGCTCAAAACATTGGGCAGTCACCAGTTATCCAGCTGGGGGAGCAGGTTTGGATTTCATGGGCTATTGAGCACAGCTTTGGTCTTTCTGACTTGCCTGCTAAATCAGAAAAGGCATAACCAAATGGCTTTCACGGCTTTTGGTTCTAACAACCGATCTCCTTCAAACAAACCGAGAAGAACCGGCAAGGTAGTTATTGCCCTGCTTGCACCAGGGCTTGCTTACTTAGCAATGTTTTTCCTAACTCCACTATTTGCACTGATTATGGTCTCTCTTGAAACACCAGATCCAGCTGGCGGTTTCGCAGAATATGTTCCTGCTTTTGAATTCGGCAATTATGCAAACGTAGTAAGTGAATACCTACCGCACATTCTGAGATCTTTCGGTTATGCCTTAGCTGCAACTGTGCTAGCTCTTTTGATTTCTTACCCGTTGGCATACTTCATCGGAGTCAAGGCTAGGCCTTGGCCGATGCTGCAAAAACTAATGCTCACCTTGGTAATTGCACCGTTCTTTATTTCTTTTCTCTTGCGCACACTAGCTTGGAAGCAAATATTCTCTAACGAGTCTTGGATTGTTAGTTCACTGCAGGATTTAGGAATACTGGACCAGACCCAGTATGTGGTTGGAACACCTTTTATGGTGATCTTCGGTTTGACGTATAACTTCATTCCATTCATGACTCTTCCGCTATACACGTCTCTAGAAAGACTTGACACTCGATACCTTGAAGCTGGTTCAGATCTATACGCAACACCTGCAAAGGTGTTTAGAAAAGTTACACTGCCACTTTCAATGCCTGGAATCATTTCAGGAACCTTACTCACATTTATACCTATTGCCGGTGACTACGTAAATGCTTCAGGAGATTTCCTGGGGTCATCATCAACGGCAATGATCGGTAACGTTATCGAATCAAATTACCTGCAGATAAATGATTACCCTTCAGCTTCTGCGCTGTCAGTGATTCTTATGGGAGTGATTCTTGTGCTGGTTAGCGTTTATGTTAGAAAGTCTGGAACGGAGGACTTGCTCTAATGCGTTTTAGCTTAGGTAAATTCACTCTTCCGGTTTACGCGGTCTTAGCATTCATCTACTTGCTCATTCCAATCGTTTACACCTTCGTGTTCTCTTTTAACAACTCGCTAAAAACTAACCTGATTTGGCGAGGCTTTACTTTGGATAAGTGGACGAATGTGTGTCAACGCGAAGGCGTTTGTGAGGCTTTGAGCAATTCAGTGATGATTGGCTTAATTTCCACAGTTGTTGCGACAGCGCTTGGCACCATGATCGCAATTGCTCTTGTCCGGTACCGCTTCAAGTTCCGCAGTTCCATCAACCTGCTGCTGTTCCTACCAATGGCAACTCCTGAAGTAGTTCTAGGTGCAGGTCTTGCATCGCAGTTTTTCAACTTAGGTGTTCAGAAGGGTATCTGGACAATCATCATTGCCCACATCATGTTCTGCCTCTCCTTCGTAGTGGTTACTGTGAAAGCCAGAGTTGCAAGCCTTGACCCTGCTCTTGAGGAAGCCGGCAGAGACCTATACGCAAATCCTCGCCAAGTATTTTGGAGGATTACCTTCCCACTGTTGTTGCCAGGTATCGCTTCAGCCGCCTTGCTTTCATTTGCTCTAAGCTTTGATGATTTCATCATCACCAACTTCAATGCTGGTTCGGATATGACTTTCCCGCGCTATGTATACACAGCTGCAGCCCGCGGTGTGCCAGCGGAAGCAAACGTAGTTGGCTGTGCTGTGTTCTTGCTGGCAATTCTGATTGTGCTTTCAACTCAGATCCGTGGCGAAGTTAAACGTCGACGGTTAGCTAAAAAACACTAGGCAAATAGCGAAGCTAGCGCTTCTTCAAAATGTTCAGTGTGTCTCGAAACATCTTCAGCTGTATGAGCAGGAGACATCAAAGCCATATTGTGAAACGGTGTCATCAGGATGCCGCGGTTCAGGGCATGGAGATGAAGATATTGCTGCAATTCAAAGTCGTCTGCATCAGCTGCCTCTCTGCCGTTCTTAGGTGCAGTTGCTCTAAAGGAGTATTCTGCTCGGCAACCTAGCTGACTTACTTGCCAAGGGGCAGAATATTTGTTAATAAGTCTCTGGACGTCATGAGTCCAAACATCGCAAAGCTCTTCCATTGAGATGAACGCTTCTGGGGTTAGAACTTCGGTCAAGGTTGCTCTGATGGCAGCCATCGATAGAGCATTGCCAGCCAAGGTCCCACCGACACCGCCGACATCGATGTGCTCTAGGTGTAAACTCTTTTGAATTCTTGAGGTTAGTTCTGCGCTCATACCAAAGGCACCTGCAGGAATCCCGGCACCGATGGTCTTGCCCATAACTACTGCATCTGGTCGAAGATTTCTCCGCTTGGTCATTCCCCCTGGGCCTTCGCTCAATGTGTGAGTTTCGTCGATGATCAGAATGACATCGTATTTATCACAGAGAGCTCTAAGTCCATCAAGGTAACCGGGTTCTGGTAAAACGATTCCGATGTTGGTCATAGCTGGCTCAATAAGCATCGCTGCAACAACGCCCGTTGCGAATGCTCTCTCAGCTGCTGGCAAGTTGTTGAACGGAACGACAATGGTGGTCTGCGCTGGATCTACCTGAGGCCCAATGTTGTTCTCTCGAGAGACTGTGGTGCCTTGGTCATCTAAGACAGCAAAAGTCTCATCAACTGTGCCGTGGTAGCAGTAGTCATGCACGACCACTTTAGATTTACCAGTGACATGTCTTGCATATCTCAAGATGTGACGATTGGCATCGGTGGCAGTCAAGGTGAATTGCCATTTGGGTAAACCAAATCGATCGCTGAGAGTCTGGCCAACCACAGCAGCGTCTTCAGTTGGTAGCATGAAGGTGATTCCTTTACCCAGTTGATTTGCTATGGCTTTGATCGCTGCATCAGGGGAGTGGCCAACCATGGCACCGGTATCACCTAAACAAAAATCGACATAGTCGATGCCATCAACGTCAATAAACCTAGAACCTTTAGCTGATTGAACATAAACAGGATGAGGGCCTGGCCACTTAGACATCCAAGACATAGGAACACCCCCCATAAGTGGCCCCATTGCTTTTTTGTGAAGCTCTGCAGAGTTTGGATGCTTTGATACAAAGAGGGCGACCTCCTTAGCAAATAGTTGAGCTAGTTTTTCTCGATTTGCATAGGAGTGCATTTGAATCCTCTTTGACTCGTTTGGTTTAGAGAGCTGCTATTGCTTGTTCAACGACGTCAAGAGCTTCGTTTATTAGCTCATCGCTGATTGCAAGAGATGGTAGGAAACGGATTACGTTGCCGTAGGTTCCAGCATTTAGGATTAGCACGCCGTTGGTGTGAGAGTACTTAACTACTGCATCAACAACAGCTGAATTAGGTGTTCTAGTTCCAGGTATAACAAACTCAATTGCCAGCATTGCTCCGCGACCGCGAATCTCGCCAATGACCGAGTACTTATCTTGCATGGCCAGAAGTCTAGGCTTCATTATGTTTTCGATGTGGATTGCTTTTTCAAGAACTCCGCCGTTTTCGATTTGTCTAAGCACTGCAACTGCTGCTGCGGCGGCAACTGGGTTACCACCGAAAGTTCCACCGATACCACCAGGGTGAGACGAATCCATGATTTCTGCTCGTCCGGTTACTGCTGAGATAGGCATGCCACCGGCAATACCCTTGGCGATCGTCATTAGATCTGGTTCGAAACCTTCTTCGTGTTCGGTGGCGAACCATTTACCAGTTCTAGCCATACCAGCTTGCACCTCATCAGCTACTAGCACGATGCCGTTGGCATGTGTCCACTGACTCAAAGTCTTTAGGAAACCAGGGGCTGGAATGATAAAGCCACCTTCACCTTGAATTGGTTCTATAACTAAGGCTGCGAGGTTCTGAGCGCCGATACGCTTTTCCATATAATTGATTGCACGCTGAGCTGCTTCAAATCCAGTCATACCTTCTGGGTCATGGAACGGGTAAGACATCGGAACGTGGGTAACCGAACCTGCGAAAGGACCAAAGCCATCCGCGTAAGGCATGTTCTTGAAGTTCATTGCCATTGTCAGGTTTGTGCGGCCATGGTAAGCATGATCGAACACTGCGATCTCGTTACGCTTGGTGAATTTCCTAGCAAGCTTAATTGCGTTCTCTACTGCTTCTGCACCTGAATTGAATAGCGCTGAACGTTTTACAAAGTTTCCTGGCATGTGCGCATTTAGGATTTCACAAACCTCAACGTAAGGAAGATATGGAGTTACTGTGAACAGGGTGTGGGTTAGTTTTGCTACCTGCTCGCTAACTGCTTTGACGACAGCTTCGTTTGTGTGACCGATAGTGGTCACCCCGATACCAGATCCCATGTCGATGAATTGGTTACCATCGACATCAACGAGGATTGCTCCGTGCGCCGAATCAATGTATACGGGGAGAGTTGCACCAACACCGTGGCCAACATGCTGCAGCCTATTCTGGTGCAGCGCTTGGGATTTAGGCCCAGGAATCGAAGTGACAAGTTTGCGGTTTTGTTCAATCGTCATGGTTCTAATCTTACGCCCGACCCTTTTGGCATAGGTAGAGCCCCGCTAGGTTCAGTCAATGGCAAGATTGGACTATGAAGAAAGTAATTATCTTGGGATCCACAGGGTCAATTGGTACTCAAGCCCTAGAGATTATTGAAGCTAACCCAGACAGATTCCAAGTCGTTGGTCTTGTGGGAAATGCCAATCAGGAACTGTTGGCTAGCCAAGCTCAAAAGTTCAATGTTGCTAAGCAGCGGGCAGTAGCAGGAGCAGAGGCTGCCGTCAGATTGATAGAGGACACTGAAGCAGATGTTGTGATCAACGGAATCACCGGTTCGATTGGTTTATTGCCAACACTTGCCACACTGCGAACTGGTAAGACCCTAGCTCTGGCCAACAAAGAATCGCTTATAGTTGGGGGTCGGCTGGTCACTGATTTAGCAAAACCTGGACAGATAGTTCCAGTTGACTCTGAACACTCAGCTTTAGCCCAGTGTCTTCTCGCAGGCAATCGATCTGAAGTTGCCAAATTGATTCTGACCGCTTCCGGTGGACCATTTCGTGGCTTTAGCAAACAACAGTTGCGTGAAGTTACTCCCGCTCAAGCGCTAAAGCATCCAACTTGGACTATGGGCAAAGTAGTGACAACAAACTCAGCAACTATGGTCAATAAAGGTTTAGAAATTATCGAGGCACATCTACTTTTTGACATTCCATTTGAAAATATTGTCGTTACAGTTCATCCTCAATCGGTTGTTCATTCTATGGTTCAGTTCATCGATGGTTCAATCATTGCTCAATGTTCGCCACCTGATATGAAACTACCTATCGCATTAGGAATGACCTGGCCGGATCGAGTTCCAAACATCAGTGCTCCAGTTGATTTCACTAAATCTCATACTTGGATATTCGAGCCTCTCGATGAAACAGTTTTCTCTTCAGTAAGACTTGCTCGTGAGGTCGGTGCAAAAGGAAGTACTTATCCTTCTGTTTATAACGCAGCTAATGAGCAAGCAGTTGAAGCTTTTCACCTAAACAAAATCTCTTTCACCGAAATTGTTGAGGTTATCGAAGAAACCATCCAGGCTCATACTGCAAGTAATGAACTCTCACTCGAGGCAGTATTGGAAGCTGAAAGCTGGGCAAGAACATTTGCAGATCAAATCATCAATACAAAGCTCTGACAGCGAAATGTCAGTAATGGTAAGTAGGTTTGGAGCATGAATTCTTTTCTAAATTTCGCTAGCGGGTGGGTAATTCTTCTTCTGGGGCTAGCCCTTTCAATTGGGCTTCATGAAATCGGCCACTTGTGGCCAGCAAAGAAATTCGGAGTCAAAGTAACCAAGTACATGATTGGCTTTGGTCCAACTCTTTTTTCTAGAAAAAGAGGTGACACTGAGTATGGCATCAAAGCCATACCGCTGGGTGGATACATTCAAATGATCGGCATGATCCCACCTGCCAGTGCATTCAAGAACGCAGGGTTTAGAAATCGTGGAAACGAAGAAGAGCTTTCCGCGGCAGATGTCGACAGGACTTTTTACCGGTTGAAGCCTTGGAAGAAACTGATCATTATGTTTGGCGGACCATTCGCCAATCTTCTAATCGCTCTCGTATTGACCTTTGTATTATTTTGTGGTTTCGGTAGCTATGGCAGGACTACAACCATCAATCAAATTGTTCCTTGTATTCCGACAACTTCGAACCCAAGCTGCGACAAGTTAGGGGATCCATCACCTTCATCAATTGCCGGACTGAAAGCTGGTGATCAGATTATCGAGATAGATGGCACAGAGGTGACTCTTTGGTCAGACGTTGAGCCAGTTCTGCAAAGGACTGTTGGCAAAGCCACCTCAATCAAAGTGCTACGGGCTGGAGTTGAGCAAACGTTTTCGATAACGCCGGTAACACTGAAATTAGAAGGAACTAGCAAGCCTTACCTAGGTGTCTATCTAAATGCTGAACGCACTAGGCAAACTCCAGTTGCAGCAGTTACCCAACTCGGCTCAATGTTGCAATCCACAGCAGAGTTGATTGTTCAACTTCCAATGCAGGCGGTTAGCGCATTTGGAGAACTGAACCCCGCCACTCCTAGAAATCAAAACGGTGCTATATCCATTATTGGATTGGGTCAATTTTCTGGTGAGATTGCTGCCAGCTCAGACATTTCTTTCGAGGACAAGCTGGCTTCACAGTTAAGTTTGCTGATGTCGCTAAACGTGGCGCTGTTCGTGTTTAACATGATTCCTTTGGTTCCTCTTGACGGTGGACACATTGCAGCTGGAATCTATGAGTGGATAAAGCGTGGAATTTGGAGAAGCAGGGGTAAAGATCTTGAGGAACCAGTAGACACCAGCAAAATGATGCCGATTGCTTATTTCGTAGCCGGCTTGCTGCTCCTACTTAGTGTCATTCTCATCGTTCGCGATATCTTGAACCCGCTTCACATCTAGGCCCTTCGCCCTGAAATGGAGCTTGGCATTTAGACTTGAGACATCTCTAGTGAGCAGAAAGTAGTTATCTAAAGTGCCAGCTATAAATCTTGGACTTCCAAACACACCTCCGGTGCTTACTCCTCGTCGCAAAACCAGGCAGATCATGGTTGGCAATGTGGCTGTTGGAGGAGACGCCCCGATTTCAGTGCAGTCGATGACCACGACTCCAACCACAGACATCAACGGCACCCTGCAGCAAATAGCTGAGCTAACTGCGACTGGATGTGAGATTGTGCGCGTTGCCTGTCCATCTCAGGATGATGCCGATGTGCTCAGGATTATTGCCAAAAAGTCACAGATTCCAGTTATCGCGGATATTCACTTCCAACCTAAGTATGTTTTTCAAGCCATTGATGCTGGCTGCGGTGCAGTTCGAGTAAACCCCGGAAACATTCGTCAATTTGACGACAAGGTGGGGGAGATTGCCAAAGCTGCAAAGGATGCAGGAGTTTCAATTCGTATTGGAGTTAACGCTGGCTCGCTAGATCCAAGGCTTTTGCAGAAGTATGGCAAACCGACAGCCGAAGCATTAGTGGAATCCGCGGTTTGGGAAGCATCTTTATTCGAAGAGCATGACTTCCACGACTTCAAGATTTCTGTAAAGCACAATGACCCGGTTGTGATGGTGAAAGCCTACGAACTTCTTGCTGAACGAGGAGATTGGCCTCTGCATTTAGGTGTGACTGAAGCCGGTCCTGCATTCCAAGGAACAATCAAATCTGCTGTCGCATTTGGGGCTTTACTGAGCAAGGGAATCGGAGACACAATTCGAGTTTCTCTTTCTGCTCCGCCGGTTGAAGAGATCAAAGTTGGCTCAAAGATTCTGGAATCTCTGAATCTTCGTCCTCGTAAGTTTGAAATAGTTTCATGTCCATCTTGTGGTCGTGCGCAGGTTGATGTTTATAAACTTGCCGAAGATGTGACTGCTGGTTTGGAAAACATGACGGTTCCACTTCGTGTTGCAGTCATGGGTTGCGTTGTCAATGGTCCAGGTGAAGCCAGAGAAGCGGATCTCGGTGTTGCATCCGGTAATGGCAAAGGTCAGATCTTCGTTAAGGGAGAAGTCATCAAGACTGTTCCTGAAAGTGAAATTGTGGCAACTCTAATTGAGGAAGCAAACCGTTTGGCAGCTGAAATGGACCCGGCGCTTGTTGGCTCTCCTCAAGTTGTTGTTGCAAAGAAAGATTAATTATGTTGCTTCGAATGTCTCAGTTATTTCTTCGAACTCTGCGCGAAGACCCTGCTGAGGCTGAAGTCGATAGCCACAAGTTGCTGGTGCGTGCCGGTTATATCAGGCGCGCAGCTCCTGGAATCTACACCTGGCTACCGCTTGGTCTTGCTGTAAAGGCTAAGGTCGAACAGATTGTTCGAGAAGAAATGAACCGGGCAGGTGCTCAAGAAGTATTCTTCCCAGCTCTTCTTCCTAGAGAGCCTTTTGAAACCACAGGTCGATGGACAGAATACGGCGACAACCTGTTCCGTCTTCAAGACCGAAAGAAAGCTGACTATCTTTTAGCTCCAACTCATGAAGAGATGTTCACTCTGCTTGTCAAAGATCTTTACTCAAGTTACAAAGACCTTCCTTTGACTCTTTATCAAATCCAAAACAAGTATCGTGACGAAGCGCGTCCTCGGGCCGGGCTTCTTCGCGGACGTGAGTTCATAATGAAAGACGCATATTCATTCGATGTGAACGATGAAGGCTTAGTCGCTTCTTACCAAGCACAGCGTGATGCTTATGAACGAATATTTACTCGACTCGGAATTGATTATGTAATCGTCAAAGCTGATGCCGGCGCTATGGGTGGTTCGGCAAGCGAAGAGTTCCTAACACCTTCGCCAATTGGTGAAGACACTTTCGTTCGTTCTTCTAGCGGCTATGCAGCCAACGTCGAAGCAGTGACCATAAATTCACCTGCGCCGTTGAGCATTGAGGGACTATCGGAAGCGGCTGTGCATGACACGCCTGGAACTAAAACCATAAACACTGTCGTTGCATTTGCTAATGAGGAACTTGGGCTATCACAAATCACTGCAGCTAATACTTTGAAGCACATCGTGTTAGCTCTAACAGATGTCAATCACAAACGATCTTTAGTTGTAGTTGGAATGCCAGGCGATCGTGACATGGAGCCTAAGCGAGCGGAAGTAGCTTTCCCT
>JAEMTJ010000001.1:0-3984 GCA_016462375.1 Rhodoluna sp. | reverse complement strand
GGCAGCGGGCCATTGGAGCTAGCACGAGGGATCGAAATCGGTCACGTTTTCCAACTTGGCCGAAAGTATGCTGAAGCACTAGATCTGAAAGTTCTAGATGAAAACGGCAAGTTGGTGACTGTCACCATGGGGTCTTATGGGCTTGGCGTGACCAGAGTAGTTGCCGTTTTGGCAGAGGCGAATAATGATGAGAAGGGTCTGATCTGGCCGGAGAGTGTATCCCCAGCAGATATCCACATTGTGGCTGCAGGTAAGGATGAGGTTGTCTTCGAGACCGCTGAGAAACTGGCTCTTGAACTAGAAGCTGCCGGTAAATCAGTCCTGCTGGATGACCGCCTGAAGGTTAGCCCTGGAGTCAAGTTCAGTGATGCAGAATTGCTCGGCATCCCACACATCATCATTGTTGGAAGGGGTCTAGAGCAGGGTGAAGTGGACCTCTGGGATAGACGCTCTGGCGAGCGACGCTCAGTCAAGGTAGAATTAGCGGTGACCGAGTCGCTCTAGAGCCAAAATCTCTAGTCGCTCGAATAATTTACTAGCGGCCAGGAGGCGTCTCATGGATATCGATTTGAATGCTCTTCGACTTGTTGAGCGTGACCGAGAAATCCCTTTTGCCGAACTTGTCGAAATCATTGAGGCAGCTATTGTCGCCGCATACAACAAGAGTGTGGGTCACAATGACTCAGCTCGAGCAGTCCTAGATCAGAAAACTGGCAAAGTGGCGATCATGGTTCCTGACACTGAGGAACGTGATGCACAGCAAAAACTGCTGACTGAGACTCCTGACGGCGTGAAGATACCGGAATTGGATAAGACACCTGACAACTTTGGTCGTATCGCTGCCGCTGCTGCGAAGCAGGTTATTGCGCAACGTATTCGTGGATTGACCGATGAAGGTCTCTACGGAGAATACAAAGCCAAAGTAGAAGACATTGTTGCTGGTGAAATTCAGCAGGGTCCTCGTCCCTTTATGGTTTACGTAAAGATTGGTGACGTGGAGGCTATTTTACCTCCGGAAGAGCAAGTGCCAGGTGAGGATTACTCGCACGGTAAGAGAATGCGTTTCTATGTGACCAAGGTTGATAAGAACGTTCGTGGTCAGGTTCAGATGAACGTTTCTCGCACCCACCCAAGCTTGATTCGTAAGCTTTTCGCTCTGGAAGTTCCAGAGATCGCAAATGGTCAGGTTGAAATCGTTCAGGTGGCCCGAGAAGCTGGCCAAAGAACGAAGATTGCAGTTAGAACTTCAGTGCCGGGTCTAAATGCTAAGGGTGCTTGCATTGGTGAACTAGGGCAGCGAGTTAGAGCGGTAACTGCCGAACTGAACGACGAAAAGATAGATATTGTCGATTATTCAGAAGATATTTCCAAGTTCGTAGCCCATGCGCTATCTCCGGCAAAGGTTTCAGCAGCCTTTATCGTCAACGAAAAAGATGCTCCTAAGGACGAAAGACCTAAGGTTCGAGTGCTTGTGCCTGAATATCAGCTGTCCTTGGCTATCGGTAAAGAAGGCCAGAACTCAAGGCTTGCAAGCAAGCTAACCGGCGCAAAAATCGACATCATGTCCGATGACATGGGGGATGAAGAATAAATCAGGGCTGAGTCCGGTTCTCTTTAGGCTAGGGCTTTCTAGGGTGCAGGCATTAGAATGAATCCAGTTAGAACTTGTGTTGGCTGTCGTCAACATGGCAATCGAGCAGATTTAGTGCGATTAGTCAGTATTCATGGTTTATTGAGTGTTGATTCCGCTAAGAACCTGCCAGGTCGCGGTGTTTGGATCCATTCAAGTCTCAGTTGTTTACAAACTGCTATCGAACGCAGTGCATTCAGCAGGGCTTTGAAGGTGAAAGTGCAGATTCCAGAGCAAGTAAATGATCTAGCCAAAATTATAGAACAGGCCGAATAGATGTCAGAAAACTAATGAGAACCTCGAAATGAGAACCTCAAAGCACTAAAGCCTGCCCTGACTGGGTAGGCCCCAGACAGGAGAAACTAAGTGGCGCTACCACGCGTATACGACATTGCTAAAGAACTCGGTATTGACTCCGCAGAAGCTTTAGCCAAATTAAAAGAATTAGGCGAGTACGTAAAATCTGGTTCGTCAACCATTGCACCACCGGTTGCCAACAAGTTACGTGCAGCGTATCCAAACGCCAAGCCAAAAGAAGAAGCCCCTAAGGTCGAAAAGGCTAATAAGGAAAAGGTAACTAAGGCTGAAGTTGAAGAAGCTCCAGTTGTTGATGCCAAGCCGGCAGCTCCTGCTGCACCTGCAGAGGTAAAGCCTGAGATTCCAGCACCTACTGCCTCAACTGCAACCCCTGGCATCCCTCGTCCAGGCAACAATCCTTTTGCGGCAAACCAGGGCATGGGTATTCCACGTCCGATGGCTAGACCAGGCAATAACCCATTCGCAAGTAATCAGGGAATGGGCCGCCCAGGTCAGCCAAGCACGCGTCCAGGTGGACCCCGTCCTGCCGGCGCTGGTGCGCCAAGTTCTAGACCAGGTGCACCTCGTCCTGCCGGAACTGGAAGACCTGCTGGAACAGGCACACCTCGTCCAGGTGGAGTAGGTGCTCCAGGTGGAGCGCCAGGTTTCGGCGGTCCAAGTGGAAGACCAGGAGCTGGTGGCCGCGGTCGCGGCGGCGGAGCAGCTGGTGCTTTCGGTAAGGGCGGATCTCGAAATGCTTCTAAGGCTAGAAAATCGAAGAGAGCAAAACGTGAAGAATTCGAATTACGTTCTGCACCGAGCTTAGGTGGAGCAGTTGTTCCACGCGGTGACGGTAATACTGTTATTCGTCTTCGTCGTGGCTCTTCTATACAAGACTTCGCAGACAAGATTGATGCCAATGCTGGTCAGTTGATCACAGTTTTATTCGCTCTCGGTCAGATGGCAACAGCTACTGCTTCCTTGGATGAGGATACTTTCCAAATTCTTGGTGTCGAGCTAGGTTACAAAATCGAAGTCGTTTCTCCTGAAGATGAAGAGAAAGAGCTCTTCGATTCATTCGGTTTGGATATCTCAACAGAGTATGAAGAAGATGAAGACGATCTTGAATACCGTGCTCCTGTAGTTACTGTGATGGGTCACGTTGACCATGGAAAGACCAGATTGCTTGACAAGATTCGTAATGCGAATGTTCAGGGTGGTGAAGCCGGTGGTATTACTCAGCACATCGGTGCTTACCAAGTTCACACCAACCACGAAGGTATTGATAGAGCAATTACCTTTATCGATACCCCAGGTCACGAAGCTTTTACAGCTATGCGTGCTCGTGGTGCTCAGGTAACTGACATTGCAATTCTTGTTGTTGCTGCAGACGACGGTGTTATGCCACAGACAATTGAAGCGTTGAACCACGCTCAGTCAGCCGGTGTGCCAATTGTTGTTGCAGTGAACAAGGTTGATAAAGAAGGTGCAAACCCTGCCAAGATTCGTCAGCAACTAACCGAGTTCAACTTGGTTGCTGAAGAGTATGGAGGAGACGTCATGTTCGTTGATGTTTCTGCTCTTACCGGTGATGGCATCCAGCAACTTCTTGATGCAGTGCTACTAACTGCAGATGCGGCACTGGATCTTCGTGCCAACCCTCACCGCGATGCTCGTGGCGTTGCTATCGAAGCAAATCTTGACAAGGGTCGCGGATCTGTTGCAACTGTTTTGATTCAATCTGGAACACTTCGTGTTGGAGATTCAATTGTTGCTGGTGCGGCCCACGGTCGAGTGCGAGCCATGTTTGATGAGAATGGTGCTCCTGTTGAAGCGGCAGAACCATCAAGACCAGTTCAGGTCCTAGGCCTGCAGTCTGTTCCTCGCGCTGGTGACACATTCGTTGTCACAGAAGATGAGAGACAGGCAAGACAGATCGCCGAAAAGCGTGAAGCTGCAGACCGTAATGCACTTCTTGCTAAGACTCGTAAGCGCGTTAGCCTCGAAGACTTCACCAAGGCACTTGAAGACGGCAAGGTTGAAGCTCTCAACTTGGT
>JAEMTJ010000030.1:11522-15312 GCA_016462375.1 Rhodoluna sp. | reverse complement strand
GCCCAGGGTGGCGTCGCGAGGATGAGCGATCCAGATTTGATTGACCAAATTATTGCTGCTGTTTCAATTCCAGTTATGGCAAAAGCTCGCATCGGCCACTTTGTGGAGGCACAAATTTTGCAGTCCCTAAAGGTTGATTTTATTGATGAGTCAGAAGTTTTGTCTCCAGCCGACTATATCAACCACATCGATAAGTGGAATTTCAATGTTCCATTTGTATGTGGAGCGACAAACCTAGGTGAAGCTCTTCGCAGAATCACGGAGGGTGCAGCGATGATTCGTTCCAAGGGTGAAGCCGGGACAGGCGACGACAGCGAAGCCACTAAGCACATCAGAACGATTCTTGGAGAGGTCCGTGCCCTCAGCGCTAAGACCGATGACGAGCTTTACGTTGCAGCCAAAGAATTGCAGGCTTCTTTCGCATTAGTGCAAGAAGTCGCTCGGACAGGAAAACTTCCAGTGGTTCTATTCACAGCTGGTGGAGTTGCAACTCCAGCAGATGCGGCCTTTATGATGCAGCTTGGAGCTGACGGTGTATTTGTGGGCTCAGGAATTTTCAAGTCAGGAAACCCTGCGGCTAGAGCTGCCGCCATCGTTAAGGCAACTACCTCTTTCGATGACCCAGATGTCTTGGCTCAGGTCTCTCGTGGTTTAGGTGAAGCAATGGTTGGTATCAACGTTGCAGATATTCCTGCACCGCACCGTCTGGCTGATCGCGGTTGGTAGTAATTGGGTCCAATCGGAGTTCTTTGCCTCCAAGGAGACTTTAGAGAACACTTAGCGGTACTAACGAAGATTGGCGTGCCAGCTGTCCGAATCCGCAAACCTCAAGATCTAATCGGTATTGCTGGACTTATTATTCCGGGTGGAGAAAGCACAGTCATCGACAAGCTGAGCCAGATCTATGAGCTAAGTATTCCAATCAAGAAACTTATCGGCGCGGGCCTTCCGGTCTTTGGCACCTGCGCTGGGCTCATAATGCTAGCAATTGATTTCACGGGAGGACCGGCAGACCAAGAAAACTTTGGGGGACTCGATGTCACTGTCTCACGCAATGCTTTCGGTACCCAAGTTGATTCATTCGAGACAGAATTGCGCTTTGACGGAATTGATCATGCGATACACGTCGCATTCATCCGAGCTCCAATAGTCAAAAGAGCGGGTGCTGGCGTGTCTGTTCTGGCTACTTTGGATGACGGGCAGATTGTTGCAGTTCGGCAGGGTAATCTCTTAGGTATTAGTTTCCATCCAGAGGTCACCGGAGTAACAAGCGTTCATGAGTATTTTGTTGAAATGTGCAAAACTGCAAATTTCACCGCTGAGAAATAGACTTTCTCTGTCAGATAAGCATCTAGGAGATCCAAATGTCCGGCCATTCCAAATGGGCAACCACCAAGCATAAGAAGGCCGTGATCGATGGCAGACGGGCAAAGCTCTTTGCCAAGCTAATCAAAAACATTGAGGTTGCGGCACGAATGGGTGGGGCGGATCTTGATGGCAACCCAACTCTTTATGATGCTGTTCAAAAAGGTCGCAAGTCCTCTTTGCCAAACGACAACATTGAGAGAGCCATCAAGCGAGGAGCTGGGCTTGATGGCGGTGCGGTTGAATATCAGACAATCATGTATGAGGGTTACGGCCCAAACGGAGTGGCTATGCTCATCGAATGTCTTACCGATAATAAAAATAGGGCAGCCGCGGACGTTCGACTTGCAGTAACGCGCAATGGCGGCACTATGGCAGATCCAGGTTCAGTCTCATATCAGTTCAGCCGAAAAGGAATCATCGTGGTTGAATCAAACGAGAAAGCCAACGAAGATTCGATCCTAGAAGCAGTACTTGATGTTGGCGTTGACGACATACAAGACCGTGGTGAACAATTCATAATCACTACAGACCCGAGTCTCATGGTCGAAGTTCGAACAGCTCTGCAAGCTTCTGGAATCGATTATGAGAGCGCTGACGTAGAGTTTGTATCTTCCATGCTGGTACAGGTTGACATCGATACTGCTCGTAAAGTCATCGCGCTCATTGATGCTCTTGAGGATTCAGATGAAGTGCAAAATGTCTATTCAAACTTCGACATGAGTGCAGATGTAGCGCAAGCGCTAGACGCAGAATAAATGTCAGACACAATTCTTGGCATAGATCCCGGGCTAACTCGGTGCGGTTATGGAGTCATCAGCAAGCATAAGAGCCGCGCGGTAAGTTTTGTTACCGTAGGTGTTATTCAATCCCCTTCAACGATGGAAATCAGTTCAAGGCTTGCCCTAATCGGTGACGAGATTGCAAAAGTATTAGATAAACAAAAACCAAGCCGCGTTGCAATAGAACGAGTGTTCAGTCAAAAGAATCTAAACACCGTAATAGGAATTGCTCAGATTTCTGGCATTATTTCTTACCTCTGTCATCAACGGGGGATACCAGTGGTTTTTTATACACCAACTGAAGTTAAGGCGGCAGTTACCGGAAGTGGGAAAGCGGCTAAAGATCAGGTAACTCTGATGGTCACGAAAATACTTAAGTTAAAGGAGATTCCGAAACCAGCTGACGCTGCGGATGCTCTTGCCGTAGCGATCACTTCTGCTTGGCGTGGAGATACTTCAAGTTTGGTTGCCGATTTATCCACAGCTGAGACAGCGGCTCAGAAGAAATGGCGTCTGGCCATCGCATCTTCCAAGCATTCAAAGTAATCCGCAGTTATCCTTTACCTGTGATTGCCTCTATTTCTGGAAATGTGTCTCGTGTCGGACTAGTCGATGCCGTTATAGAAGTTGGCGGTGTAGGTTACCTAGTCAACGTGACTGCTCAGACAGCTATAGATCTGAGAACCGGGACCCACGTACGTTTTCATACCGCACACATAATCAGAGAGGATTCTCAATCTCTCTACGGATTTCTCTCTGAAGAAGAACTAGTTTCCTTTAACCTGTTGTGTTCTGTCAGTGGAGTTGGGCCCAAATCTGCTCTTTCAGTGATTGGATCTCTTGGGGTTGAGGGTATTTCAAGAGCGGTAGCTTCGGCTGATGATTCAATGTTCAGATCTGTTTCCGGAATTGGGCCTAAGACGGCAAAGCTTATTGTTCTGTCTCTAACGGGTTTGCTAGTAACGTCGGCAGAGCACTCCTCAACAACATCAAGCCAGGTTACCAACGTGACATCTGCCCTAGTAGGTCTCGGTTATCAGGAACGTACAGTTCGTAAAACAGTCGAGGAAGCCTCATCTACACATCCCGAGTTCAGCGAACAAGAACTTTTGAGGTTCACACTCGCTCAGCTATCCAGTGCTAGAAAGATTAGCAACGATGAGTGACGAACTACGGAATAGTTCGGCAGAAGAAAGCGACCTAGTTTTTGATTCGGCAATAAGGCCGCAGACTCTAAGTGAATTTGTCGGCCAAGAGAAAGTTCGGGAACAGATTCAGTTGCTTATTGATGCAGCTGCCATACAAAAGCGCACAGCAGATCATATACTTCTAGCCGGACCACCAGGCCTGGGCAAAACAACTTTGGCAATGATTGTTGCGAGCGAATCAAATCAACCGCTGCGTATGACAAGTGGTCCTGCTATTCAGCATGCAGGAGATCTGGCAGCGGTTTTATCATCACTGACTTCAGGAGAAGTGCTCTTTATTGATGAAATCCACCGCATGTCAAGATCTGCTGAAGAGATGCTGTATTTAGCAATGGAAGATTTTCGCGTCGACATCATGGTTGGCAAAGGCGCGGGAGCAACAAGCATCTCCCTGGATCTGGATCCTTTCACCTTAGTTGGAGCAACTACGCGAAG
>JAEMTJ010000030.1:0-11422 GCA_016462375.1 Rhodoluna sp. | reverse complement strand
AAACTGTTGCTGATGCCCTGGAGCTATATGAAGTCGATGAACTGGGGCTTGATCGGTTGGATCGGGCGGTCCTCAAAACTCTCATTTTGAAGTTTGAAGGAAAGCCTGTCGGTTTGAGTACTTTGAGCGTTGCTTTAGGGGAGGAGCAGGAGACTATCGAGAGCGTTGTTGAGCCATTCCTGCTTAGAACTGGACTAATAGCCCGCACCTCGAGGGGCCGACAAGCTACGGACGCTGGTTACCGCCATCTGGGGATTACCCCTCCAAAAGGTGAACCCGACATTTTTGGCTAATCTCTCGCCTATAATCGAGTAGTTATCGCAAATTTCTAGCTGATTGGTTCCTAATGGACTACACACTCATCATCATTCTGGTCGTCTTTATGGCCTTCATTTTCTTCAGTAATCGTCGCCGCAAGGCCGCAACTCAACAGTTGGAGAATTCAGTCAAAGTCGGGTCTAAGGCTGTGATGCTGGGTGGTATAACTGGCATCATCACTGAAATCAGGGAGACAACCCTTGTTGTAGAAACTCTGCCAGGAACAAAAATTGAGTTCTTGAAAGCTGCAGTCAGAACAGTAACCGCCCCGAGCCTGGATGCAAAGCCGCTTGCAACAAAGAAGCCACCAGTGGCTAAGAAGGTTGCACCAAAGCCAGCTGCTGCGGCAGTCAAGAAAGCTGTCGCAACAAAGCCTGCAGTAAAGAAATCGACAAAGTAGTCGGATCTTAGAGAAAAGAAGGCACAACCTTGTCTGAAAGAAACGGAATCACGAAATCAGCGACTAAAGCGCTGGTTTGGATGCTAGTTCTACTATTTGGCATAGCTGGAATAATTGGTCTTGCTAAGTTATCGGGAGAACCGAAAGCTACATTCGTGCCTAACCTTGCATTGGATCTTTCGGGCGGAACTCAAATAATTTTGACACCGGTAGTCGCTGAAGGCGTTCAGGTTCAATCCGAGCAGATTTCGCAAGCCGTATCCATAATCAGGCAACGTGTCGATTCAACTGGTGTGAGCGAATCGCAAATCAATACATCGGGTAACAATATTGTCGTTTCAATTCCTGGCATCCCAGATAAGAACACCTTGGCTCTGATCAAGAGTTCTGCAAAACTTGAATTCAGAGCCGTTCTAGTGGCCTCTTCGGGTGCCAAGACAAGTATTGGTAAAGAAGGCTCGAAGCCAATCAAAACCTCCAACGCGAAGCCAACGGACAGAAGTGATCTGAACCAGGTCACACCCGCAATCCAAAAGGCATATGAGAATTTGGATTGCGCTAAATCATTCCGCGAGCCAGGACAAGTCGATGCGGCTGATAAGCCACTGATTACCTGTAACAGAGAACTGAATGAAAAGTATATTCTTGGTCCGGTAGAACTAGACGGTACAGATCTTTCTAACGCAGATTCTGGTACCGTCAGCGGAGCTAACGGCACGACCACCAACGAGTGGGCCGTAAATCTATCTTTTGACTCTGCTGGTGGAGACACTTTCGGCAAGGTTACTGGACGTCTTTTCCCATTAGCTGAACCTAGAAATAGATTTGCAGTCACCATAGATGGCTATGTCATTACAGCACCGGCGGCAAGGTCAGTAATTACAGGTGGCACAGCCCAAATTACCGGTAGCTTTGACCAGAAGAGCGCTTCTGTTCTAGCCGACCAATTGAAATACGGCTCACTGCCAATCTCATTCAAGGTTCAAAGCCAAGAAAACATCTCAGCAACCCTAGGATCTGAACAGTTGCAAGCGGGTCTGTTGGCTGGGCTTATTGGGCTTCTGTTGGTTGTTGGTTATTCAGTCTTCCAATACAGAGGTTTGGCCGTGCTGACACTTGGTTCATTGGTTGTAGCTGGTGCGCTTACATACCTAATGATTGCGCTGCTCACCTGGCGTCAGGACTATCGACTCTCGCTTTCAGGTATCGCAGGTTTGATTGTTGCTATAGGTATCACAGCCGATTCCTTCATCGTCTACTTTGAGCGTGTTCGTGACGAACTTCGTGAAGGCAAGGCACTTAACGTTGCGGTTGAGGCGGGCTGGAACCGAGCGAAGAGAACCATCATCGTCTCAGATGCTGTGAGTCTTCTTGCAGCTGGAACGCTCTTTGCACTTACTGTAGGTAACGTAAAGGGTTTTGCCTTCACGTTGGGACTCACAACCTTGATTGACCTCGCGGTGGTTTGGTTATTCACATATCCAGGGTTTAGATTGATGGCACAAACCAAGTTCTTTGCAAAGGGTCACAAGTGGTCAGGGTTGGAACTTCGTGAGGCATCTGGGTTTGGCTACGCAGGAAGAGGGCAGTTCAAAATCAGTCCGCAGGTATCTGAAGCCAAAGCTGCAAAATCATCCAAAGAAGCAGAACTCAGACAGACCATCGCAGAGCGTAAAGCTTCCGCAGACAGGACTCAATCTTCAGGCCAGGAGGAGACCAACTAATGTCTCGATTCAGTGATTTTGGTAACCAGCTGTACAGCGGTGAACGCTCGATAAATTTCATAGGCAGACGCAAACTTTTCTATGTCATCGCTTTAGCCATGCTTGCGCTTTCTGTGCTACTTCCAGCAGCACGTGGTGGATTTAACTTCGGCATCGAATTCCGTGGTGGATCTGAGTATCGCGTATCTGCCAGCACAGTGGATTCAACATTGGTAGCGGAGAATGCCGTTCACTCTGTCAAAGCTGGTGTTCAGGTAAATTCCACCAAAATAGGTAACAACACCATTCGCGTACAGACGCCTCAGCTCACGGACACCGAATCCGAGACAGTGCGACTAGCCTTGGCGAAGGCATACAAAGTCAATGACAGCAATGTCGCTAGCTCTTTCATCGGGCCAAACTGGGGAGAGGACATCACGTCTAAGGCCGTTTCCGGTCTAGTGACTTTCGTGATACTAGCGGCTATTCTTATGGCCCTATACTTTAGAACCCTCAAGATGAGTGCAGCAGCACTGTTAGCGTTGCTTCATGACCTTGTCATCACTGCGGGGGTATATGGAGCGCTAGGGTTTGAAGTTACGCCAGCGGCGGTGATTGGGTTCCTGACCATTCTTGGTTACTCTCTCTATGACACGGTTGTGGTTTTCGACAAGATTAGAGAAAACACTCTGGAGGTCGAATTCAGCGAAACTGCTACCTTTGCCGAGCGAGTGAACCTTGCTATTAACCAAACACTTGTCAGATCGATTAATACTTCCGTTGTGGCTGTGTTACCGGTAGCGGCAATTCTGTTTATCGGCGCATTTGTCCTTGGAGCAGGAACCCTAAGAGACATTTCCCTAGCTCTGTTCATTGGAATTATCGTTGGTACGTATTCAACAATCTTCATCGCAGCACCTTTCTACTCGAACCTTCGCGAAGGCGAAGCGAAGTATGTCAAAGCTGCTAAGAAAGTTTTGGCAAAGCGGACCTAGTAGTTACTGTTTTGCCAGAGTAGCATTTATAGATAAATGGCAATGAGGTAAGACATGACTGATACGTCTTCTGGTGGAGCACTGGCTGCTCTTCGCTCACGCCTGCCTAGAATCTTCACTCGCCCGGTGGAGGGTTCCGGCATCGCTGATGTCATAAAATCAGCCAAGGCATCCCATCCAAAAGCAGATTTCGCAGTTGTCGAGAGAGCCTATGTTGCAGCTGAGAGGGCTCATCTAGGTCAAACACGTAAAAGTGGTGATCCATACATAACTCACCCAGTAGCGGTCGCACAGCTTCTTGCCGACCTTGGCATCGGGCCAGCAGGGCTGGCAGCGGCGCTTCTGCACGACACTGTAGAGGACACGGATTACTCGCTTGATCAGCTCAGGGCTGACTTTGGTGAAGAAGTGGCCATGTTGGTAGACGGCGTTACAAAGTTGGACAAGGTCAAATTTGGGGATACTGCACAAGCTGAGACGGTGCGAAAGATGGTCGTCGCGATGTCGAAGGACATTCGAGTTTTGGTTATCAAGTTGGCGGATAGACTACACAACGCACGAACCTGGGGTTTTGTTGCTGAGGAAAAATCTAGGTACAAAGCCCAAGAAACTTTGGAGATTTATGCTCCATTGGCTCACCGGCTAGGTATTTCAACGTTCAAATGGGAGCTCGAGGATATTTCTTTCTCAGTGTTATACCCAAAGGTTTATGACGAGATAGTGAATCTTGTAAAGCAAAGGTCTCCAAAACGAGATGAATTCATTCAGGGAGTAATTGCATTAATCGATGCAGACCTAAAAGAAAACAAGATCAAAGGCAGCGTCGCCGGAAGGCCGAAGCAGTATTATTCGATTTATCAGAAGATGGTTGTCCGAGGCCGCGAATTCGATGATATCTATGACCTTGTTGGGATTCGAGTAATCGTTCCCGAGGTCAGAGATTGTTACGGAATTTTAGGATCTATTCACGCTAGATGGAATCCAGTACCTGGTCGCTTCAAGGATTACATCGCTATGCCAAAATTTAACCTTTACCAGTCGCTACACACGACAGTTATCGGTCCAAGTGGTAGACCGGTAGAGATTCAGATTCGTACACAAGAGATGCACAATCGAGCTGAGTTCGGTGTTGCCGCGCACTGGAAATACAAAGAGGGTTCAGCTGATGGAAAAATCACCAACGATGACGACTTGGTTTGGCTAAAGCACCTTTCTGACTGGCAACATGAGACAGCCGACCCTAGTGAATTCTTAGATGCCTTACGTTTCGAGATCGGTGCTAAAGAGGTTTACGCCTTCACACCGAAGGGCAGAGTTATTGGGCTTTCAACTGGTTCTACTGCGGTTGACTTTGCCTATGCTGTGCACACAGAAGTGGGACACAGAACTATGGGTGCCAAAGTCAATGGCCGATTAGTGCCTCTGGAAACACCGCTGCATTCTGGTGATGTTGTTGAGATCCTTACTTCCAAATCTCAAGACGCCAGTCCGAGTCAAGACTGGTTGCAGTTCGCTCAAAGTCAAAGAGCAAGATCAAAAATAAAGGCTTGGTTTTCGGCTGAGCGCAAAGATGATGCGATTGAGCGTGGCAAAGATCTCTTGGCTAAGGCTTTGCGTAAACAAAACTTGCCTATTCAAAGAGCTCTGGCAACTGACAGCCTACTGAAGATCACAAGCGACCTGAGATATGGTGAACCCGCTGATCTATATGCAGCCATAGGGGACAATCACATTTCAGCTCAGTCTGTTGTAGATAAGATGGCAGCGGCACTTTCTATGGATGAGGATGCTGAAGAAGCGGTATTCGAACTTCCAAACAAGCCGGCCACCAAGCTACGTAATAGTGATTCAGGTGTATTAGTTCGTGGCGACACCGATGTAATGGTGAAACTGGCTAGGTGCTGCACTCCAGTTCCTGGGGACGAAATTCTTGGCTTTATAACTCGCGCTACTGGCGTATCAGTGCACAGAAGTGACTGCAAAAATGCAGACGATCTTCGTAAACAACCCGAACGCTTGATTGAGGTGACTTGGGATGCCACCGCAAAATCACTCTTCTTAGTTCAGATACAGATCGAGGCGCTTGACCGTGGAGGATTGCTAAGCGATGTGACCCGCGTTCTAAGCGAGCATCACGTAAACATTCTTTCCGCTTCAGTATCAACTAGAGCTGACCGTGTAGCGCTTAGTCGATTTGTCTTTGAGATGAGTAATCCAGCTGCGTTAGACGCTCTGCTGAATGCTGTGCGAAGAATTGATAACGTCTACGACGTCTACAGAGTAAGTAATTCCTAGCTGTTAGCTAAAACGACTTCTAACCAGGTTTTCTTGGTGTCTAGGGCCTCTTGAGCTTTGGAGACCTTGGCGGCATCTCCACTTAATTTAGCGGTTTCCAGTTCAGCTTCCAACTTGCCGATTTGTGTTTCAAGTTGCGAACGAAGGGAGTTAGTGCGGTCTATTGTTGCTGGGTCACTCTTGCGCCAGAGTTCTTCTTCAACTTTACGAATCTTTGCTTCAATGGCTTTGAGTCTGTCATCGGTTGAGCGGATGTGTTCGCGTGGAACCTTTCCAGCTTTTTCCCATCGAGAATTGATTGATTTCATGGATGCTTTAGCAGAATCTAGATTAATACTTGGGTCAATCTTTTCAGCCTCCTCTAGAAGAGCTAGCTTCCCTGCCAAATTGGCGCTGTAGGCAACGTCCTCAGCTGCAGATTTAATTCCCTTGGCTGCGTAAATTGAGTCCCCGGCTGCCTTAAATCTTGCCCAGTGCGCATCATCAGTCTTAAGTTTTGTTTTCGGCAATGCCTTCCATGCGGCAAGCAGATCTTTGTATGGGCCAACTGCGTCAGCACCTTTAGCAACTAGCTCTTCAGCTTTTACGACTAAATCAAGTTTTGCCTGCTTGCCAATTTTTGCAGCAGCATCAGCAGCTGCAAAATATGAACGCTTGTGTGAATCAAAAGTATTTCTAGCTTTAGAAAAGCGGTGCCAAATTTCATCGGCTTTAGCTTTTGGAAGTTTAATTGAGTTTTTCTGCAATTCCTGCCAAGCGCTGAAAAGCTCGGTCATTTTTACACTTGTACTTTTGTAGTTAACCTTTTGTGGGTCAAGTGCCGCGATTTTTTCGGCTTCAACAGCAATAGCCTCACGTGCACTGAGGGCTGCTGTGACTTCTTCTGCGTGCTTCGCGGCGGATTCTGCAAGAGCTTCTGTTAGTGAACCTTTCACTGCAGTGACTCTCGCGCGCAAAGCGGCTATGTCACCAAGAGCTGAGGGGAGTGCAAGATCGGTAAGAAGCTTGTCTGCAGATTTGGAAATCGATTTAGGGTCAGCTTTTGCTTTGACTCTTTGTTCAAGAATTCGCACCTGATCCGCAATGTCCTGGAAGCGTTTTGTGTAGAGGGCAACAGCTTGCTCGATTGTCATCTCAGGTTGTGAACCAATAAGTCGCTCTTCTCCGCTGTCAATTACGAAAACGTTGCCGCTCTCGTCGACTCTGCCGAAATTTGCTTCAACTGTTGACACTTATTGCTCCCTGGTTAGTCCTGCTATTTGAGTGTAATGCTGTTAATGCTTGTCGCAACCTTCGGTGCACCATCACCAGTACCATTCTTGGTGCCAGCTGTAATGATTGAATCTAAACCAGATAGTCCGCTGGTTATTTCACCAAAGACAGTGTATCCGCCAGCAACATCATCAGGAATCTGTGAATCCTGGTAGACGATGAAGAATTGACTACCCATTGAAGATGCGCTGTTTTTGGTTCTAGCCATAGCTAGCCAACCCTTTTTATATGTTGGCGCAACGCCTGTTGCTGCAGTCGGAGGGTTCTCGATAGGACCGAATGAATAACCTGGACCACCTGAGCCATTACCTTGCGGGTCACCACACTGCAGAACATAAATACCAGAAGTTGTTAGGCGGTGACATGAAATGCTGTTATAAAAACCTGAGGTTTGTGCAAGATAGACAAAGTTGCCAACTGCTTGCGGAGCCTTCTGTCCGTGCAACGTTACATTCAAAGATTTGTTATTGATAACAATTGAACCTGACCAGTCACGGCATTCAGAGATAGCCGCGTCAGGAATCTGTGCAGGGTTTGGTTTACCACTTATGTCTGGCGCTGGTGTTTGGCTAAAAGTTATACAAGCATCTGGAGATACACCAGGTCCAGCATTGAAGTAAACGAACTGCGATGTGGATGCAAGCAGAATCACGGCAGCTGTCACAATCACCGCGAGGCGGTTATCACGCGCGCGAACCTTTATCCTGTGATCGGTTACGACCTGCTTAGCTTCGTAGTTCTTTAGACTCTTCTTTGCCGAGTCCAAGGTGCCTTTGCTGCTCTTAGCCAATTTAGCCTCCATAAATTTCTATCCTGTTTGATTTTAGAGCAGTCTCCGAGTGGTTTACCCTTGAATAGTGGATACTGACGACCTATTTGATTTTCCTATTGGAATGCCCTTGGCGGCAAGGATGCGCCCGCGGGAGCTAAAAGAGGTCTATGGTCAGCTAGAGGTTCTTGGTCCAAATACCGTTCTAGGACAATTGCTGTCTGGAGATAGCGATACCCTTGCGCAAATTCCTTCCCTCATTCTCTATGGGCCGCCCGGCACTGGAAAGACAACTATCGCCCGCTTGCTGGCGAGGCAGATGAATCGAAGGTTCATTGAGGTCAGCGCGATAAACAGCTCTATTGCAGATCTCAGGGCCGCCATGCAAAACTCGATGGCTGATATTCGAAATGGAAAGAGCGCTGCTATCGTTTTCATCGACGAAATCCATAGATTCTCTAGAGTTCAACAGGAATCCCTACTAAAAGCTGTTGAGGACGGTGAAATCGTCCTAGTTGGCGCGACTACGGAAAACCCAAGCTTTGCTCTAACTTCCGCAATACTTTCCAGATCATCTGTAATTGACCTGTTTCCACTGTCGTCTTTGGATCTAGTGTCCATATTGAACCTCGCGCTCGAAGACGAGAGAGGTCTTGGAGGTGCTATTAGCGCACCAGAAGGGGTCTTAGAGCTGATTGCAAATCTCTCTAGCGGAGACGCCAGGAAGGCGCTCACGGTTCTTGAAACTGCCGTTATGGGTGCGCAAAGAACTAAATCCGACAAGATTACTGTTGAACACGTCGAATCTGCGCTAAATAAGGCCCTGAATCGTTATGACTCTAATGGTGACCAGCACTACGACATAATCAGCGCTTTCATCAAGTCTGTTAGAGGCTCAGATGTTGACGCAGCACTGCATTGGCTAGCCAGAATGATTGTTGGTGGCGAAGATCCAAGGTTTATAGCCAGAAGATTGGTTATCCTCGCAGCCGAAGACATCGGTTTAGCGGACCCAAACGCTTTAGTTATAGCTAATTCTGCCATGCAAATAGTCGCGCAAATAGGAATGCCAGAAGGCAGGATTCCTCTTGCCTCGACAACCATTTACCTATCTCTAGCCCCTAAGTCAAATAGAGCATATTTGGCCATCGATAACGCAATTAGTGAGGTTGAAACTGGTCTAACACCAAGTGTTCCAAGTCACCTGCGGTCAGCCGCCATAGGAAAAGATCCAAGTTATGTCTATCCACATGACTTGGACTCTGGAATCTCGAATCAGAGCTATGTTCCTGTGGAGGCAGTTAGAACCTATTACAAGCCGAAGGAGATTGGCTTTGAAACAACACTGGCTGAAAGACTCAAGCGGGTTATTGCTATTTTGAGGAGAAAACTCTAGACCTTGATGGTGCAAGGCTTTGGCTGATAAGATTTATAGGTTGCCGACCTGAATAAAACTCCTGGCTGCGAGTTGTTCACAAGGTGAGTGTTTCTTTTTAGCCAAGGGATACCAGGCACAAAATTTAGCTAACTAATTCGATTTCCCGAAAGGAAAATGTGTCTAAAACCACACGTACCAGAAGCAAGACTCGTTTGTCTCGCGCATTGGGCATTGCCCTAACCCCTAAAGCAGCAAAATACCTAGAAAAGCGCCCTTATGCTCCAGGTCAGCATGGCCGTACTAAACGAAAGACCGATAGCGACTTCGCAGTGCGTCTTCGCGAGAAGCAGCGTCTTCGCGCGCAGTATGGAATCCGCGAGGCACAGCTTCGTAAGACCTTCAATGATGCAAAGCGTCAAGAGGGTCTAACCGGTGAGAACTTGGTGGAGCTTCTTGAAATGCGTCTTGATGCGCTGGTTCACCGTTCGGGTTTTGCTAGAACAATGGCACAGGCTCGTCAGATGGTTGTCCACCGCCACATCTTGATTGATGGTCAGCGTGTTGACCGTCCATCGGCCCGTGTGAAGGTTGGTCAGATGATCCACGTGCACGAGAAGAGTGAATCAACCGAACCTTTCCAGGTTGCAGCTGCCGGAGGGCACGTTGATGTACTACCTCCTGTTCCTGGTTACCTTTCGGTAGAGCTAGACAAACTTCAGGCAACACTTCTTCGCCGCCCAAAGCGTGCAGAAGTTCCAGTCACTTGCGAAGTTCAGCTTGTGGTTGAGTACTACGCTGCTCGCTAAAAGAGAAAGATCTTTATCATGAGTGGTGCAGATCTAGCAGCGATAATTTTCGCAAGCGGTTTTACAGTGCTGGTTATTGCCATAGTGGCAGTGCTAGTCAAGCTTGCAAAGCTTGTCGATGCTGCATCTGCGGCCATTCGTGAAACAGGGGACAGTCTTGTCCCACTCTTAGACGAACTTACTCAAGCAACCAAGTCAACGAATAATCAGCTAGTGAAAATCGACATCATAACTGACAGCGTCTTGGAAACAACTACCAGCATTTCCTCACTAATTTCAACCCTAGCCGACACAATCGGTGGGCCATTGCTGCGCGTTGGAGAGATAGTTCGCGGTGTCACTGGATTAATGGGTAGGAAAAAGAAGTAGTCATGCGTAAATCAGCTTTTTTTATAGCAGGTATTGCCCTTGGTGTTTTTCTAGCAAAGCAAGTTGAGTCAAACCCCGACGCAAAGAAGGCTTTCGACAGCGCAACTGCAAAAGTTAAGGAATTCTCTAACGCTGTTGCAACTGGTTTCAAGGAGCAAGAAGCAAAAGTTTCAAATTCGGCACGAAAAGCTTCGACATCATCAACAAAACGGTCCCCTTCCACTGCAAATCGTGCGAGGTAGAACTTGAAAACCGCTGAGATTCAGTCGCGTTGGCTCAAATTCTTTGAGAGCAAAGACCACGCAGTGGTCCCAAGCGCATCCCTAATCAGTGAAGATCCTTCTTTATTGTTTACAGTCGCTGGAATGGTGCCATTTATTCCATACATGACAGGTCTCATTCCAGCTCCCTACAAACGTGCGACGAGTGTGCAGAAATGTGTTCGCACTCTCGACATCGAGGAAGTGGGTAAGACTACCCGCCACGGCACTTTCTTCCAGATGAATGGTAATTTTTCCTTCGGCGATTACTTCAAACGTGAAGCTATTGCGTTCGCATGGGAGTTTCTCACTACAAGCAAAGCAACTGGCGGTCTCGGCTTAGACAAGAATCTTCTTTGGGTAACAGTGTTTAAAGACGACGAAGAGTCCATCGATATCTGGCTTGAAGTTTCGGACATACCTCTGGACAGAATTCAAAAGCGTGGCATGGAGGATAACTACTGGTCAACTGGGCAGCCTGGGCCTGCTGGTCCGTGCAGCGAGATTTATTACGATAGAGGCCCTTCTTATGGAATTGAAGGGGGACCTGAAGCTGATGAGGATCGATACATCGAAATCTGGAATCTTGTGTTCATGCAGTATGAACGAGGTATTGGTGGGGGCAAGGAAGACTTTGAAATTCTAGGTGAATTACCAAAAAAGAACATCGACACCGGGATGGGTTTGGAGAGAGTCGCTTTCCTAATGCAAGGGGTTGAGAACATATATGAAATTGACCAGGTCAGGCCCGTGCTAGATCTGGCAGCAGAACTTTCAGGAAAACCGTACGGAGCAAATGAAACTGACGATGTTCGACTTCGAGTAGTTGCAGATCACGTTCGCAGCGCGTTGATGCT
>JAEMTJ010000029.1:2736-15892 GCA_016462375.1 Rhodoluna sp. | reverse complement strand
CACACCCACTACTCGGGTGCGGGACGCAAGGACACCAACGTAGTTGGTTACCCACTAATGCCTGTTTATGTTGCTAAGGCAGGTGGATTCTTCTTCATCGTGTTCGGTGTGATCATGTTGATTTCCACCTTCTTCACCATTAACCCAATCTGGAACTACGGAGGCTACGACCCCTCCCCTGTTTCAGCTGGAACTCAGCCTGACTGGTACATCGGTTGGCTAGATGGTGCTTTGCGTCTTGCACCAACCGGCATTGAATTCATGGTTGGCGATTACACGGTCTCAACAAACATATTGCTGCCGCTGGTAATTAGCTTGGTCTTCCTAGCCGCTGTTGCCATCTACCCATTCATAGAGAACTTTGTGACTGGCGATAAGAGAGAACACCACGTTCTTGACCGTCCAAGGAACGCTCCAACTAGAACTGCTATCGGTGCTGCCGGTGTTACTTTCTACGCGGTGCTCTGGGCGGGGGCTAGCACAGACTTGATTGCCACGAACTTCAAGATGTCATTGAACCAAGTTCTGGTATCTATGCAGATCTCTCTAATCATTCTTCCGTTCGTAGCCTTCTGGGTCACTAAACGACTCTGCCTAGCTCTTCAGCGTAAGGACAGAGAGATTGCGATTCACGGTAGAGAATCTGGCCGTATTGTTCGTCTGCCTCACGGTGAATACATCGAAGTACACGAGCCACTTGATCCACATGACCTATACAAGCTGGTGGACTTCAAGGACTACAAGCCAACCTTGGCCAGACCTAATGCTCAGGGCAAGATTACATTAAGCATCCGAGTGCGTGCAGCGCTTTCAAAGTTCTACTTCGAAGACCGCATCTCCCCTGCAACCCAAAAAGAAATCGATGAAGCAGCGCATCACAATCATGAGCTTCAAGCAGAAGTAAAGAAAGCCATAGAAGGCTAACTGCTAGTAGTTAAAAGAAATCCCGCCAGAGAAACAGAGTTCTGGCGGGATTTCCTTAACCTAAATTTAGTGAGCGTGTAAACCTCTCGAGTGTTCGAAGACAAATCCAATGAGAGCAACTATCGCTAATGGAAAACCAATGACAAACATCCACCAACCGATGGCAAGGGAAGTGAAACACAGCGCTCCACCGATACCAAGCATTACTGGCCACCAGGACCAAGGAGCATAGAAACCGACTTCAGCTTCACCATCTTCAATGTTGGCATCAGGCAGGTCTTCAGGGCCCGTGAAACCTTTTGCAGTCTTACCTAGATAGAAAGCTAGGAAGCCTGAAAGAAAGACCAGCATGCCAATAGCAGCAAAACCAATTACTTCGATTTCTCCGTCAACCAGGTTAGACCAGTAACCGTAAACAGCTGCTACCAGTATGTAGAAAAAGGTAAGTAGTGTGAATATTCGAGTGTTGGTCTTCATTACTTGACCTCGACCTTTGGTTTTACATCAGGAACAGCTGCGGGATCAGCGAACTCAGGATGGTTCAAATCAAAAGCTGGAGACTCACTTCTGATTCTTGGGATGCTGGTGAAGTTGTGTCGTGGGAATGGCGATCCGGTCGCCCACTCTAGAGAACGTCCAAAACCCCAAGGGTCATTGACCTCAACCTTGACACCGTTGCGGTGAGTGATCCAAACGTTCCAGAGGAAAGGCAACATTGAAAGACCAAGCAGTACAGACCCTGCTGTTGAGACTTGGTTCATCCAGGTGAAACCATCGCTCTCAAGGTATGTTGCGTAACGACGAGGCATACCAATTACACCCAACCAGTGTTGAATCAAGAATGTCATGTGGAAACCTAGAAACAATAGCCAGAAGTGAATCTTGCCTAGACGCTCGTTGAGCATCTTGCCAGTCATCTTTGGCCACCAGAAATAGAACCCTGCAAACATAGCAAACACCACTGTTCCGAAGACTACGTAATGGAAGTGGGCAACCACGAAGTACGAATCACTCAAGTGAAAATCAAGTGCAGGAGAGGCCAATATAACTCCGGTTAGTCCACCGAAGATGAATGTAGTTAAGAAGCCCAAGCTCCAGAGCATTGGAGTTTCAAACGTGACAGATCCCCGCCACATCGTTCCGATCCAGTTGAATATCTTCACACCCGTTGGTACAGCAATCAACATCGTTGTAAAAGCGAAGAACGGGAGCAAAACAGAACCTGTGACATACATGTGGTGCGCCCACACTGTCATAGATAGTGCAGCAATCGCGATGGTTGCATAAACCAGAGTGCGGTAACCGAAAACTGGCTTACGACTGAAGACTGGGAAGATCTCCGAAACAATTCCAAAGAACGGTAGCGCAAGAATGTAGACCTCTGGATGGCCGAAGAACCAGAAAAGGTGTTGCCAGAGCATTGGTCCACCGTTGGCTGGATCAAATATATGTGCACCGAACTTGCGATCTGCTCCTAGAGCAAATAATGCTGCCGCAAGAGGTGGGAAACACATGATGACAAGAATTGAAGTCACCAGAGTGTTCCAAGTGAAGATTGGCATGCGGAACATTGTCATACCAGGAGCACGCATTGTGATGATGGTGGTGATGAAGTTCACACCACCCATGATGGTTCCGAAGCCGCTCAGGGCTAGACCAAATACCCATAGATCTCCACCAAGTCCTGGTGAGAATGTTGGGCTAGACAAAGGCGCATACGCGAACCAGCCAAAAGATGCAGCACCTTGAGGTGTGAAGAAGCCAGCAACTGCAATAAATGAGCCAAAGAAATAGAACCAGTATGCGATTGCGTTCAATCTTGGGAAAGCAACATCAGGTGCACCAATCTGAACTGGCATCAGCACGTTGGCAAATCCTGCAAACAAAGGTGTAGCGAACATCAAAAGCATGATGGTTCCATGCATGGTAAAGAGCTGGTTGTATTGCTCTTTCGTCTCAACGATGCTCAAACCAGGCATAGCCAACTGTGCTCTAATTACCAGCGCCATCACACCGGCAATCATGAAGTAGATGAAAGAGGTGATTAGGTAAAGGTAACCGATTTTCTTGTGATCGGTTGTAGTTAACCAATCAACAATTATTCGGCCTTTAGCTTTCTTCTCGGTGTTATACATGTGCACTATCCCCTAATCTCTGGGTTGTCACCTGGCAGATTGCCGTTTCTGTTCAGGTTGCTAGGGTCATTTGGATCTGCGGCTAGTTGGCCAGTGAAACCTTGAGCTGCTAGTTCCGCGATGTGCGTGTCGTAGTCAGATTGAGAGACAATCTTCACGTTGAAGAGCATCATCGAGTGGAATTCACCACAGAGCTCAGCACACTTACCCTTGTAATCACCTATAACCTGCGGAGTGAAATACATCTTGTTTACACGTCCCGGGAATACATCTTTCTTGTAAAGAAAATCAATTACCCAGAAAGAGTGGATTACATCTCTAGAAACTAGATCAATCTGAACAGTTTTGTTTACCGGTAAGTAAAGAGTTGGAAGTTCAGCTTCTGTGCCATCGCCCTGATACTGAATCCCACTGTCAAAAACATTGTTGTCGGTGTAGTTGAAGTCCCAAGACCACTGCTTACCAATGACTTCGATGCGATAGTCACTATCTACTTTTTGCTCAATAGCACCCATGTCTCGAGCTGTTAGTGCAAAGAAGCCAAGTACCAAGATGAATGGGACAACAGTGAAAAGAGTCTCGATCGGCATGTTGTAGCGAAGTTGAGGCGGGATTTCGGTGTCGCCTTTGCGACGACGGTAGACAATAATCGCCCAAAACATGAGACCCCAAGCAATTAGACCAACCGCGTAAAGCACTAGCCAAGAGCCAACCCAAAGGTTGACAATTCTCTCAGTGTGGTTGGTGACACCGGGAACCCCAGGAAGCCATCCTCTAGAAAATTCTTGTGAACTACAGCCTGTAAGTACGGTGCTGAGGACTGCAAAGATAGGCAGAACTGCCCATCTCAATCGACGCTTAGGAAGCACAATCGACCCTTCAATTTCAAATCGTTATAGTCCAAGTTTAGGCGTTAGAAAGCGGAGAGAATGCCAAAACACAGCCCAATATCTAGGGTTAGCGCAGAATTAGTTGAATGAAGAGCCACAGGCGCAAGAGCCCTGGCTATTTGGGTTTTCAATCTCAAAAGCACGCTTTTGGAAGGTGTCAACGAAATCAAATTTTGCGCCGTCAATAAACGGTGCACTCATACCATCGACAACTACTTCAACGCCATCGAAGTCTCTTACCAAATCATCTTCACGAAGTTCTGGAGTCAAAATAAATGGAAGATATTGAAAACCAGCACAGCCGCCAACTTTGACTTCAACTCGCAAACGTAGTCTCTCCCCTTCAGCCAGATCAGCCACATCTGCTGATTCAATATGGCGACGAAGTTCAGCTTTAGCAGCCTCGGTAATCTCTAGTCCGTGCGCTAGCGTGTCAGTCATTTTTGCTCCTCATTTACTCTAATTCTAAGTCCTGTTTTGAATTATTTGCGGATTGCTTTTAGCCCTGCAGGTTATTGCCAGCAACAAGAAATAGTGCTTCAGCCACCATGGCGTTTTTTAGGCCCAACAAATGCACAGACTCGTTTGGGCTGTGAGCTCGAGAGTCTGCATCTTCGACTCCGGTCACCAAGATTTGGGCATCAGGAAAGACTTCGGTTAGATCAGCTATAAATGGAATAGATCCACCGATACCAATCTCGATGGCAGGGTTCCCGAAGGCTGCAGATAATGTTTCCTTAGCCAAAACAGAGGCCCAGCCTGAAGTATCAGCCATGTACGGCTTGCCAGTCTCAATTGGTCCAAACTCAAGCACTGCTCCGAAAGGAATATTGGCCTTCAGGTGAGCTCTGAGGAGCTCTAAAGCCTCATCTGGGTCCTGTCCAGAGGCTATTCTTAGGCTAATTTTGGCAGAAACCTGGGGTAAAAGGGTGTTCGAGGACATTGCGACCGAAGGAACGTCCAATCCGATTACTGTTATGGATGGTTTACCCCAAATCCGCTCCATAATCCCTCCCTCGCCAATTTGGCTAACTTCAGGCAAAAGGCTGCTATCAGCTCGCAAATTGGCCTCTGTGTAAGGCAAATCCTCGAATTTATAAGACTTTAGACCTTGGACGGCAACACTGCCCTTTTCGTCATGGAGTGATGCCAGCACTCGCAACATCGGAATCATCGCATCTGGGATTGCCCCGCCAAACATGCCTGAGTGAACGGCGTGTTCCATGGTTCTAACTGTAATTTCTTGGCTAACCAGGCCTCTAAGGCTCACCGTCAGCGCAGGGATCTCAGGTGACCAGTTCATTGAATCAGCAACGATAATCACATCTGCAGCCAACTTTGCCTTGTTCTCGTTCAAAAATGCCCTAAATGTCCTAGATCCTGCTTCTTCTTCACCTTCGATAAAGATAGAAATGCCTAGGTCAAAATCTGCCCCTGCGATGCTCTTTAGTGCTTCGATTGCCGCTAGATGAGCTACTACACCGGCTTTATCATCCGCTGCACCTCGACCGTAAATACGGCCATCCTTGGTCGTTGGCTCAAACGCTGGCGTTTCCCAAACCGAGTCGTCTCCAGGTGGTTGCACATCGTGGTGGGCATAGAGCAAAACGTGCGGTCTGCCATTTTTTGCAGGTCTTGAAGCTAAGACAGCAGGTGCCCCAGGTTTCCCATCGACTGTAGCCGTTTTGATCTCGACAGTTTCAAAAACACCCGTTTGTCTAAACAACTCGGCTACCGCTTCTGCACTTCTCGCTAAGTCATTTGGATCGAAAGCATCCCAAGCGATACCTGGAATTCGGACTAGCTGACCTAGCGCGGCTATCCTTTGACTGAACTCGGCTTCGATGCTTGTTCGAACTGTTTTAACGACGGGGCTGTCTGAATTTAAGGCTTGCTCATTGCTTGGCTTCGGAGTGAATGTCATGAGAGTAATCTAGAACATATCTCCACTAAAACTAAGGACATCGATGAGCGACCAAGAAAAACCTGATAATTCCACCGTTATTGGGAAAGGTCGACCAACTCCCACCCGAAAAGAGCGAGAAGCCGCTAATAAGCGACCATTGGTTGGAAATAAGAGCAAAGAGGCTAGATTAGCCGATCGAGGCCGACAAAGAGCCGAACGCGAGAAGGCTAGAAAACTTGCAGTTGCTGGGGACGATAGATACCTATTAGCTCGCGACCGCGGACCACAGCGCAAAGTCATTCGTGACGTTTTAGATAATCGATACACGTTAATTGAAGGTCTAATGCCGATGATGATTCTGTTTTTGGTTGTTACTTCTTTTACAAATGAAGTAGCAAAAAACTTGATTACCATCGCCATGATTTTGTCATTATTTGCCGTATCAGTCGAAGCTATGTTGATAAGTCGCAAGGCCACATCAGCAGTGAGAGAAAAACTCGGAGCGGAGGTCAAACTGCAAAAAGGTAATTACTTCTACATCCTCACCCGCGGTATGCAGCCACGACCGCTTAGACTTCCAAAGCCTGGTCCAAGAAAGAAAAATAAATCCTAGTCTTCAAATTCTTATACTAAAAGATGAAGTAGCACCTGAGCCACGAGTTCACAAAGGAGTTTACTGTGGTCAATGATGACAAGTTAGATATCTCTAAACTGGTCAACCAAGTGGTTGATTCAATTGAGAGCCTAAAGGACAGCTACGGGCCATTCGAAAGACATGCAAGCCAAACTGTCTCGAATACTCGTGCCTCGGAAGTTCTCACTGAGCTGACCGGCTTGTTAGAAAATAATTTTCCGTACTTTCATCCGAATTATGCAGCTCAAATGTTAAAAGCACCACACCCTGTTGCCGTTGCTGCTTATTTAGCAACAATGATGCTTAATCCAAATAACCATTCGATCGATGCCTCCCCTGCCACAACGGCAATGGAGCGGGATGTGCTCAAACAAATGGCTGCAATGTTTGAATATCCAGAAGATTTCTTGGGCCACCTAACTTGGAGTGGCACAACAGCAAATCTAGAGGCACTCTGGATAGCTAGGGAAATCAACCCAACCAAACTTATTGCTCACTCAGCGGATGCTCACTACACCCACTCTCGAATGTCCGAAGTTCTTGGGACTACTAATGTCACCATTGCTACCGATGCGTTTGGGCGGATGAATCTAAATGCTCTCGAGGAACAACTAAAAACTGGCTCAATTGGAACGGTAGTTGCGACAATGGGCACAACTGGTCTAGGCGCTGTCGACCCGTTAGCAGACATAGTAGAGCTATCACAGCGGTACGGAACACGAGTCCATGTTGACACTGCCTATGGAGGGTTCTTTAAGCTAATTGCAGAAAATCACTTGGATGAAGAAACTGCCCGACACTTTGCAGCCCTGAAGCACGCTGACTCGATTGTGGTTGATCCGCATAAACATGGTCTTCAGCCTTATGGAAGCGGAGCTGTTTTCTTTAGGGATCTGTCAATTGGGAAATTCTATAAACATGATTCCCCATACACATACTTCACTTCAAGCGACCTCCACTTCGGTGAAATTCAACTGGAATGCTCGAGGGCAGGTGCCTCAGCAGCCGCCATTTGGGCCACTCTAAAGATTTTCCCACTGACTGAAGACGGTTTAGGAGCAGGACTAATTCAATCTAGAAAGGCTGCTCTTGACTGGCACAGCCTGATCTCCAAATCTGAAAATCTAATGTCATACCAAGTTCCCGAACTAGACATCTTGACTTATCTACCTGTAACTAAATCAATGTCCTCATTGGATCAAATTTCAAATGAGATTATGGTTCAAGCCAGCCAAGGACCAAAGATAGATCAGATTCACGTAGCGACATACAGCGTAAAACCAGACCAGTTAGCTGCTAGAAATATCAATTTGCAAACAGATACTGACCATGCCCGCATTCTGCGAAGTGTGCTAATGAAGCCAGAACACGTTGATTGGGTGCCACATCTTCATCAAACCCTTGATGAATTGGCCGGCAAACTTATCAGTTATCATCAGTAAAAAGAAGAATAGGTGCAGTGAATGAAATACAGATATCTAGGCAACAGCGGTTTCAAAGTCAGTGAACTAATTTACGGTAACTGGCTTACCCATGCCACCCAGATTGAAAACGAAGCAGCTTACGCAACAGTCCACGCAGCTCTTGAAGGTGGCATCACCACTTTTGACACTGCTGACGTCTACGCTAATCAGGCTGCCGAGGTCGTTCTTGGTGAAGCACTCAAAGGTCAGCGTCGCGAGGGCCTAGAGATCTTGACCAAGGTCTATTGGCCAGTTGCTGAGAGAAAGCCAAACGACACTGGTTTGTCTCGCAAGCACATCATGGAATCCATCAACGGCTCTCTGAAACGTCTGCAAACTGATTATGTTGATCTCTACCAGGCTCACCGCTACGACGTTGAAACTCCACTTGAAGAAACAATGCAAGCCTTTGCCGATATTGTTCGACAAGGTAAAGCCCTATACATCGGTGTATCGGAATGGGATGCGGAACAGATTCGTGCTGGCCATAAGCTATCAAAAGAGCTTGGCTTCCAACTCATCAGCAGCCAGCCACAGTACTCGATGCTTTGGCGAGTCATCGAAGCAGAAGTAATTCCTGCGTGTGAAGAACTAGGTATCAGCCAGATTGTTTGGTCTCCAATGGCGCAGGGTGTTCTGACTGGCAAGTATTTGCCAGGTCAACCAGTGCCAGAGAACTCCAGGGCTGCAAACGAGAAAGTCAATAGCTTTATTCAGAAACTTCTTACCGATGAAGTTCTCATGAAAGTTCAGGAACTGAAGCCAATTGCAGATGAACTTGGATTAACCATGGCTCAGTTCTCCCTAGCTTGGGTGTTGCAGAACAAGAATGTTGCTGCAGCAATTGTTGGTGCAACTACCCCTGCTCAAATCACCAGCAACCTAGGTGCAGTTGGAGTTGAGATTCCTGCAGAAGTAATGGCTAAAGTCTCAAGCATTTTTGCGAGCATCGCAGTTACAGACCCTAGAGAAACAAAAGCACCTGAAGCGAGACTTGTTTAGATTCGATTTAGTTTTCTAGCCCAAAGCGGGCCAAAGTATATGAAGCCGGTGTATCCCTGAACAAGGTTGGCGCCGGCTTCAATGCGTTCTAGGACCTGATCCCTGGTCTCCACTCCCCCGACGGAGATAATGGTAAATTCTTTACTCAACTTAGTTCGCAAAAGTTTTAGCACTTCGAGCGAACGTGGCTCCAGCGGAGCGCCAGATAACCCACCAGCACCGTAACTTTCAACTTCACTATCGGAGGCTTTCAAATCAGTACGGCTAATTGTCGTGTTTGTTGCAATTACTCCTGCAAGTTTCAACTCTTTAGCTAGTTCCGCAATATCGAAAATGTCTTCATCAGCCAGATCAGGAGCAATCTTGACTAATACAGGTTTACCCAATGATTCCTCTAAAACCGCCTCAAGGATCGGCCTGAGCGCAGATACAGATTGTAGATTTCTAAGCCCTGGAGTATTTGGTGAAGAAACATTTACCGCTAAATAGTCAGACCAGGGAGCTAACAGACGAGCGCTTGTCCGGTAATCATCAGCGGCATCCGCCAACTCAACTACTTTGCTTTTGCCTATGTTGACTCCAATGATTGGAAGTCTGCCTGAACTGTTTCTTAGTACCTCCAGACGCTTCGCAACCGCTTCTGCACCATCATTGTTAAAGCCCATGCGGTTGATGAGAGCCCTGTCTTCTTTCAACCGGAATAACCTTGGTCTCGGATTCCCTGGTTGAGCTAAGGCCGTTACAGTGCCGATCTCAATGTGAGAAAAACCTAACTCCCCTAAAGCTTTTACTGCTATTGCATTCTTATCAAAACCAGCCGCTAGGCCGAAATAGCCGTGAAATTTCTCACCAAGGCTATCTACCTTTTGCGTTTTGATTTTTGGAAGTAACTTGGTCAAATTCAACTTGGCAGCAAGGCGAATAACAAACATCCCCAGGTGATGTGCTTTCTCCGGATCCATTCTTGAAAAGATCAACCGGAAAATGAGTTTGTATAGCACCTGACTAGGTTACCCTTCGCTAAGTCGATAATTCCTGAGGTTATGAAAAAGGGTCGACCCGAAAGCCGACCCTTCTTCATGATTTTTCTTTAGCTACAACCGCTGGTTGAACCACAGCCTTCACAGACGTGACATGAACCAGAAGGTCTCATCTTGATTCCACAGTTGAAACAGAGTGGAGCATCAGATTCGGTACCCTGCAGCATCTCAAAAAGTTCAGCTGATGAGTGAACTTGGCGTGGGGCTGCTGGAACTTCTTCAACCTTGAGCTCGATAACAACCGGATTGACCTCAACAACGTGCTCTACAGCTTCAACTGCTTCAACAGCTGATTCAGCAATTGCTGGATAGCTTCCTGAGGCATCAAGTGCTGCTGATCTCTCAGTTGCAGTGTTGATACCAAGTGCCTGACGGGTTTCAACCGGCAGGTGGTCAATTGCCAAGCGACGGAAGATGTAATCCATCAATGACTTAGCCATACGGATATCTTTGTCATCAGTAAGACCTGCAGGCTCGAAGGACACGTTAGTGAACTTCCGCACGTAAGTCTCCAATGGAACACCGTACTGCAAACCAATTGATACTGCGATTGAGAATGCATCCATGACACCGGCAAGAGTTGAACCCTGCTTACCGAGCTTTAGGAATACTTCACCAAGAACACCATCAGGGTAAGTACCTGCAGTCATGTAACCTTCAGCGCCACCAACAGTGAATGAGGTGGTCGATGATGGACGTGATTTAGGTAGACGCTTACGCACTGGGTGTGAAAGCGCAACATCGGCTTTAACTTCTGCTGGCTTTTCCTCAGTCTTTGCCTTCGCATCGCTAAGTGGTTGGCCAACCTTACAGTTGTCACGGTAGATAGCAAGAGCCTTTAGACCCACCTTCCAACCCTGGAAATAAATCTCCTTGACTTCTTCAACAGTTGCAGTTTCTGGCATGTTTACAGTCTTTGAAATAGCGCCTGAAAGGAATGGCTGAACTGCTGCCATCATTCGAACGTGACCCATTGGCTCGATTGCACGGATACCAACAGCGGTGTCAAAGATTGCATATTGTTCCTGCTTTAGACCAGGAGCATCAACTACGTGACCGTTGGTGCTGATGTGATCAACAATTGCTTCGATTGTCTCCTGTGAGTAACCAAGACGGTGCAACGCGAATGGAATTGTCTGGTTGACAATTTGCATTGAACCACCGGTTGATAGCTTCTTGTACTTCACCAATGAGAAATCTGGTTCGATACCTGTGGTGTCACAGTCCATCATGAAACCAATAGTTCCAGTAGGAGCTAGAAGCGATGCCTGTGAGTTTCTCCAGCCATTAGTTGCACCGATTGAAGTGTTTAATGCCCACTCTCGCGTTGCAGCTTCTAGAACTAAACGGTCAACTTCGGCAACTGGACGAACGGTTGCGTTCGCTGCTTCGTGCTTGCGCATGATGCGATCGTGACCTGCCTTGTTTTGCGCGTAGCCATCGTAGCTGCCCACAACGCCTGCAAGTTCTGCTGAGCGGCGGTATGAAGAAGCAGTCATCAATGATGTGATTGCTGCTGCAAGAGCCTGACCTTCGGTGCTGTCGTAAGGAAGGCCGATAGCCATCAACAACGCACCTAGGTTGGCATAACCGATACCTAGCTGACGGAACGCACGGGTGGTTTCACCAATCTTTTCGGTAGGGAAATCTGCGAAACAGATTGAGATATCCATAGCAGTGAAGATCAACTCACATGACTTAACAAACTTCTCGCTGTCAAATGTGCCGTATGGGTTCAGGAACTTAAGCAAGTTCAAGCTCGCCAAGTTACACGACGAGTTATCCAAGTGCATGTACTCAGAGCATGGGTTAGATGCAGTGATACGACCTGCTTCTGGGGTGGTGTGCCAGTCGTTGATGATGTCGTCGTACTGGATACCAGGGTCAGCGCAGGCCCAAGCAGCTTGTGCGAACTTGTCCCAAAGTTCACGTGCATCAACTTCTTCAATTACTTCGCCATTAGTCCTAGCACGTAGACCGAAGTTAGTTCCTCTCTCAACTGCAAGCATGAACTCTTCGTTTACACGGACAGAGTTGTTTGCGTTCTGATACTGGACAGAGTTGATGTCTTTGCCACCAAGTTCCATGTCGTAACCAGCATCGCGTAGTACGCGAATCTTGTCCTCTTCACGAGCCTTGGTATCAATGAATTCTTCGATATCTGGGTGATCAACATCTAGAACAACCATCTTCGCTGCACGACGAGTCGCACCACCTGACTTGATGGTTCCTGCAGATGCATCCGCACCACGCATGAATGAAACTGGACCGGAAGCTGAACCTCCGGATGAACGAAGGAGTTCCTTAGATGAACGAATACGCGACAGGTTAAGACCTGCACCTGATCCACCCTTGAAAATCATTCCCTCTTCGCGGTACCAGTTAAGAATTGACTCCATTGAGTCATCGACCGACAAGATGAAACAAGCTGACACTTGCTGTGGGCTTGAAGTACCGACGTTAAACCACACTGGTGAGTTGAAAGCGAAGATCTGGTTCAGCAACATGAAGGTTAGTTCGTGCTCAAAAATCGTTGCGTCTTCTTCAGATGCGAAGTAACCGTGGTCACGGCCACCTTGGGTGTAAGTAAGTACAATTCTGTTGATTAGCTGACGAAGGCTAAATTCGCGAACTGCGGTTCCAAGTGCTCCACGGAAGTATTTTGTGGTCACGATGGTGGATGCGTTCAAGCTCCAGAATTCTGGGAATTCAACACCACGCTGTTCGAAGATGTTCTCACCCGTCTTCCAGTTGGTCTGAACTACGTCGCGGTATTCCCAGGTGACCTGGTCGTATGGGTGAACTCCCTCAGTTGTGTAGATGCGCTCAATCTTGAGCCCCTTGCGCCCCTGACTAGCTGCACCGGCGTCGGTGTAGGCCGATGTGTCGGTCATTTGTTGCCTTTCTTTTATATATTTTTAGTTTTTATGTTGTAATCGCACCTGGTTAGACCGGTTGCGAAACCTGATTTTCTCGCTCAACTTTGAGCACTGCTATTGCTACTTCGAAGTCCTCTAAGCTTTCCCAGCCCTGATAAACACTGGCAAATCTCATGAAAGCAACTTCGTCAAGCTTTCGGAGTGGCTCCAAGATGGCTAAACCAACCTCATGAGCCTCAACTTGCGCTGATCCTGTTGTTCTAATCGCTTCTTCTACTGTTTG
>JAEMTJ010000029.1:0-2726 GCA_016462375.1 Rhodoluna sp. | reverse complement strand
GTTTGAGCCAACATTGCAAGGTCAGACTCTGTAACAGGTCTGCCCTGGCATGCCTTTCGAACACCGTTGACAATCTTGTCTCGGCTGAATGGCTCGGTTGTTCCCCCACGTTTTGCTACCAAGAGGCTAGAAGTCTCTAAAGTCGAAAAACGAGAGCCGCATTCTGGACATTGGCGCCTTCTGCGGATGCTTGATCCGTCATCAGAAGTGCGCGAATCCATAACCCTGGAGTCGACATGTCGGCAAAAAGGACAGTGCATGTTTTGCCTCCAATCTTCTAGGGTTGTTTCCGCGTAATTTACTCAAGAGAAATCTAATATACACACAAGATGTGGGAATATTTCACTTCTCCGTCTCTATATCTTGTGGTTTTCTACCCCCAGAAGCAAATTTCATTTTCAGTCGGCGTGTTGCCAATAACGGCGCGGATGGGGGGTAAAAAACTCTAACCTTCAACCAAAGACTTAACCTTTTTGTTACCAAATATTGAGTAACGATTTGGAGTCAGGAACGGACTTTTATCGCCTCTGCGTGAGCCTGCAGGCTCTCTTGATTGGCGATAGCAATAACACTATTGGCCACCTCTGACAGCGCCTTTTGGTTGTAGTCGATGAGCTGCTGCGCCTTCAAGAAGGTGTGAACACCCAAACCTGAGCTAAATTTTGCCTGGCCACCTGTAGGTAAAACGTGATTGGACCCAGCCAAGTAGTCGCCCAGCGATACCGGAGAGTACGATCCAAGGAATATAGCCCCAGCACTGTGGATCAATTCACTCAGTGAACTGTTATCCCTAGTCTGAATTGACAGATGCTCCGCCGCGTAGAGATTTGCAATCGCAACAGCTTGGGCTAAATCTGAAACCAGAACTAGCGAGCTCTGCTGACCGCTCAGAGCCGCCAAAACGCGCTCCTGATTGGCTGTCTGAGCAACTTGCTTGTCGATTTCAGTCATGACAGCGGCAATCAGGTTCTCAGAGTCTGTAACCAGCACCGCTGCAGCCAATTCATCATGCTCAGCTTGAGAAATCAGGTCTGCGGCAACAAATCTTGGGTCAGCCGAATCATCGGCCAGAATCATGATTTCTGTTGGTCCCGCCTCGGAGTCAATCGCTATTGTGCCCTGCAAAATCCTTTTTGCAGCCGCGACGTAGACATTGCCAGGGCCGGTGACCAGATCCACTGGTTCAAGCCCGATTTCTGGTACCCCGTAGGCAAAAGCTGCCACCGCAGCCGGTCCTCCAATGACATAAACGTCCTCAACACCAAGCAAGGCTGCTGTCGCCAGCACCGTCGGGTCAGGTCTACCTCCGAAAGCCTTTTGACCAGGGGTTGCGATAGAAATGTGTTTTACCCCAGCAACTTGGGCAGGAACGACATTCATCACCACGCTAGAGGGATAAACAGCTTTCCCGCCAGGCACGTACAAACCAACCGATTCAATCGGCACCCAGCGTTGACTAACCACTGCCCCTTCACTAAGCACAGTGTTTGTGTCTTTAGGCAAATTAGCGCTCGAAACTTTACGCACACGTCCTATCGCTATTTCTAGAGCTTGCCTCAACACAGGTGAGAGCTCCTGAAGCGCTTGGCCTAGTTCAGTTCGCGAAACTTTGATGGGTTCAATATCAATTCCGTCAAGGGCTTTCGCGCTTGCAATAATGGGTTTTGCGCCATCGGTCCGAATTGATTCGACTAGTGGGAGGATGCTCTGAACCGCTGCCGCAACATCAATTTTGGCTCTAGGGACTTCGCTAGCAACGAGTTCGCGGGTAATTTGCTTCCCCGTCAAGTTGATTATTCTGATGCTGCTAGTCATTGATTGCTTTACTCTCCTATTTTGATTATTGTAAGCGAACAACGCTCTGCTGAACTAAGTTAGCCTTGGAACAAGTACAAAGGAATTTATATTGGAACAGATTAGCAATGCCACCGAAGCCCTAAAAGCAGCCTTTAGAAGGCACGCATCAGGAGTTTGTGTAATAACCCTCAATGACCCTGAAGGTAAGCCTGTTGGCTTCACAGCAACCTCAGTGACCTCACTGGGTTCTGATCCAGCGCTGGTAACCTTCAACGTTGCCAGAGGTGCTAGCAGCTGGCCAGCTTTGGCTGCTGCCGAATATGTCTCGATTCAAATGCTCAATGAGGCAAGCCTCCCCCTGGCGATCAGAATGTCCCAGGATCACACCCAACGTTTTCTGCCAAAGGACTGGTATCGAGAAGCTAAAACCGACTTACCAATTTTTGAAAAAGTGAACGCAGCTTTGATTTGTAAAATTAGAGACAGATATGAAGTTGAGAAGAACGCAGTTGTCGTCGTCGACATCATCGAAGGGTTATTCCCCGAAGAGCTCTCCAGCCTTCTCTACCACCAGCGCGGGTATGTCCTGCCCGGTGATCGGATCAGTTAGTAAATCTAGTTCCGGTCTAAACACATCTAAAGCAGCTGTTCCAAAATGCTGTTTGATTTCAGAAATTAGCGCATCGCTGACAAATACCCTGTGTTTGAGCTTAAAAGTTTTCAAATCCGAATCATTTTTCAATAACAGTTGAACCTCGGTCTGACCAGGATATTTCTTGAAGATGGAATCTAGCAATTCAATGTTTGTCCGCGTAGCTAGCTGCTCAGGAATAACAACCTGCAGCGGTCCGGCATACCGATTGTCGTCTTTCTCGAGTACTTGAATATCATTTACATTTAGAGCAAAACTCTCATCCCGAGGACGCATC
>JAEMTJ010000058.1:3041-4178 GCA_016462375.1 Rhodoluna sp. | reverse complement strand
GTGGCGAGGACATGGATGTTATTCGCCAGCGCGCATTGGACTGTGGAGCGGTTGAAGCGATTGTCGTTGATGCCAAAGCTGAGTTTGCCGATGATTATCTAATGCCGGCTTTGAAAGCTAATGCTCTCTACCAGAAGCGATATCCATTGGTTTCAGCTCTTTCTCGTCCGCTAATTGGCAAACATCTGGCAAGTGTTGCTAGAAAACTAGGGGCAGATAGTGTGGCTCACGGTTGCACCGGTAAGGGTAACGATCAGGTTCGTTTTGAAGCAGCCGTTGCTGCAATTGCTCCTGAGTTGAAATCAATCGCACCGATTAGAGATTTAGCACTTACCCGCGATAAGGCAATCGAATTCGCTGAGAAGAACAACCTACCAATCGCTCAGTCCAAGAAGTCGCCATACTCTGTTGACCAGAACGTTTGGGGAAGAGCTGTTGAAACAGGTTTCTTGGAAGACCCTTGGAATGCTCCGATTGAAGACCTATATTCATACACGCAAGACCCTGATGTCTTCAGAGAGGCAACTGAAGTAACCATCAAGTTTGAAGCTGGTATTCCAGTTGCGCTGGATGGCGTTTCATACTCAGCGATTGAACTGATTCAGAAGATGAATGACTTAGCTGGTTTTCACGGTGTTGGCAGAATCGATATCGTTGAAGATCGTTTGGTCGGAATTAAGAGCCGTGAGGTTTATGAATCACCTGCCGGTATTGCTCTTATTGCAGCGCACGAGGAGTTGGAGAATCTAACTCTTGAACGTGATGTGAATCGTTTCAAGCGTGGCCTGGAAGCTCGCTGGGCTGATTTAGTTTATGAAGGTCTCTGGTTCTCTGGATTGAAGCGTTCGCTTGATGTATTTATTGATCACACCCAGGAATATGTTTCTGGTGAGGTTCGTTTGAAACTTCAAGGTGGAAGAGCAGTTGTTACCGGTAGAAGATCGGAAGAGTCACTTTATGACTTTGATTTGGCTACCTATGACACCGGGGATACCTTCGACCAATCTATGGCTAAGGGTTTCATTGAACTTTGGGCACTGCCAAGCAAGATTGCGGCTAAACGTGATGCAAACAGAGGTAAGAAGTAGTTATGAATGAATCATCTTCGCTCTGGGGCGGACGTTTTAGTGGTGAGAC
>JAEMTJ010000058.1:0-2941 GCA_016462375.1 Rhodoluna sp. | reverse complement strand
GCAGGAGCGCTAGCTGGAACATCGTTAGCACTTGACCCAACAGTTGTTTCAACTGCACTTGGGTTGACTGCGCCGATGGCTAACTCAATCGATGCGACTTCATCTAGAGATGTTGTTGCAGAGTTTGCCTTCATTGGAACTTTGATTGCAATTGATCTCTCACGCTTCGCAGAAGAAATCATCATCTGGGCAACAGCGGAATTCAATTACGTCAAACTAGCTGATGCTTTCTCAACCGGATCATCGATTATGCCGCAGAAGAAGAATCCTGATGTGGCAGAACTTACCAGAGGCAAGACTGGAAGAATCATCGGTGATCTAACTGGACTTCTAGCAACCCTGAAAGCTCTTCCGCTTGCATACAACCGTGACCTTCAAGAAGACAAAGAGCCAGTCTTTGATATTCTGGACAGCCTGAACTTACTGCTACCAGCCTTTACCGGCATGGTTGCCACCATGGAGTTCAATACTCAGCGGATGGAAGATCTGGCTTCAGCTGGTTATTCATTGGCAACTGACGTCGCTGAGTGGCTTGTGAAGCAGAACGTGCCTTTCCGTGAAGCACATGAGATCACCGGCAAGTTGGTCTCTTTTGCTGAATCAAAGTCCCTAGATCTAAATGAGGTCAGTGACTTAGAGTTTGCAGCAATTAGTAAGCACCTAACGCCAGAAGTCAGAGAAGTCTTGAGTGTTACCGGTTCTATCAAATCTAGAACAGGAGCTGGAGGCACGGCAGTTCCGAGAGTGCTAGATCAACTAAGTGCGTTGCGCAAACTGCTCAGCCAGACAAACGGGTAGATTTTATACATGCCATCATCGAGTGCACTAACCGCGCAGAGCAACGACAGTTCTTTCTCCGAAACCTGGGATGAACTGAAGTGGCGAGGTCTAATCGCTCTTTCAACTGATGAAGCGGAACTTCGTAAAGCATTCAATTCTGGAACTGTTACCTACTATTGTGGTTTTGATCCAACCGCACCCAGTCTTCACCTTGGCAATCTAGTTCAACTGCTTGTGATGCGAAGACTGCAGCTTGCCGGTCACAAACCACTGCTGCTAATAGGCGGGGCCACCGGTCTCATCGGTGATCCAAAGCCAAATGCTGAGCGAACTCTCAACACCAAAGAGACTGTTAGCGAATGGGTGGCAAGGCTAGGGGAGCAGGGCAAGCGATTCCTTTCCTTCGAAGGCGCTAACGCTGCTGAACTGGTTAACAACCTGGACTGGACTGAGCCTATGAGTTCAATCGACTTTCTTAGAGACATCGGTAAACATTTCCGAGTTGGCAAAATGCTCAGCAAGGACGCTGTTTCGGCGCGTTTGAATTCGGATGCAGGCATCTCTTTTACTGAATTCTCATACCAAATTCTTCAGGGGATGGACTTCCTGGAACTATACCGTCGCAACAACTGCACTCTGCAGATCGGTGGCAGTGACCAGTGGGGCAATCTGACTAGTGGTACTGACCTAATCCACAAGGTGGAAGGTAAATCAGCCCACATCTTGGCAACTCCACTGATTACTGACTCTGAGGGTAAGAAGTTTGGCAAATCAGAGGGCAATGCAATCTGGTTGGACTCAGAGCTAACTTCTACCTACGCTTTCTATCAGTTCTGGCTAAATGTCGAAGATGCTAATGCAATAAACCTGCTGAGAGTATTTACTTTCCTGTCTAGAGCTGAGATTGAAGAGCTGGAGAAGCAGCTTTCAGCCGAGCCACACCTTCGGGCAGCGCAGAAGAGACTGGCCTTAGAAGTCACCAGCTTGGTGCACTCAACTGAAGCGGCAGAGGCTGCCATTGCCGCTTCGCAAGCATTATTTGGTCAGGGTGAACTAGAACTGCTAGATAGGGTGACACTTGCTAGCGCGCTCCAGGAGCTCCCGAATGCCAAGGCTAAACTTGGCGCAAATCTCACTGATTTGCTGGTTGAAACTGGTCTAGTTGCAAGTCTGAGTGCTGCTCGCAGGGCTATTGCCGAAGGTGGGGTTTACCTCAATAACAATAAGGTCACAGATGAGTCGGCAACTCTGGATCAGGCTATTTTGGGTGAATTTGCTGTCCTTCGCAGAGGTAAAAAGACCCTAGCTGCGCTATTTATCGGCTAGTCATTTGACTTGCAGCCTATTTAGGCGTATTGTTTTATCTCGTTGCCCAAAGTTTGGGAATCCTGCTTAGGAACCCGGCTCAAGTGCAACCAATCAGAACCTAAAGACTTAGCAATTATTTGCTATGTTTTGCCGTCTCTGATTGAATAATTTTCCATGGAAGAAGCTCAAATTATTTTGAGTTTTTTGGCGCATGTCTATTTGACTTGTGCCTAAAAAGTGGTAAGTTAGTGAAGTTGCTCTGCGTAGGAACCTAACGGGAAATCGTAGATGCATCCGATCCTTGAGAACTCAACAGCGTGCACAATGTCGATGCCAAGAACCTGGCTTCAAGAAGGCTTGCCTTTTTGAATGTTCAGCAGTAATTGGATTAGACAGATTGTCAGACAATCTGATTTAGTCAGATCAAATTGAATCCCCCAATTTCCGGGGGTTCGTAAAACTTGGGTCAAAGCTTGCTTTGGTCCAAAAAAACTTTTACGGAGAGTTTGATCCTGGCTCAGGATGAACGCTGGCGGCGTGCTTAACACATGCAAGTCGAACGATGAAGCTGGAGCTTGCTCCGGCGGATTAGTGGCGAACGGGTGAGTAACACGTGAGCAATCTGCCCTTGACTCTGGGATAACTGCGGGAAACTGTAGCTAATACCGGATACGACGCCTTGGGGCATCCCACGGGCGTGGAAAGAATTTCGGTCAAGGATGAGCTCGCGGCCTATCAGCTAGTTGGTGAGGTAATGGCTCACCAAGGCGACGACGGGTAGCCGGCCTGAGAGGGTGGACGGCCACACTGGGACTGAGACACGGCCCAGACTCCTACGGGAGGCAGCAGTGGG
>JAEMTJ010000028.1 GCA_016462375.1 Rhodoluna sp. | reverse complement strand
AAGATATGCTTTCTCTTTCCAGCCCTCGACAGAGACTTCTCTGATAATTCCTAGATCAACGAGGTTAAGGATTATGGGCTTAATGTCGGTGGGTGTTTCGCAGTAAACGTTGGCTATATCTTTTATAGTTCCGACACCCATCAGCTTTGCTGCATTACCAAAGAGCTTTACCTGAGCTGTTTGATGATCGACACTCTTGTTGAGAATGCTCTTTGGCAGCGCTTGTTCAGGCAGTGCATACACTCTGCTGAAGTTTCTTCTACCGGCAGCAATAACTAGACCTTGTCTCATTAGTCGCTCAAGAGCAATCTTTACGTTGCTCCAACCCCACCAAGAACCAGTTCTCTCGTTCTCCTCGTGTTCGAACTGGCTATGAGTCATCGGCCCGTTTGCTTCTAGCTCTGCAAGAATCCATTTGACTAGTTTCTTATTCTGGCTTTGCCAGCTATCTTTCGAAGAGGCTCTATCTCGATACCACTGCATACGCCAATCAAAAAGCGGTAGGTCTTCTGTCTTTATAAAACTTGCTTGGTGCGCCCAATACTCAATCAATTTAGGATGCTTACCTTGGGTCAGAGAATCTAATTCATTCTTGTCATAGGAACCTAGGCGGCTGAAGAGAGGCATGTAGTGAGCTCGTTCGAAGACATTGACACTGTCGATCTGGAGCATGCCGAATCTTGAGATGACATCCAGAACCGTCTTATCCTGTCTAGAGTCCAGCCCGCAGGCAAACAGGGCTAGCAGCCTTACCTCTTTAGCACTTAGGTCGGAAGACATTGGAGGCTTTCGGGATTGGGTTGTGCTCTGATATAACTTGCAGATGCTAGATTACTAGCAGTTTTATTTAAAGGAATTCCTTAGGAGAGTCATGAAACTAAAGGCAATTATATTCATCATCTTTGCATTGTCTGCAACCTTAGTTTTTGCGACAAATTTCCCCATGAGTCAGCCAAGTGAATATGCGGGAGTCGAAGACTGTGGAAAGTCGTCCGAATGGCTAAACATTTGTTTGAGAAACTTCTCACCGGAGCTCGGCGGTGGTCCTGGTTTTATCAGGGGTGGACTAGTTGCTCTTAGGGGTGCATTCTGATGAAGGCGATCCTCAGCTGGATAAAGAAGTTATTCATTGGTGAACGTGATTGGGCTCATCTTACTGAATTAGAGCGCCAAGCACGGATGTCGAGGTCTACGAAAATTCAACGCAGACTCCGAGGCGCGACAAGCCTCAAGAAGCTGCAGAATGACCCAAAGAATTCTGACGAAAAATACATCGGACTTCGTGGTGCCAACATTGGTCGTGTTGTTGGCCGAGGAAGCGCTTTGAACGGAATGTTGGAGGATGAACGAAGAATTATCCGAGAGGACAACCTTAAACCTAAGCGAGACTAGATTTTAGTGAACTTTTGGTGCCTTTAGAGCCTCGAAGGCAAACTAAACTCTAATAAATAAGTAAGTGAGGTTAGTTTGTCTAATGCGATTCCGGTGGTAACGCCGACTCTGAAGGATTTTGAGGATGCTGAGGCCAATGTTTTGGCTATCGCTAAGAAAACTCCAATTTTAGATAGCTTCTACCTTTCTGAGCTAACTGGTGGTTTGGTCTATCTAAAGGCTGAAAACCTGCAGAGAACAGGTGCCTATAAGCTTCGTGGTGCCTATAACCGCATGTCTAAGCTGAGCACTCAGGAGCGAAAGCGTGGAGTGGTTGCAGCTAGCGCTGGTAACCATGCTCAGGGAGTCGCCCTAGCTTCAGCAAAGCTCGGAATCAAGGCAACCATCTTTATGCCGATTGGCGCATCGCTGCCTAAGGTTCAAGCCACTAAGGGTTACGGGGCTGAGGTAGTTCTAGTCGGAGCAACCTTCTCTGAGTGCCTAAGAGCTGCCCAAGAGTTTTCCCATAAGAAGAATTCAGTTTTTATCCCGCCCTTTGATCACATTGATGTGGTTGTTGGCCAGGGCACCGTTGGTTTAGAAATCATGCAGGAAATGCCTGACGTTGACAATATTGTTGTTGCTATCGGTGGTGGCGGATTAGCTGCTGGTGTTGCCGTCGTGGCAAAGCTTTCTGCAAAAGCCAATGGTAGAAAAGTTAAGGTTTATGGTGTCCAGTCAGAACATGCTGCGCCTTACGTGCCATCAATGAAGACAGGCAAGCTAACTGAAGTTCACACCACGCCAACCATTGCCGACGGTATTGCTGTTTCAAAACCCGGACGTATTCCCTTCGAATTAATCAAGAAGCATCTAGACAAAGTTGTTACGGTTTCTGAGAATGAGATTGCTAAGTCAATCCTTGTTTTACTAGAACGATCTAAACAGGTCGTTGAGCCAGCAGGTGCAGTTGGCGTTGCTGCGCTGATTGCTGGAAAGCTAAAACTAAAAGGTAAGACTGTTGTGATTCTCTCTGGTGGAAATATGGATCCGCTGTTGTTGCAGAGACTGGTTAGACATGGTCTTTCAGCCGCTGAAAGATACACGACAATCTCAGTAATGCTTCCAGACCGCCCAGGGCAGCTTGCTCTTACAGCAGAAGTTATTGCAAAGGCAAATGCAAACGTTGTTGAAGTACTTCACACACGTCATGGTTTGGGTTTGAAGATTTCTGAAGTTGAACTAAATCTTTCAGTTGAGACTTCGGGTCACGAACATACCCTTGAAGTTCTGAAGGCTCTAAAAAATGCCGGGCTAAAGCCAAGAATTATGGAAGCTCGGGACGACTAACCTTCGAAGTGTTTAACAGCCACAATCTTGACTGTTAGTTCTTTACCGGTAGGTGCGGTGTATGAAACCGATTCACCAATCTTTGCTCCCACGATGGCATTACCCATTGGGCTATCCGGCGAGTAAACAGTTAGGTCAGTATTCTCTGCCATCTCAGCAGAACCTAGTAAGAACTCCATGCTCTTACCGTTAAGCTCAATGGTGATAACCATTCCCTGAGAGACAGTCTCGCTGTTCTCTTTTGATTCACCAACAACAGAGTTAGCGAGGATCTGGTTTAGACGAGCAATTCTTGCTTCGATGATGCCCTGCTGGTCTTTAGCAGCATGGTAACCACCGTTTTCTTTTAGGTCGCCTTCTTCTCTGGCTTCCTGGATCTTCTTGGCAATGGCAGCGCGCTCGACGTTCAGCAGGTTGCCGAGTTCAGCCTTGAGGCGGTCATGCGCCTCCTGAGTGAGCCAAGTTGGGTTGTTGTTCATGATGCTCCAGATGTTTTATGAGACCTAAATAAAAGCGCTCGACCGAAGGTCGAGCGTCATTAGAACAAGTCTAGTTAAACCAGCACTTATCGACCAGCCCCGTAACCGCTTGTTCGGTGGTGCTAAAGGTCACCTTCTGGCTTAGTTCTAACGCTGCGCCGTTCTCAGAAGCGTCCCCTGGCATGGCCACTTCTTTATAGCCAACGATGCCGTAATCCTGCTTTAGGGCCTTCAAAGCGCAAATTACGGTCGCATTAGCGGGCTTGACAACTGTGAAAGTCACTTTTACCTGGCCAGAGCCTAGAAGCTCGTAGGCGGTGGTTTTAGGGTCTAATTGGTTGGATCCAGTTATGGTTACCCAGACCATCCAGATGGCAAAAAGCAGTCCCAAGACTGTCGCAGTAATAATCACGCCAATCCGATTGCGAGCGGTCTGGCTAGGGCCACGGCCGTATCTTTCGGCTATTTGATTTGGTAACTCTTCCATCAGAATAAGGTTAACTCATGAACCTGTTTTCCCTAATTCTCAAAACTGCTGGTACTCCAGTTCCTACTGAATCTGCTGAGCCAACCGCAATCTCAACTAGCCCTGGCACCCTCGGCTGGATCTTTACCTTCGGTTTGGCTGTTGCAGCCCTGTTCTTGATTTACGACATGGTCAGAAGAATCAGAAGAATGCGCTACCGCGCTGAAATCCAACAGGAGATCACAGAAGAAGAAGCTGCAGCAGATGAGGCAGCTGAACTAGCCAAGCAAAAGAAAAAGAGCTAGTTTCCTAAGGAGCCCAAAAGTGGGGTCATTGAAACTTGTAATACTGCTACCCAGTGGCAGATAAAAGCAATCACTGTTAGTGAATGAAATATTTCATGAAAACCAAAATGACCTGGGATTGGGTTTGGTCTTTTCATACCATAGACAACAGCACCGATGGTGTAACAAATACCACCGATCAGAATCAATGACATTGCCGCTGGATTGAATGCAAAGAAGTCTGCGACATAAAACATCGCAGCCCAACTCAATAAAACATACAAAGGCACATATAACCACCTAGGTGCGTTGATCCAGAAGATCCTAAAACTGATGCCAAGGATTGCCCCAATCCAAACTGCGACTAGGAGCACAATTCCTTTATCTGCTGGCAGAGCCAGCATTGCCATTGGTGTGTAACTGCCGGCAATAAGTAAAAAGATGTTGGCGTGATCAATTCTTTTGAGAGTTACCTTCATCTTTGGTTTCCAGTTGAACCGGTGATACAAAGCACTGTTTCCAAAGAGCAGAAATGAACTACCAAAGAATATGCTGGCAGACAGTTTAGAGATAGTTCCGTGAGCTAACACAATCAGGATGATGCCACCGGCAATAACGATAGGTAGGACGCCGGTGTGAATCCAACCTCGCCAAGAAGGCTTCTTCTCTAAGGCATCAGCGGGGATGGTCTCTGACAGTGGGAGGTAAAGAGGGTCGGGGCTATCTTGCTGGTTGTTCTCCATTACTAAACCCTAACCAGTATTTCTGAGCACTTATCAGCAGGTAACCTTAAGGGGTGCGTAAGTTAATTTATCGCCTCTATGAGCGTGGCATTCTGGGTGGCCTCACCAAAGACGCTTTGCCTAAGCACGTCGCTGTGATGCTCGATGGCAATCGACGTTGGGCTGAACGAAACTTTTCAGCTAAAGCAAAAGTGGGTCATACCGCAGGTGGCAAGAAGATCCATGAGTTTCTAGGCTGGTGCGATGACCTAGGTATACCAGTTGTGACTTTGTATATGCTCTCGATTGAGAACCTCACCAAGCGCACTGAAGATGAACTAGAAGACCTTTTGAGAATCATTGGCGATGTGGCAGCAGAGTTAGCTGAAGCTCAATTGTGGAGAGTTCAATTGGTGGGTTCCAGGGAGTCTCTGCCAACAGAATTGCGTGAGCGAGTTGAGAAAGCTGAAAAGGCAACCAAGAACATCCACGGACTGCATGTGAACCTAGCCGTTGCCTACGGAGGGCGTAACGAAATCGCTGAGGCTATGAAACAGATCGTAAAGACACATGCTAAATCAGGGGCAAGCACTGAAGATTTAGTTGAACTGCTAACTCCAGAACTAATCACCGAGCACCTATACACCGGTGGCCAACCTGACCCTGATTTGATTATCAGAACATCAGGAGAACAGCGCCTGAGCGGCTTCTTACTATGGCAGAGCAGCAACAGCGAGCTCTACTTCGAGGAAGCCCTCTGGCCTGATTTTAGGCGGGTAGATTTTCTCAGAGCGCTGCGTGCTTTTGGTAAACGTAACCGCAGATTCGGTGCTTAAGTAAATTTTTGATTACCACACCCTGACTCGGGCGTGTTGATGTGCTTTCTTTAATTGCTTAGGCGTAATCTCTAATCAAACAGAATCATGCAGGAGAGTTAATGCCAACTAAAAGCAGTAATCCAACCAAAACCATCAAGACAACTGCTAAGGCAACCCCCAAAAAGCAAGAGACGAAGATAAAGACCTTCGTCATCGATACCTCGGTTCTGCTAGCCGACCCTAGAGCTATATTCAAATTTGCCGAGCACGAAATCGTGCTGCCAATCATCGTCATCAACGAACTTGAGAAAAAGCGTAACGATCCAGAAATTGGCTATTTCGCAAGACAGGCACTTCGTCACCTGGATGACCTTCGCATGAAGCACCACAGATTAGATTTTCCAGTTGAGATAGGTGATGGCGGAACACTTCGTGTTGAACTGAATCACATTAACCCAAATGTTCTTCCTGTTGGGTTCCAGTTAGGGGATAACGATTCTAGAATTCTGGCAGTGGCAGCAAACCTCGCTAATGAAGGTTTTGATGTCACTGTGGTTTCTAAAGACCTACCGCTGCGTGTGAAGGCTTCTGCACTTGGGCTTATGGCAGATGAGTACCGCGCAGAGATGGCAGTTGACTCTGGATACACCGGTATTCACGAAATAGCGATGAGTGCAGATCAGATGAGTGATCTCTACGACTCAGAAACCTATGAGCATCCAGAAGTAAAAGACCTACCGGTGAACTGTGGTCTAGTTATCACCAGCGAAAGAGGACATGCACTGGGTCGTGTCACTGCAGACAAGAGAGTAAAGCTAGTCAGGGGAGACCGAGATGTCTTCGGTGTGCACGGTAGATCTGCTGAGCAGAGACTTGCCATCGATGTATTGCTAGATCCAGAAATCGGAATTGTGTCTCTTGGTGGACGAGCAGGAACTGGTAAATCAGCTCTTGCACTATGTGCTGGTTTAGAGGCTGTGCTTGAGCGCCGAGCACACAAGAAGATCATGGTCTTTAGACCGCTCTACGCTGTTGGTGGTCAAGAGCTTGGTTATCTTCCTGGTTCTGAAGCCGAGAAGATGAACCCTTGGGCTCAAGCTGTTTTTGACACCCTTGGACCATTGGTGTCCAAAGAAGTCTTAGAGCACGTAACTGACCGAGGGATACTAGAAGTCCTACCTCTGACTCACATCAGAGGAAGATCCCTGCACGACACCTTCGTGATCGTTGATGAAGCTCAGTCCCTTGAACGAAACGTTTTGCTAACAGTGCTCTCTCGAATTGGTCAGAACTCAAGAGTTATCCTCACTCACGATGTTGCGCAAAGAGATAACTTACGAGTTGGTAGACACGACGGTGTTGCCTCAGTTATCGAAGCTCTAAAGGGCCAATCACTGTTTGCTCACCTGACGCTAACTAGAAGCGAACGCTCACCGATTGCAGATATGGTTACCAGCCTGCTCGATCGCTAGGGCTGTGTAAAACTCCAGCACAGAAATAGAGATTTAACTATCTTGGGTTAGTGCCCAGTCTGTCTGAACTAATAGCGCTAATACCCGCTCTGTATTTGCTAGCCGTGGCTTGGCCATTGACTGTGATTGATCTAAGAGAGCATCGACTTCCAAACAGGTTGGTGTTACCTGCGTTCCCCGTTGCTCTCTTAGCACAGCTCATAGCCACGATAATCTCAGCAGACTGGGCACGCCAACTATATGCAGTTCTAATTGCACTAACAGTTGGAGTTTTAGGGTTAGCCGCGAATTACTTAAACGCTCTGGGCATGGGGGATGTAAAACTTGCGACAGCGATTGCAATGACCCTAGGTTATTTCAATCCATGGTTACCAGTAATTGCCATCGGGGTAGCATTTGTATTAGCTTTTGCTGTTGTCTTGATTTTGATTGTGCTGAGTAAAGCAAAGATCGGCTCAAGTATTCCTCTTGGTCCTTACCTTTTGCTGAGCTTTATCGGAGCGAATGCCAGTTGGCTATTTACTCACTAGGTTTGGTCATCGAAAGCACATCAAGTGCTTTGTCAAGTTGATCAAGAGTTAGTTTCTCGCCATCAACATAACCAAGTTCAATGGTTGCCTCACGAATTGTAATTGCTTTAGCAACAGCATGCTTTGCAATCTTGGCTGCAGCTTCGTAGCCAATGTATTTGTTAAGCGGAGTAACAATTGCAGGGCTTGATTCAGCAAGTGCTTTTGCTCTCTCAACGTTTGCTTCTAACCCTAAAACTGTCTTGTCGGCAAGAAGGCGAAGCGAGTTAGATAGCAATCTGATTGATTCTAGAAGTGCATTACCCATAACCGGGATTGCTACGTTTAGTTCGAAGTTACCGCTGGCTCCAGCCCAAGCGACAGTTGCATCATTGCCAATTACTCTGGCAACCACCATCATTACCGCTTCCGGAATAACTGGGTTTACTTTGCCAGGCATGATTGAGGATCCTGGCTGGAGATCTGGAATTGAAATCTCACCGAGGCCTGCGTTAGGACCAGAACCCATCCAACGAAGATCGTTGGCAATCTTGGTAACACCGACAACTAGAGTTCTAAGCGCTCCTGATGCTTCAACCAAACCATCTCTTGCACCCTGTGCTTCAAAGTGGTTGCGTGCTTCGGTGATAGGAAGTTTGGTCTCAATAGCTAGCAGTCGAATAACTTCCTGAGGGAAACCCTTAGGAGTATTAATTCCAGTTCCAACAGCAGTTCCACCTAGTGGGACCTCAGCAACTCGAGCAATTGATGAGTTCACTCTTTCGATGCCGTAGCGAATTTGTGCAGCGTAGCCACCAAACTCTTGCCCCAGTGTTACCGGTGTTGCATCCATCAGGTGAGTTCTACCAGCTTTAACTACGCTTTCCCACTCCTTGGATTTACTCTCTAGCGCTTTGGCTAGGTGATCGAGAGAAGGTAGCAGATCGTTTATTAGAGCAGAGGTCACAGCAACGTGAACTGAGGTTGGGAAGACATCGTTCGAGGACTGAGAGGCATTGACATGGTCGTTTGGGTGCACCTTAGAGCCAAGCTTGTTTGTAGCCAGAGTTGCTAGAACTTCGTTCATGTTCATATTCGATGAAGTTCCAGAACCGGTCTGGAATATGTCTACTGGGAATTCGCCATCGTGTTTGCCAGCTATAACTTCATCAGCTGCGGAGGCAATCGCATCTGCGATTGCCTTATCGAGAACTCCAAGGGAAGCGTTGGCCAAGGCAGCAGACTTCTTTATCTGGGCTAGGGCAGCGATGTGGGCGCGTTCAAGGGTAGTTCCACTGATAGGGAAGTTCTCCACCGCGCGGGCTGTTTGAGCGGCGTAAAGGGCGTTTACCGGGACCTTAACTTCACCCATGGTGTCGTGTTCAATGCGATATTCCATTTATTTGCCTAACCTATTCGTTGACATTTCCGAAAGTGACTATTTCATGAACCTCACCTAGGGTGAGACGGTAATTTGCACCAACCACTGCCAATTTACCTGAATCTATGCGCTGCGCGATGAGCTTGGACCGACCTATCATTTCGTTGATGGTATCTCTGACGTGAAGATCGGTAATCTCGTCGATGTGGTGCAGGCCATTTGCTTGAGCCTCAAGGACGGTGGGAGTGATGCGCTCAATTAGGTTGTGAATAAATTCACCCTTAGCTTCCATCTTGCCCTGGGTCGCATCGATGGTTGCCCTGATAGCTCCACACTCGTCGTGGCCCAGCACCAAAATCAAGGGCACACCCAACACTTCAACTGCATACTCCAAAGACCCAAGAATTGTTTCTGCAATTACTTGACCGGCATTACGAACCACAAACAAATCACCAAGACCAACATCAAAAATGATTTCGGCTGAAAGTCTTGAGTCAGCACAACCAAACAGAGCAGCGAACGGTTTTTGTGCTTGGGCTAACTTCTCTCTGTGATCAATGTCTTGTCTAGGGTGGGCAAGTTTGCCAGAGACAAAACGAGTATTTCCTTCGAGAATTGCGGCCCAAGCTTCTTTCGGATTAGTAGGTCTATTTGTATCAACCAAGATCCATTACCCCCGATATCTTCTTATCAATTGCTTGTGCGAATGTTTCAAATTCAGCTGTCTCTGCAACACCGTATAGCAAGACATAGTCTTGGTCGCTGTAATCGAGGACCATTAGGTAATCTTTAGTTTTTGCCGGCTCATGCTCTTCGATGGATTTATAAATTTGCCAGGTGTAATGCTCAGTCTTTAGTTCACCGGTTGGGGTCAGGCCAGCTAGGTTAAGAGCTAACCAGGTGGGGTTTGCATCGAAAGCTTGGGTGTATCCGATGTATTTGGTTTCACTACCAACAAAACCAGCGGTGAAGTTCTTTACTGTGTCAACCGGGTTCTCGTTGAAAGTAGCGTTATTGCTCCACCAAACTGAAGGTGGCGTGATTGTGAATATATCTAAATTGCTATCGCTAGCGGCTCCCTGAGAAATAGTTGCGTAGTCGACTGGTTTAATTCGATTCGAATCATCACGAGGAACAATAAGAACCAAAACGACAACTAGACCAACACTGGCTGCTAGTGCTAAGGACAGATTGATTACGGTCTGTCTCGCTCTATGTCTTGCTGCCGAATCGCTCAAGGACTATTCCTTTTTGTCTTTTAGAACTGCGTCTAGTTTTGCTCTAGCCCCGGCAAGCCACTGCTCGCACTTCTGGGCTAAAACCTCGCCACGCTCCCAGAGCGCCATGCTTTGATCCAGGGTCACCGAACCTGCTTCAAGCTGGTTTAGCACCTTGGTTAGCTCGTCTCGGGCCTGTTCGTAGGTCATTGTCGCTACGTCAGCGTTTGCGTTCTTCTCAGTCATGATATCTCCAGTTTAATAGTTAGTTGGCTGTAGCGTTGAGGTCACCCTTGGCAACCTTGAGTTTTAGGGCATCTCCAGTCTTTACCTGAGTTGAATCGGTGATTACGTTGCCGTTGGCATCTCGGATTACCGAGTAGCCGCGGTCTAGGGTGCTCTGTGGGGAAAGTGAACGAAGCAGGCTTCGTTTAGAGATTAGGTCAGTACTTTGACGCTCAAGCTTGCCATCGACATCATCTCTAAGGTCAGAGATTGCCCTCAGTAGGTCATCAGCTCTCTGATCTAGATAAGCATGTGGATCTTTTAGTAATGGGTGCTGTCTGATTTGATGCACCAAAGTCAGCTGAGCGTTTACAAAACTACTGATGATGGATTTCATTCGAATCAGTGAATCAGCAATCTTTCTTCTTTCATCAACGACATCAGGAACAACTCGCTTAGCGGCATCAGTAGGAGTTGATGCGCGAAGGTCAGCAACGTTATCCAGAATTGGATTATCGTTCTCGTGTCCGATAGCAGAAATAATTGGAGTCTTAGCTGCAGCTGCAGTTCTCACCAATGTCTCATCGCTAAAGCCAACCAGGTCTAGGAAGCCACCGCCACCTCTGGTAATGATTATTACTTCAACTTCAGGATCTGCATCTAATTCTTTTATTGCTGCTGCTACAGTCGGAGCACATTCGGGCCCCTGCACAGAAACGTTAATCATCCTAAATTTAGCTTCAGGCCAACGAAGCAAAACATTTTGCTTTACGTCTTTTTCAGCATCCGATCCTGATGCGGTAATCAAACCGATAACTCCAGGAAGAAATGGAAGCTTATTTTTCTTATCTGGATCAGCTAGCCCTTCAGCAATAATCTTCGCTCTTCTGGCTTCAATCTCGGCCATCAGAACACCGATGCCAACTTTCTTGATGCTGGAAACTTTTAGGCTGATTGAGCCTCTCGCGATGTAATAGTCCATGTTGCCTGAAACCAATACTCGGTCGCCATCTTCAAACTTCTCAGTAGCTGTGCCGAGCACTCCGGCGAAGATAACCAAGGAAATGGTTGAACCAGTAGCTAGATCTCTAAGTTGCGGGTAGGCGTGACCGCCTGCTTTGTGCTGGAATTTGATGAGTTCACCCTCTACCCAGGCGTTTCCCCACTTGCTAACGGCAGCGCCAACTCGCTCGCTCAACTGCTGAACGGTAAAGGGGTGATCTGGGTCTTTACCTATGGAGTTCAAATCCACGGAGTCGTTCATTAGTGCTTCCTCTTCCACCCCGTCTAGAATTACGTAAGTGACTGACATCCAGAATACTTCGGCTAACCGACATAAAGGTTCCGCTAAGCGAGTCTTGCTTGCTGCTCCCCGCGGATACTGTGCAGGAGTCGATAGAGCCGTTATTGCCGTTGAAAAGGCCCTAGAACTCCATGGCTCACCGGTTTATGTCCGCAAGGAGATTGTTCACAACAAGCACGTGGTAAACGGGCTAGAAAAGCGTGGAGCAATCTTCGTTGATGAGGTTGATGAGGTTCCTGAGGGTTCAATCTTGGTCTTCTCTGCCCATGGCGTTAGCCCAGCTGTAGTGAAGGCGGCTGAAGGTAGAAACCTAAATACCATTGATGCCACCTGCCCACTGGTAACCAAAGTCCACCGAGAAGTTCAGCGATTTGCCAGCGAGGATTACGACATTCTGCTAATCGGTCACGAAGGTCATGAAGAAGTTGAAGGAACAGCTGGAGAAGCTCCAGAGCATGTCCAACTAGTTGACGGCAGACATGGCATCTTGAACGTCACTATTCGTGACCCTGAGAAAGTTATCTGGCTTTCTCAAACAACTCTTTCCGTTGATGAAACCTACGAGACTGTTAATGCCCTCCGTGAAAAATTCCCAACACTGCAAAACCCACCTAGCGATGACATTTGCTATGCAACTCAAAACAGGCAGGTAGCAATCAAGAAGGTAGCCAAGGATAGTGATTTGGTTATCGTTGTCGGTTCTGCTAACTCTTCCAACACTGTTCGACTGGTTGAAGTTGCTCTAGAAGCTGGCGCTAAAGCTTCATACCGAGTTGACTTTGCAACTGAGATTCAAGAATCTTGGTTTGATGGAGTTGATTCAGTTGGTGTTTCCTCTGGTGCTAGCGTGCCAGAAGTTCTAGTTGATGAAGTGCTTGAGTATTTAGCGGAACGTGGCTATGGCGATGTTCAACTGGTTCAGACAGCAGAAGAAGACGTGCAGTTCTCACTGCCTAAGGAACTTAGAAAAGATTTGAAAGCTGCTGGTGAAGAAACCAGTAACAAACTAAAGAGACATTGATTTAGAAGCTGAACCTAGTTCTTGGGTTGCCAGCACTACTCGTTTAGCCATTGCGGCTTCTGCAGTCTTACCCCAACCTCTAGGGTCGTAAGCCTTCTTATCTCCAACTTCACCGTCAACTTTGAGTACCTTGTCGTAGTTGGAAAGCATATGACCGGCAATTGATCTGGTGAATGCATACTGAGTGTCAGTGTCGATGTTCATCTTCACAACACCAAAAGAAACTGCATCGGCAATTTCTTTAGGGCTTGAACCTGAACCACCGTGGAATACCAAATCAAATGGCATGTCCTTGCCATATTTATCGCCAACTGCGCGTTGGATGTCTTTTAGGAGTTCTGGGCGAAGCACTACGTTGCCGGCTTTATAGACGCCGTGCACATTACCGAAAGTCAATGCGGTTAGGTATCGACCGTTCTCACCTAGACCTAGAGCTTCAGCCGTTAGCAGGCCGTCTTCGATGGTTGAGTAAAGGTGCTCACCTTCGCCGCCTTCAACGCCGTCTTCCTCGCCACCGACAACACCAATTTCAACTTCCAGGATGATGCCTAGGTTCTTGGTTTGAGCTAGTAGGTCTTTAGAGATTTGTAAGTTCTCAGTTAGAGATACTGCTGAACCATCCCACATCTGAGAGTTAAACAAAGGCTCCTGGTGGTTACGAACCCGCTCTTTGCTGAGTTCCAGAAGTGGAAGTAGGAAAGTCTCTAGGTGTGGCTTAGAGCAGTGGTCGGTGTGAATGCCAACTGTGATCGGGTAGTTCTTAGCAACTTCTCTTACGAAGTTAGCCATCGCAGCAGCACCGGTTGCCATGTGCTTGACAGATGAACCAGACCAGTAGTCACCGCCACCGGTGGTTACCTGGAGGATGCCGTCAGAACCGGCTTCGGTTAGTCCCTGCAGAACAGCGTTAACTGTCTGAGAACTAGATACGTTGATAGCAGGGTATGCAAAGCCAGCTTTTTTAGCGCGGTTGATCATTTCTGCATATTGATCCGGTGATGCTACAGGCACTTCTGTCTCCTAAGGTTTGGCTACTTCTTCTAGTGGAACATTCAAATCCGGGTTTGTATCAACAGTGGCACTCGGCATGTTGTCTAAATTTGATAAACCAGAGGTGGGTTGGGTAACAGCAATTGCACCCCAACGCACAGCTGTTTGAACACCAAGCGGAATGTTGAAACCAACTCCGTAGTCTTCTTCACCTTCAGCTACCGGATTAGAAACGACAGCAGATAGAAAACCAGCAAGAGTTGCATCTCCAGCACCCACGGTGTTGGTTACTTTTACCGGAGGAGTTCTGGCAGCCCAGGTTCCAGTTTTAGAAACAGCAAGCATGCCATCAGCACCCATAGAAGCTAAAACAACTTCGATGCCGTGTTCACAAAGTTCACGAGCAGCATCAACTACGTCTCCTACGGTAGTTAGTTCTCTCCCAACAGCAGAAGCTAGTTCTTCAGCGTTTGGTTTGATGACATTCACACACCCCTCACGAGCCCAATATGAGAGTGGTTCACCTGAAGTATCGAGGGCAACCTTTACGCCCATAAGCTTCATTGCATCAAAGATAGGTTGCAGATCAACATAAATTCCCGTTGACGTGTATGTTGGCAACGCTCCCGCGATAACCAACCACTTAGCACCAGTTCTTCTAACCTCTTGCTCGGTTAGGTCAACAACTTTCTGCCAGTCTTCTTCACTTAGAGATCTCGGAGATTCGTTAACCTTTGTTGTGGTTCCGTGCTTGTCAACGATGGTGGTTGAAACGCGAAGGTTTCCTTCCACCCAAAGTGGCACTAGAAAGGAAGAACCTGTTCTATCTAGAACAGTGGTGTCCGCATTACCGATGGGGACAACACCTGGTGCATGGATTCCAGCCAAGGTAAGACCACGGGATACGTTAATGCCCTTGCCAGCGAGCTCTTCACGAACTTCATCAGCCCGGTTGACTCCACCTGGATTCAGGTGGTTTACGTAATAGGTACGGTCAAGGGTTGGGGCAGGAGTAAGGGTGACCACTGGCGCACTGAACTGGCTCTGCGACATGTCTTTCTCCTTATTTCTTCAAGTATTCAACGCCTAAGATGTTCAGGCGGATTTTGTTTTTGAAGCAAACGACTTTGTCGGCCAACTCAAAAAAGTATAGCCAAGATGCCTAAATTAGGCAGGTTCCCCTAGTAAACGCTTGATGTTGTGGTTAGTTAGCTTGGCCAAATCATCAAGATTATCAACCTCGTGACGGTCGGCCATGTGGATCACAATCCTGGCGCAGGCATCACTGTCAGCTAATGCATCGTGGTGGTTGAACTCCTCGATACCGATAGCGTAAGCAACCTGATTCAACCGATAGCTCTCCAGGTTGTATGTCTTTCTAGCCATTATCAGGCTGCAACCGTAACGGAGATTAGGTAAAGAAGCATCAATCGCCAAGGCAGATGCTTTGAGAACACCCATATCAAACCCAGCATTATGAGCGATTAGGTCATCACCTGAGATGAAGGAAATCATCTCGGCGAGAGCAATCTCCCAGCTAGGGGCATCTTTCACGTCCTCTGGAGTAATGCCATGAACTTTGATGTTAAATGGTTCAAACCAGTCCTGCGGATAGGGAGGTTGAATCAGAGTTGCATAGGTGTCAACAATCTTGCCTTCAACCACCTTGACCAAACCAACAGCACAGGGACTAGCAGGAGACCCATTAGCGGTTTCAAAGTCAATTGCGGTGAAGTTTAGGGGCATACCTAAATCTAACAATGAAGCGCAACTAGACTTACACGGTGGCTCTAACTATCGGTATCGTCGGACTACCTAACGTCGGCAAATCAACTCTCTTCAACGCACTCACTAAGAACAATGTGTTGGCGGCTAACTACCCCTTTGCCACCATTGAACCCAACATCGGTGTGGTGAACCTGCCCGACGTCAGACTTAACAAGCTTGCTGAGATCTTTGGCTCAGAGAAACTTCTCCCTGCTCCTGTCTCATTTGTTGATATTGCTGGAATTGTTAGAGGAGCGTCAGTGGGCGAAGGCCTAGGTAACAAGTTTCTAGCTAACATCCGTGAAGCTGATGCCATTGCTCAGGTAGTTAGAGGCTTTGTTGATCCAGATGTTGTGCACGTTGATGGCAAGGTTGATGCTGCAGGAGATATCGAAACCATCAACACCGAGTTAATTCTTGCTGACCTAGAAACTCTAGATAAAGCCAGAAACCGTATTGAAAAAGAAGTAAAGGGCAAGAAATTAGAACCTTCTGTTCTAGTCACCGTTGATGAAGCACTAGCCTGGCTAAATGCTGGCAAGCCACTATCAGTTTCAACCATCGATATCACTGAAATCAAGGAACTTGGACTTCTAACAGCTAAGCCAATCCTCTATGTCTTCAACGTTGATGAATCAGTTCTCAGTGATGCGGGTAAGCGTAAGTTGCTAGCAGACCTAGTTGCACCTGCTGAAGCGGTGTTCCTAGATGCGAAGGTTGAGAGCGAACTTATTGACCTATCAACCGAAGAAGCTAATGAACTTCTTGCTTCCCTTGGTCAAGATGAATCTGGTTTAGATCAGCTAGCTCGCATTGGCTTTAAGACCTTGGGACTTCAAACTTATCTAACCGCAGGACCTAAAGAAGCCAGAGCCTGGACCATCAAGAAAGGTGCAACAGCACCTC
>JAEMTJ010000057.1 GCA_016462375.1 Rhodoluna sp. | reverse complement strand
GACGTGGAGCGATGGTTACTGACCGGTACCAGCACATTAGACACCACGAAACGGTTGAAGAGTTCCTAGCCTGGGCCAAGTCAGAGAACCTACCGATCATTGCCATCGATAACGTCCCAGGTTGCCAGAAGATCGAGTTATACAAGCTCCCTGAAGCCTGTGTGTTCCTATTTGGACAAGAAGGCCCAGGGCTCAGTGAGCAGGCCATTGAAGCCAGCGATGTAGTGCTAGAAATAACCCAGTTTGGCTCTACCAGGAGTATAAATGCCTCAGCTGCAGCGGCCATAACCATGCACACATGGATACAGCAACACGTCTTCGGATAAACTTGTCCTGTGCCCTTTGGCCCAATGTCCCCTGAATTAGAAACGAGAAAGCCATGCCTGCTTTTGTGATCGTAGGAGCTCAGTGGGGTGACGAGGGTAAGGGTAAAGCTACCGACCTTTTGGCTGAACACATTCAATATGTTGTGAAGTTCAATGGTGGAAACAACGCAGGTCATACCGTGGTTATCGGTAGCGAAAAATATGCACTGCACTTGCTCCCTTCAGGTATTTTGACTCCTGGTGTTATTCCGGTTATTTCTAACGGTGTAGTAATTGACTTGCAGGTATTGTTTGAAGAACTTGATGCCCTAAACGCTCGCGGCATTGACACTAGTCGTCTTCGTGTTTCAGCTAATGCACACGTCATTACGCCTTATCACGTGTCCCTTGATAAGACCGCAGAACGTTTCTTAGGTAAGCGGGCCATTGGAACTACTGGTCGAGGCATTGGCCCAACCTATGCCGACAAGATCAACCGTGTTGGTATTCGCATTCAAGACCTATTCGACGAATCAATTCTTCGACAAAAAGTTGAGGCCGCATTGGTTCAGAAGAACCAGTTGCTGAGTAAGGTTTATAACCGTGCTGCAATCAGAGCTGAAGAAATTGTCACTGAACTGCTGACATACACGGAACGTCTTCGTCCGATGGTTGCCGACACCGCGCTTGAACTACATCAGGCTATCGAGGCTGGCAAGAACGTACTCTTCGAGGGCGGCCAGGCAACCATGCTAGACGTGGACCACGGAACATACCCGTTCGTTACTTCTTCAAACGCAACTGCAGGTGGTGCTGCAACTGGATCTGGAATTGGCCCTGGACTATTTCAGAACGTCATCGGAATCGTCAAGGCATACACAACTCGTGTTGGGGCAGGTCCATTCCCAACAGAACTGTTTGACGAGTGGGGTGAACTACTTCGCAAGACTGGTCACGAGTATGGAACTACAACTGGCCGTCCACGCCGCTGCGGTTGGTATGACGCTCCGATAGCGCGTTACTCTGCACGTATCAACGGCCTCACTGATTTTGTGCTTACCAAGCTCGATGTGCTTACCGGTATCAAGCAGATTCCTGTTTGTGTCGCCTATGAGGTTGATGGCAAGCGCCTCGAAGAAGTCCCTGTTTCGCAGAGTGACTTTCACCACGCTATTCCTATCTATGAAAACTTCCCAGGTTGGGAAGAAGACATCACTGGCTGTCGAACATTTGAAGAACTTCCTAAGAATGCACAAGACTACGTTAGAGCGTTAGAGAAAATGAGCAACTGTCGAATCTCAGCTATTGGTGTTGGTCCTGATCGCAATGCAACTATCGTGTTGCACGACATGCTTGGCTAGTGGTGTTCATCCTCTTCATCACCAAATGATGTTGATTCATTCTGAAAAGTTTCAGGGCTAGAGATGTTTTGTGGCGTTCCGTCATGGCGGTCATCACCAAGTGAAGTTGATTGATTCTGAATAGTTTCAGGGCTAGAGATATTGTGTGGTGTTCCATCGTAGCCAAAGTGGTGACGGATGTCACCTTCTTCATCGTCAAGGTCTGGGACCGCCTTTAGAAAGCCAGGGCCGCGGCCACCAGCTTCACTTTCCCTCTTTCGTCTGAAGCCTTCTCGGAGACCTAGGACAATCGCTGTTACAAACACGGCGATGATGCCCCAGAAGACTGCTGGATATTGAATGCAGAAGGCTAGTAAGAACATCAAACAAATGAATGTGAAACAACCGCCGAGAATGGCTCCCATTTTTATACCCCTTGTGTAGTGGTTGCTCTAAACCTACTGCTGACATAGGACAATTGGTTTATGCAGGATTTCACTGAGCCAGAGGACCAAGTTCGCCTTGATCCACCGGCTAACCGTAGTTCCCTAGCGGGGATACTCTATTACCCTGACATTCTGGATTTACGGCTAGTTGGCTATGAGCTAGAGCGCTTTGAGCCACTACTACTGGCAATTGACTCAGCGAGTTTTAGAAAAGCACTAGCGGTAAGCACTTTACTCAGAAGGCCAGATTCCTCTGCTATCTGGAATTACACCAGAGCCAATCAGGTTGAACTACTCATTCTGGATACCTTGCATGAGTATGGGTTAGCTCAAGTTCCTCAACTACTTAGACAGATACTAGGCAGAGTTTTTGAAGATGAAACTAAGAACTATCTCACGATTGATCTAGTCACAGTTTTCTATTGGGCATGTATTGCTCAGGTCGCGAGAGACTATGCGTGGCGTGAACCAAGGTTGACAGAGTGGGCGGATTACTTAAGTAAACCGGTGAGTACTATTTTTGGCTTTAGTGAAACACTAACTTCAGTCACCTGAACTATGCTTGCCACCGATTTCACTTAATCGATCCATCACTGCAAAGAGCACCCCGGAGACTACGAAGGTTAGGTGAATGATGATTCTCCAAATTGTTCCTTGACTGACGTCCCCGTGTTCGAGTTTGGAAAGTTCAATGAAGTCTTTAAGTAGTTCAATGACCGATAGAGCGACTAGGGATCCGATTAGTTTGAGCTTTAGACCACTGAAATCAATAGTTCCCATCCAAGAAGGTCTGTCTGTTGAACCTTCAGCAATTTCAATCTTGCTTACGAAGTTCTCGTAACCTGCGAAGAGAACAATAATGACAAGGTTACCTAGTAGTACTAGGTCTAGTAGGCCTAAGAGATCCAAAGTGAAGTCGTGAGCGTCTTCGCTGTTGATGTGTTGGGCAAGAGAAATGAATTCAAGGGTATAGCGCCAGAGCAATAAACCTAGAGCTCCCACTAGGCCGATGTATAGGGGAGCTAATAGCCATCTGGCTCCAAAGATAAAGACTTCTAGAAAGTGTTGAAATTTCTTCATGATTGGAGTTTATAGGAGTGACCTCGCACAATTGTTTAGGTTGTTGCAGAGTTGAAATAGGCTTAAATAGTCAAGTGCGCATTGCGCTTCTAACACTGGGAAGTTGAGGTTCTAATGTCAGGTCCAGCAGAAGCAAGAAATTCAACGTCCTTAAAGGACGACACAGCCATAATCGACCATCTCAGCTTCAGCGTCACTTGTGACTATAAAGACTGTGAAGGCGCGGCGACTCACAGACTTATCTGTCCTTGCGGCCAGTTTGAGTTCATGTGTGACCAACATGCCAGCGACGCCAAAGCAGCGCCTAAAGGTAGCTGGATTGTGTTTGATAAGTCTTGTAAACACAGGGTAGACATGTTCGATTGTGGCAAAGAACCTATTTAGCGGCAATTTCCAGAAGTCCAGCTAGACGGCTTATTGCTTTAACCTCAGCAACAGTCCTAAATTGGCTTTGCAATAGGGTTTCACTGAAAACTAAGTAGCAAGTGGCCTTAGCTCGGCTAATAGCAACATTCAACCTGTTTCTATCTAAAAGGAACTCTAAGCCTCTTGGAGCATCCAGGCTGGATGAGGCGGCAAAGCTGTATATGACTGCCATGCCTTCTCGTCCTTGGAACTTATCGACAGTTCCCACCATTACATCTTCAAACCCGGCCTCGTTCAGTTTCTGCCTAATGAGATCTACCTGTGCGTTATAGGCTGCCACGACTAGAACGTTGGAAGGATCTTGTCTCGCGTGAAGAGATTCAACCAACTCCACAACAGTCAATGCCTCTTCTTCACTTGAAGTGGAGTTACCAACGTGAGGAACTGGAACTGTAATCAATCCCTGTTCATGTCCGGCAATCTTGTTATCAACCGTTGAAGGGTGAGATCTCAATTTCCCTTCGTAGGCCAACCAACTCACTGCGTGGTTGACTTCCGGATGCAACCTTCTGGTGACTTCAATGAAGTAACCCATATTTGTGGGGAGAATCGAATGATCCCCCATGTAGTGGCCCAAAGCTGAGTTCTCAACTCCACCTGGGTGGACGGCGGTAACTACTTGGGCAAGTTGTTGCGG
>JAEMTJ010000056.1:1892-4259 GCA_016462375.1 Rhodoluna sp. | reverse complement strand
AGCTCTAATGAGACCGAGGTTACCTTCTTGAATTAGATCGAGAAATTGCATTCCTCGTCCGGTGTAACGCTTCGCCAACGAAACAACCAATCGCAGGTTAGCCTCCAGAAGGTGGCTCTTTGCACGCTGACCATCTTTGACTACCCACTTTAGGTCTCGACCCATGTCTTTTGATAATTTCTTGTCTGTCGCCAACTTCTCTTCAGCAAACAACCCAGCTTCAATTCGCTTGGCAAGTTCTACTTCTAGCTCAGCATTCAGAAGTGCTACTTTACCGATTTGCTTTAGATAGTCCTTTACCGGGTCAGCTGTGGCACCAGTAATAGTTGTGGTCTGCGCAGGAATGTCATCGTCTTCTCTGCTTGAAATGACAAGCGCGCCCTCAGGAACTACCGGTACGTCATCCTCATCATCAACTTCAGTTTCTGGAATAACCTCTTCAACGGCCGCAACAATAACATCAACAGCAGCCTCGGTCAGAAGCTCCTCAGGATCAATATCCTCTTCTTCATCCAACTCGACATCTTCATCGACCGAACCCTTAGTTGGCTTAATCTTTTTGACCGGAGCAACCTTGCCCTTTGCGGTTGGCTTTGCTTTCTCAACTGACTTAGCTGCTTTTTTGACAACAGTTTTTGATTCAACTTTTTTTATAGGTTTTGCAACGACCTTTGCCACTGGTTTTTTAGCAACTTTTGCTGCAACTTTGGCGACTGGCTTCGCAGCAACTTTAACATTGGCCTTAGTTGAAACCTTTTTTACTGGCTTAGCAGTCTTTGCCGGCGCCTTCGCAGCGACTTTAGCAACAGTCTTTGTAGCTGACTTGGATGCAGGTTTAGCTGCGGTCTTCGAAGGCCTAACAATGGCTTTAGCGGTGGCTTTTGTGACAGTTTTTTTTGCTGGAGTTGCAGTCTTAATTGTTTTTCCTTTAGTGACCAGTTTTTTCAAGGTCTTTTTAGCGGATGTGACGGCCTTACTGCTTCTTGTCGCAGTTTTAGAAGTTGCTTTCGCAGATTCTCTCTTCGGTTTATTAGCCATTGGGCCCTTCAACTTCTCCTGGGACGACCTATCCCAAAATCTGAGCATTACGAAGACCCATGTCAAATCCGTGAGGCTTGACTGGGTCTTGCTACAATCATGCCACGACTTGGTTAACTATCTTGTCAAGCTAGGCGAAATTGTGGCTGTGGTCGAAAGTATTAACCGCGAATTAGTCTCGACTATTCCCCAGCTGAGGTGCCAATTTCAAGTATCTACGACGTTCTTTAGTGAAATAGACCACACCGACCGCTACAACCAGCAGTTGGCTGGCAAATCCCCATCGAAAGCCCTCTAAGGTAAAGCGTTCGCTTGATCCGCTGAGGTTTTGGACCACATCGATGACCACCCCGGTCAAATACATCATTACAAAACTCGCTAAAAAGCCTCCAACATTGGCAAATCCGTTGGCTGAACCCAACTGTGACCTTGGGGCGATGTCCTTGGTGAAATCGAAAGCCACCAAAGATGCTGGTCCGCCGATGGAAATAGCCAAGAAACATACAAAAAGCACCCCGCTCGGCGCTCGGCCTGGAATCGAGCAGAGAACGAGCCAAGTCAGAGAAGTTAGCGCAACTACGCTGTAAACAAGAAATGCTCTCTTTTCTGGTCGTTTCGAGCAGAGATAACCAATTAGTGGCCCAGTTATAAGACCAAACAAAACCATAGTGGTCAGAGTGAATGCGACGAATTCCTGACTTTGACCCTCAGCACTAACTAAAAAGGGAACAGCCCAAAGCAGAGAAACGGATGTTGTCGTTGGCTGAGTCACGAAATGCGTCCAAAACGCCATTCGAATACCTGGGTTGCGAATGTTTTCTAACAATTGGCTCGTTGCAATCTTTATGCTTGCTGAATTGTGCTTTGAATGCTTATGCCCTGTAACTTCATCCGCTGTGAACGCAATCAACAAGATCACTACGGCAAGACTGATTAGGGAGATAAAGGAGAACGACCAGTGCCAACCGAACTTCTCTAGGAAGAACCAAAACGGCACGGCGGACAAGAATTGTCCGAGTTGTCCAACAGTTGAAACATTCTGCTGCACCCTAGATGCCTTAGCTCCTTCATACCAATTATTTATCATTCGAATCATTGAAATGAATGTGAAGCTATCTCCCATGCCGACAAGCATTCTGCCAACTACAGCAGTCGAAAGATTTGGAGCCAAGGCTACTGTGAATGAGCCAAGAGCCATGACAATCGCTCCGGTAACTAACAATCTCTTTGAACCAAAGCGGTCAAGCAAAATGCCAACTGGAATCTGCATAGCCGCGTAAACCACCAACTGAAAGACAGCTAGGGTAGCCAGTTGCTGGGCGTTGGTAT
>JAEMTJ010000056.1:0-1792 GCA_016462375.1 Rhodoluna sp. | reverse complement strand
GCGTAAACCACCAACTGAAAGACAGCTAGGGTAGCCAGTTGCTGGGCGTTGGTATCAAAGCGCTCACTTGCTATCAACGTTGCTACCCCCAGACTAGAACGCTGTGTCACAGCCATTAGGTATGCAAGGCCCGTAATAGAAAGTACAAGCGTAGGAGAACGTCTCAGTCTTGGTCCTCGTCGCTCTCAAGTTTGTTTTTCTGATGGCTAGCTAAATAGCCTTCTAACTCTGCAGCTATTTGATCCGCATCCGGAATTTCACGCTGAGGAGATTTAACAGCACCCATGCCGGAGTTTGCTCTATCGCTTTTGAAACTAGTTTCAAGATTTGCAACTAAGCCAGCAAGATCCGGATTATCCGCGATCTGCTTCGTCAGCCTTCGAACGAATTCAACGCCCTCGTCCCTAAGGTCATCCGTTGGAAAAACAAGTCCGAGATGGCCGCTGATAAGTTCTAATCCCGTCACGGCTGCTTGTGGGTACTCAGAGTCAGATAGATAGTGCGGAACCAGTAGCAAAAAGCCGGTAGTTGGCATACCCGCTTCACCCAAGCGGTATTCAAGCAGGTGCATGATGTTTCCCGGCACTTGAGTGCGAGGCTTCCATTCAGAGAATTTTGCTATCACCTCTGCTTGATTGCCTGAAACCGTCACTCCAACTGAACGCGTGTGCGGAATCGGGAAAGGAATGGCGTGCAGCCAGGTTAAATCGCTGATTCCAAAGAGAGCAAAGATAGTTTCGATGGAGTTAGCGAAAGTCTCCCATTTGAAATCTGGTTCGTATCCGTTCAAAAATAGGAATTGGTTACCAACCTCATCCTTAACCAAATGTATCGAAAGGCTTGCAGGTTGGTAATCCTCGATGTGGTCTTGCTCGAAATACATCACTGGACGCCTAGATCTGTAGTCAAGCAACTGGTCATTATCAAAAGTGACTATAGTCGTGTGTTCGAGGTTCCCAAGAATGTGCTCCGAAACCTGCTGCATGGCAGATCCAGCGTCGGTGAATCCAGAGATGGCTGCCAGCAGGTGCAAGCCTTCAGGGACTGCTACGTCCGTGTTGACTAGTGTGAATAATTGATTCGGCTGTGGCATGAGTTCATTCTACTTTCCACTAAGTAGCATGGGGTCTATGACTTCTATAACTTTCAAATTTGCTGCTTCAGCTCCTAAAACAAAGACCCCGAGCTTTTTGGTCCTTGCTGTCCAAGCCGATGAGGCTAAACCCAAATTGCTCGGGGATTCGGCAAAGGCCGCATTATTCAAGAATCTTGACCTCAGTGCACTGAACTTATCTGGCGCAGCAGAGTCAACAGCCAGGACTATTACTTCAAGAGGTGTCGTTGGGTTTATCGGAACTGGAAAAGGTATAGCAAACAGTTCAGATGCGCGAGACATTGGCGGTGCTATCGGCAGAGCATTCAAAGACCAGAAATCTATTACCGTCGACATCCCCCTTGCAACAGCTGAAGAACTTACTGCTTTCATCGAGGGCATCTCCTTCGTTCGATATGAATTTACAAAATACAAATCAGCTGTAACGAAACCAATTCAACTAACTGAAGTTACCGTCATAACTCAGTTCAAAGTTTCGGGGATTGAACTCAAACGGATAAAGATACTGACCGAGGCATTAGATGCGACGCGTGATCTAGTGAACACTGCCCCTAACGACCTCTTCCCAGCAAAACTTGCTGAAATTGTCGCTGCTCAGGCACAACTTCCAAACTTGAAGGTTGAAATATGGGAAGAGAAGCGTTTAGCGAAAGAAAAGTGTCACGGAATTTTAGCTGT
>JAEMTJ010000027.1 GCA_016462375.1 Rhodoluna sp. | reverse complement strand
CCAGAGGAAGCCAAGAACATCCCTCAGGTTCCAGGTTCACTTGAAGACGTTCTGAAGGCTCTTGAAGCTGACCACGACTACCTGCTTCAGGGAGATGTGTTTACCAAGGATCTAATCGAGACATGGATTGATTACAAGCGCGAGAAGGAAATCAAACCTTTCGCTCAGCGTCCTCATCCATACGAATTCGAGCTTTACTACGGCGTTTAGTCCTAACAGTAAAAACGGGTCATCAGAAATGATGGCCCGTTTTGCTTTAACAATTACTGAAAGAACAATCTCTCAAAAACCATTCGCGACCTTCGAGTGAAAGCTAAGTAGTCTTCCTCGAGCTTGCTAGCGCTCCCCCTTGGATATTCTAAAATTCTTGACATACCTTCTAGTTGCTTGCGATCAATTGGCAATACATCAGATCTCTTATTTGACCACAGCACCGCAGCAGAGCGAATACGGGAGGTCAGTAGCCATGCCTCCTCTAACACCCTGGCATCGTGGGCCGCTAGCAATCCAGAACTGACACAAGCTTCTAAAGCCTCTAGAGTCTTGGGTGTTCTAATTGCTGGATGAGCATTGCCAAATTTGAGTTGAATTAGTTGAACTAGCCATTCGATATCGCTTAAAGACCCGCGGCCAAGTTTTAGATGGCGTTTTGCATCTGCTCCCTGTGGAAGTCTTTCTGTCTCGACACGAGCCTTGATTCTACGTATTTCGATAATTGATGCGTTCGAGAACTCAGCTGGGTAGCGATACTTATCAACCAGCTCATTAAAGCCGATTTGCAACTCAGCGCTGCCGAAGAACATCCTTGCTCTAAGCAGTGCTTGGTTTTCCCATATATCTGCCCATCGTGAATAGTATGCAGAGTATGATTCCAACGATCTAGCTACAGCACCATTCTTACCCTCAGGTCTTAGACCCATGTCTAGTTCAAATTCAAGTTGTGGGTCCGCTGACAAACGCTTGATTTCAGAAATAACTAATTCAGCAGCCTTCTGCGCGATTGCCACCGGAATGGTTTGCTTCGGTTCGTAAACAAACATGACATCGGCATCGCTGCCAAAACCTAATTCCCCACCACCGAACCTACCCATGGCAATAATCCCAAAATCAAGCAGGTCCGAAACCTTCTCTTGATTATGCTGCATACTTGCAATCAATTCCTCAGCCAATGAGGCTAGATACCACTGCGTGAGATCGGTCAGGCCCTTACCAAGCTGGTTCAACGTCAACTCGCCGACAACAGCTCCTAAAGCTAGACGCAGAGTTTCACGTCTTCTGATGTGCCTAATCGATTTAGCAAACTCCTCGGTGCTGTCATGACGTGTGGACAACGATTGCGATTGAGCGATGAGCTCATCAAGGCTCTGCGGCTCCAGTTGGCTGAGATCTTCAAACCAGGCGGCGCCTTCAGGAATGAGTTCCAGCAATGAAGTTGCTAGTTTGCTAGTGGATAAGGCGATGGTCATGCGCTCGGCAGCACCACTTGAATCTCTGAGCATTCGCAGGTACCAGTGCGATTCACCGAGGTTCTCACTTAACCTTCTGAACGCCAGAATAGCTGCGTCTGGGTCTGTTCCTTCGGCAAACCATTGCAAGAGCACCGGCAGAAGCTGTCTTTGAATTTGTGCACGCCTGGATAGACCTGCGGTTAACGCGTTTATGTGAGTGAGCGCTCCCTGTGGGTCTAGAAAACCAATTGCTGACAGACGGTCAACTGCTTGATTGCTGGTGATCTCAAATTCTCCACTGGCTTTGGAAACTGCTGCCAAGAGCGGTCTATAAAAGATTTTTTGATGAAGAGAACGTACTTGAACCTTTACTTCCCCCCAACGTTTTAGTAAATCTCCCGCACTCCAATCCGGCCGAACTGTCCTAGCGATAGCTCTTTGAACAAGTTCATCCTGTGGCATCAAATGAGTTCTGCGCATCTGTCGCAGTTGAATTCGATGTTCTAGTAGACGGAGAAACTTGTAGTGTGACGAAAACTCATTAGCTTCGGCACGACCGATGTATCCAGCAGCTGCTAAAGCGTCTATGGCTGAAATGGTATCGGGCATGCGCAAAGATTCATCACTCCTACCGTGCACCAGTTGCAGCAGTTGGACTGTGAATTCGATGTCCCTAAGCCCACCGACACCAAGTTTGATCTGCCATTCGGCTTCATCAGCAGGAATGTTTGAACTAACTCGTTCACGCATTCTTTGCACGGATTCAACGAAGTTCTCGCGTTGAGTTGACTGCCAGACAAGTGGATTGATTACTTCAAAGTATCTGTTTGCCAATTCCATATCCCCAGCAAATGGCCTCGCTTTTAGCAGTGCTTGGAACTCCCAGTTCTCTGCCCATCGGGCATAGTAAGCCTGATGTGAATCCAGCGTTCTAACCAATGCGCCCGATTTACCTTCTGGCCTTAGGTTGGCATCTACCTGCCAAAGTGCAGGTTCAGTGTTGTTGGAATCGATTGCTCTCATCATGCGAGTGGCGAGCCTAGTGGCAATGGTTAACAATCGTTCTGTTTCTAACGAGTCAGATTCCGCAACGTAAATAACATCAACATCTGAAATGTAATTGAGTTCCCTCGCTCCACCCTTACCCATGCCGATAATTGCTAAACGCGTAGCGGCAACTTCTTCCAGGCTATGGACACCGAACTCTGCCGTCTCAACAAGTTCTCTACGTGCGATCACCAGCCCAGCATCGAGCGCACTTGCTGCAAGGTCGGCAAGAGCTGCCGATACTTTTTGAATTGCCAATGCTGGTTCTGTTTGCGAAAGATCGTAAATTGCTATGCGCAGCAGATTTGTGCGGTATGTACTTCTCAGAGCACTTATGTATTGCGCTGAATGAAACTCTAACTTTGCTAGTCCCGAAAAAGATGATGCGAAGTTCGTATCGAAATTTGTCTTGCTGGGTAATGAACTCTGATTCTTCTCGAATAATTCCAAATCCTGAAGATTTCGCTGCAAGTGATCATAGAGAGCGGTGGATGCGCCTAGCACTTTAGCTAAGCGGGTACCTGAGTCCTCTTTGCTGAGGAGCCTTTTGATCTTGCTCTTGTCTAACTCAGCTAACAAAATAAGTTGGTCTAGAGCTAAATCTGGAGAAGCTGCCTTGGTTAGACAGGCAAGCGCGGATCGTCCGGCATCGCCAACTAGAGCAACAAGTTTGTCTAGCTTTGTAATTGTGGCTTCAAGGTCAACAAAGCCATACCTTGCAAGCGTCGCCAGCGAGGAACCAGAGGGAACCGTGGCCATTAGAGAACTTCGAGGTTGGTCTTCAATTCGTAAGGAGTTACCTGCGCGCGGTAGTCGCTCCACTCGCGTCGCTTATTGGCAAGAACATAGCTGAATACACTCTCCCCCAGAGTTTCAGCAGCAAGTTCTGAATCTTCAAGCTTACGAATCGCATGATCTAATGATTGAGGAAGTGGTTGAATTCCCATTGCTCTGCGCTCCGAGTCAGATAGGTTCCAAACATTGTCTTCGGTTTCTGCAGGAAGCTCGTAACCTTCTTCGATTCCTTTTAGTCCAGCTGAAAGAAGCAAGGCATAAGAAAGATATGGGTTTGCAGCAGAGTCGATAGCTCGGTACTCGATTCTTGAAGAGTTACCCTTGTTCGGCTTGTATAGCGGAACACGGATTAGCGCTGAGCGGTTGTTGTGTCCCCAGCAGACAAATGACGGAGCTTCTCCGCCACCCCAGAGACGCTTGTATGAGTTCACATACTGGTTGGTCACCGCAGTGATCTCAGGAGCGTGTTTTAGAAGACCTGCGATGAATGATCTTGCGGTCTTAGAAAGTGAATATTGTCCAGAAGCATCAAAGAATGCATTGGTGTCCCCTTCGAACAGTGACATGTGGGTGTGCATACCAGAACCCGGGTGCTCGGTAAACGGCTTTGGCATAAACGTCGCGTAAACACCCTGCTCAATAGCGACCTCTTTGATTACTGTTCTAAAAGTCATGATGTTATCGGCCATGGTCAGGGCATCTGCATATCGCAGGTCAATCTCGTTCTGACCAGGTCCACCCTCGTGGTGGCTGAACTCAACTGAAATGCCAAGCTGCTCAAGCATGGTTACAGCACGACGTCTAAAATCATTCGCTGTTCCACCAGGCACGTTATCGAAGTAACCAGCCTTATCAACAGGAATTGGGCCTTCAGGGCCTATCTGAGAGGACTTTAGTAGATAGAACTCAATCTCTGGGTGGATATAGAAACTGAAGCCCATGCTGGCAGCCTTAGCCAAGGCACGCTTGAGAACGTTTCTAGGGTCAGCTGCTGCCGGGACCCCATCAGGGGTGGTGATATCGCAGAACATTCTGGCGGTTGGGTCAATTTCCCCGCGCCAAGGCAAGATTTGAAAAGTAGAAGGATCAGGCTGCGCAAGCATATCTGCTTCATAGGACCTAGCTAGTCCTTCGATAGCAGAGCCGTCAAAGCCAATACCTTCAGCGAACGCGCCTTCGACCTCAGCTGGGGCGATAGCCACAGACTTTAGGGTTCCAGCCACATCGGTGAACCAAAGCCTGACAAATTTAACATTTCGCTCTTCAATAGTGCGCAGCACATAATCGCGCTGTTTGTCCATGGGAGTACCTTTCGATTGCCTGATACTAGGCTAATGGTTATGCCGAATGTTCGCCTAGCCCTAGCGCAAACCAATCCAACTGTTGGAGCGATTCAGGCTAACCTCGCGCAGATACTGGAGCAGGTCGTATTGGCCAAGCAAGTTGGCGCGGACATTCTCGTCTTTGGGGAAATGGCCCTCACCGGATACCCTATCGAGGATTTAGCGAGCAGAGAATCCTTCATCCTAGAGGCGGAGCTGGCGGTCAAAGCCCTTGCCTCAAAGGTTGTTGAGCTCGGCTACGAAGACTTGGCTGTTGTGATAGGCCACCCAGCGATGGCTAACGTGCAAGAACAAACCGGCTGGGCTATCGCTAAAAACTGCGCGAGCGTAATCCGCGGTGGCGAAGTAATTGGCACTTACGCTAAACATCATCTACCCAACTATTCGGTATTCGACGAATACCGCAACTTTGTTCCAGGTAATGAATTGCTCACTTTTGAACACAAGGGCCTCAAGTTTTCAACTGTTATCTGTGAGGACATCTGGCAAGAGGGCGGCCCAGTATCAAAGCTGGCCGATGCAAAGACCGACGTCGCTCTAATTCTTAATGGTTCGCCTTTTGAAATTGATAAGGACGATAAGCGTCTTTCTTTGGTGAAGAATCTAGTCCAGCGCCAGGATTGTGCGGCAGCATACGTAAATCTCGTCGGTGGGCAGGATGATCTTGTCTTTGACGGAGACTCAATAGTTATCGATAGCAAGGGCAGATTGATTGCTAGAGCTAAGCAGTTCAAGTCGGATTTAGTGTTTATCGATATTGCAGCAAAAGATGACATGGCAGTTGTTGGTGAACACCACCTCACAAAGCCAAATGACAATTGGCAAGCATGGAACGCACTAGTTCTTGGGCTTCGCGACTACATTCAAAAGAATGGTTTCAAATCCGTAGTTCTGGGACTAAGTGGTGGAATCGATTCTGCAGTCTGCGCCACCATTGCTGCCGATGCAATAGGGCCAGAGAACGTTTTTGGGGTTTCAATGCCCAGTAGATATTCCTCAACGGGTTCAAAAGATGATGCAGAAGATTTGGCTTCTAGACGGGGAATCAACTATCGAATTCAGGCAATCGAGAATCTTGTTTCACCTTTTGAGTCGGCTCTTGATCTAACCGGTCTGCCAGCAGAGAATCTTCAGGCGAGAGTTCGCGGTGTCATTCTGATGGCTCTTAGCAATAAGGAAGGCCACCTAACGCTCACCACTGGCAATAAGTCAGAGCTTGCCGTCGGCTATTCCACGATTTATGGAGACTCAGTTGGAGGCTACGCTCCCCTGAAAGATGTCGAAAAGAGTTTGGTGTGGGAGCTTGCCAAGTGGCGCAACGATTATGCGCGTTCGAGAAATGAAGTTGAACCAATTCCTGTTAGCTCAATTGAAAAACCACCGTCTGCAGAACTGAGGCCCGATCAAGTTGATCAAGACAGCTTGCCACCTTATGACGTGTTGGATGCGATCCTCGAGAGCTACATCAACCAGCGTAAATCTAGAGCGGATTTAGTCCTGCTGGGCTTTGATCAGGCCATTATCGAAAAAGTTCTCACCCTTGTTGATCGAGCAGAGTGGAAAAGACGCCAGGGAGCGATTGGACCAAAGATAACTGGTATGGCTTTCGGTAGAGATAGAAGACTTCCAATTACTAACAAATACAAAGGCTAGCCATGACTGAATTCACCCCAAAGATAATTAGAACAAGCACTCTTCGAGAGTTCAAGAACAACAAGCAGAAATTCTCTTGCCTAACTTCTTATGATTCTCTGACCGCAGGTATCTTTGATGAAGCGGGAATAGAGGTACTGCTTGTTGGTGATTCCGCTGCAGATAATGCTCTCGGATACAAAAACACGCTACCAATCACCGTAGAAGAAATGATTCCGTTCGGTCGAGCTGTTGCAGGATCTGCGAAACGAGCTCTGGTTGTCGTCGACATGCCCTTTGGCAGCTACGAGGGCAGCCCAGAAATCGCGCTAGCGAATGCAATCCAAATAATGAAGTCAACTAACGCTGGTGGAGTGAAACTAGAAGGTGGCCTAAGAAGTGTGGATCAAATAGAAGGTTTAACTAAAGCCGGTATCCCAGTGATGGCTCATATTGGTTTCACACCGCAGAGCGTCAACACTTTGGGTGGAGCTAAAGTGCAAGGCCGAGGGGACTCAGCAGATGCACTGCTGGCAGATGCTAAAGCTGTTCAGGATGCCGGGGCCTTTGCCGTTGTCCTGGAACTTGTTCCTGCAGAGTTAGCCAGTGAGGTAACTCAACTGCTATCCATTCCAACTATCGGTATCGGTGCAGGATCTGGAACTGATGGCCAGATTCTGGTTTGGACGGATTTTGCGGGTCTATACCCTGGCACTCCAAGGAAATTCGTGAAGCAGTATGCGAATCTACGTGAGATTCTGTTGCAGGCAGCTAGCAGATACCGTACTGAAGTTCTCTCTAGCGAATTTCCCAGCCAAGAGCAATCTCACCAGTAATTAGCGCTCCTCTTGCTCTTCCTCAGTCCAAGTTTTCGAACGTTGTTTCAGAATCTTTAACGCATTCTCAGCTTCCAAACGTGTGGCAAAAGGGCCGATTCTGTATAGCGCTAAGACCTGCCTGCCTTCTTCGACTAGTCCGGTTTTTGTGTTGAACCAGAATTCTGGCTGTTCTTGTTCAGTAATCTTCTTCACTCCTTATGCGTTTCATATCTGAGCATACTTAGCCCTGAAACCTAGGATGGGGATATGCCAAGAGACTCAGTAACCGGAACGCTAACCGCGGGCTCCGTTTCCCCGAGACTCTTGGTTCCAGATAACATTCCAAGACCTGAATATGTCGGTAAACAGGCTCCAGCGAAATTCACAGGCTCAAATGTAAAATCTCCTGCCCAAATAGAGAAGATTCGTGCAGCAGGCAAGATTGCCGCACAGGCGATTGCTCTCGTTGGTCAAAATGTGAGACCTGGTGTAACTACAGATGAGTTGGACAAGTTGGCTCACGATTTTATAGTTTCAAAAGGCGCTTACCCATCCACTCTCGGCTATCGGGGTTATCCAAAATCAATCTGCTCGTCGATCAATGAGGTCATCTGTCACGGAATACCAGATGACACTGTGTTGATCGAAGGAGACATCGTAAACATCGACATCACTGCTTTCCTAGATGGCTATCACGGCGATAGCAACCAGACCTTTTTGGTTGGAAAGGTATCTCCAGAAGTTTCTGATTTAGTTGATCGAACTCGAGAAGCCCTAGCCAGAGGAATCGCTGTTGTCGCCCCTGGCCGACAGGTGAATCTAATCGGAAGAACCATTGAGTCTTATGCCAAACGATTCGGCTATGGGGTAGTGCGAGATTTCACCGGTCATGGCATCGGTGAGAGTTTTCACAGCGGTCTGATAATCCCCCACTATGACAGTGCTCCACAGTTTTCTGATGTTATGGAAGTTGGCATGGTGTTTACTATCGAACCAATGCTGACTCTTGGCACTCATGAATGGGATATGTGGCCCGATGGCTGGACAGTTTTGACTAAAGACAAAAGCATTACGGCGCAGTTCGAGCACACCCTTGTTGTGACCGAATCAGGTGCAGAAATACTAACCCTTCCATAGAAAAGAATCAGATGAGTAAAAAGGCAATCGGCATAGACATCGGTGGTACTGGCATTAAGGGTGCAGTGGTTGACACCAAGCACGGAACACTGCTTAGTGAACGACTCCGATTTGAGACACCTGCAGGAGGAACTCCAAAGGCCATAGCAAAAGCTCTTAAGGATTTGATTGCTCAACTGCCAGGAGCACAAGGCCTTCCAGTCGGAATCTGTTTTCCAGCCGTAGTGAAATCTGGCCGAACTATGTCTGCGGCCAATGTTTCAAAAGAATGGATTGGATTCAACGCTGATACTTTCTTCGAAAATGAGCTGGCTAGAGAAGTGCACGTTTTGAATGACGCTGACGCCGCTGGTATTGCCGAAGTTAGGTATGGTGCAGCAAAAGACGTCCGAGGTCTGGTAGTCATGACTACTTTGGGAACAGGAATTGGGACAGCGCTGATGTTTAATGGAAAACTCATTCCTAATGCAGAACTGGGTCATTTAGAAATCGATGGGGTTGACTACGAATCTAAAGCTGCTTATTCAGCGAAGGAACGGGGCAACTTGAGCTGGGAACAGTGGGCTAAACGTTTGCAAAAATATTATTCTCACTTAGAAGCTCTCTTGACACCCGATCTCATCATTGTCGGAGGTGGTGTTTCCAAAGAGCACGAATTCTTCCTGCCTCTGCTAAAAATCAAAACCCCGATAGTTCCAGCAGCAAATAGAAACAGTGCTGGAATTTTAGGTGCTGCACACTTTGCAAAAAAGCACGACACTGATTAGTGGGAGGGTCGGCCGATACGCCGGGTTCTGTCCCTTTCGGTGACGGCCATCTATCTAGTGACAGTGTTACCACTGCCATCAAGCGGTCTACCCGAAGACTTGGGCGAGCAGCCCTCAAACGCCTTCTGTTCGACCTTGCTCCCAGCGAGGTTTACCTAGCCGCTCTAGTTACCTAGAACGCTGGTGGTCTCTTACACCACCGTTTCAGCCTTACCACTTTCGTGGCGGTCTACTCTCTGTTGCACTTTCTTGCGGTTTACACCGAGTGGGTGTTACCCACCACTGCGCTCTATGGAGCCCGGACGTTCCTCGTTAGCTTTACGCTACCGCGACCGTCTAGCCGACCCTTCCGCTTCTAGGGTAATGCAGTTGGGTCGATAGCAAAAGGCTTAGAGATGGGTAGTGTAATTTACGGCTGTGATCTCAGCAGCTTCTTCTCCCCAGAAGCGCAGCACAGTCAAAGAACATGGTGCAACAGTAACGCGCCAATAAATTGGCCAATCCGCCAAGGCGGCGGCTCTTACGAAGCCTCTGATTGGCATCACGTGACTGACCACCACTACTGTCTGGCCTTCATAGTCAGTTAGTATCTTCGCTCTACCACGTTGGACCCGTAGGTCGAATTCTGTCAATGATTCACCACCGGGCGGAGACATTTCTAAACTTCCACGCCAAGCCTTGAAATGATCTGGCCAGTTATCTGCAGCCTGTTGGTTGGTGTATCCATCCCATTCGCCGAAAGATATCTCAGCGATGTCATCCAATTCACTGACGGGCAAGCCTAGCTCTTTCCCGATAATCTGGGCGGTTTCCATGGTTCTTGCAATCGGTGAGCTGATGATAGCCGTTGGAGCTAAAACCTTTGAGAATGTCGAACTCTTGCCTATCTTGGCTACCTCAGCCGCTGCTCTCCTGGCATCTTCCCGACCGTGTTCAGATAGTTGCGGGTTCTCTCCGCCACGACCAGAGAGCTTATGAGATTCGGTTAGTTTAGTCCTGCCATGCCTGACCAGGATTATGGTGGTCACTTTCTTGGTGACATCCTGCGGTGCTCTGACTGAACTCGGTAAAACTGAATTAAATTCAAGATTGGCGGCAGTGACTTCACTTACCGAAGTCACAATGTCAATGGTAGAAGTGCCAACCTCACCAATAAATCTTCTAGTGACGCTGCTACCTGCATCCATCGCCTCATTGGCTAGCGCATCAGCTTTGGTGTTTTCTTCACGCGGAATCCATTCGAACGTCACATCCCTAGAGCCGATTGCTTTCACCATCTGGGCAGATAAATCCTGCATACCCTCATGCTTTATTTTCCATCGACCAGACATCTGCTCAACAACTAATTTGCTGTCCATCCGAACTAGAATCTTGGCCGCTGGTGTCAATTCGTTTGCCAACTCAATGGCAGCAAGTACTGCTCGATACTCGGCGACATTATTAGTTGCTACCCCGATAAAGATTGCGATTTCAGCAAGGATTGCCCCTGAGTCGAAATCTATTAGAACGGCACCGGATCCAGCAGGACCCGGGTTCCCCCGAGAGCCGCCGTCTGCTTCAATCAGGACCCGAGTGGTCATCGGACTATGAACGCTTGGCACTCGGGACAGACACCTAGCTCATCATCCGATAGACCATTGATACTGTCGATAACGTTGGCGGTCAAACCCATTCGGCATGCGGTGCAGGAACGATTATCTATCTTCCCAACGGCAATCTGCCTTGCCGAAAGAGCTGAATACTTCTTCAATACTTCTTCAGTGATTTTCCCCAAGAGAACTTCTCTATCTGCAGTGAGCTTTCTCCCTTTGCCCTTGAGCTCATCGATTTGAGTTTGAATCGTCTGTTGAAGAGACTCCAGAGCTACGGCATTTGCATTCTTCTGAGCGCTTACCGCTGCCAATGCTGCATTGGCTTGCTCAAGTTCAGAAAGCAATTCGAGCTCAACATCCTCTAAATCGGATTTTCGTCGCTGCAGCGATTCGATTTCACTTTGAAATCCTTGGACTTCCTTAGGAGATGATGTTTGCAGCAACCGAGCTTTGTCCTTCGCAATTCTCTCTTCAACAAGATGCAGGTCATCATCGGCACGACGCTGAGCTGAATCAAAATTCTCGACAACGGTTCTAGCCGCAATAAGTTCACCAGCAAGTTCACTTTGTGTTGCCCTTAGCAAAACCAGTTCTTTAGACTCAATGGCCTTAGTAATTTCTTGTTTGATGTGGCCTATTTCCATATCAACTTCGCTCAATCTCAATAGCGCTGATTGAGATGTCTTTTCAAGTTTCATTCGGATTCCTCTAAATACTCTTTGGTGCGTTCATTAGGAAATCAAACACATCGGTGCGAATCTCGCACAATTCAACAATCAAACTTGGCAGAAGTGGCAAAAGTTCTACCTTTGCTTGCTCTAACCACAAATACTCTGCGGCCCAGTGAGAAATGTCTATCAAAGCAAAGGACTTACTTCTAGCCTTAGCTAGTTCAAGTATCTCCTGTGCTGGGTGGTGACGCAGATCCGACGTGATATAAACATCAGCTCCACTATCGAGAGCTAAGCCTAGGTAAGAATCACCCGCGCCCGCACAGAGCGCTACAGTTTGCACTTCCCTATCAAAATCACCCGCAACTCTAACCCCTGTCGCAGTCGCTGGCAGTAATGAGTTTAGAACCGCCGCCAAATCGCCAAGGGACATCGGGTTTGATAGTTTTCCTATCCTGCCAATCCCGTGCACGCCATCACTAAAGACATGAAGTGGGATTGAAGTTTTAAGTCCAACTGCTTTAGCTAGTGCAGCGGATGTCCCAGTTGGGACAGCATCCGCGTTGGTATGCGCTGAGTAAAGCGCTATTCCGGATTTTAGTAACTTGCTAAGCACGCTCCCCTTTGAGGTGTCTTGCGCAATTGAATTCACTGGTTTCAGTAATAGCGGGTGATGAGCCAAAATCAAATCAGCGTTAATTGAAATTGCATAATCAATAACTTCGGCTGTGACATCAACTGTCAAAAGTACTTTAGTGATCGGTTGTTCTCTGTCCCCTACTACTAAGCCAACAACATCCCACTCTTCGGTGTTTTCGATAGGCCAAAGCGATTCAAAGCTTTCGATAACGGAACCTAGCTGAAGAGGCATTATTCCTGTCCAAGAAATATGTTGTTCAACTGGTCGCGTCTGGCTTCAACGGCAAGAACTTCTCGTTCTTGCTTTCTAATTTCTGGAATTCTTGCAATCAAAGTCAGCAACACTCCTAAGACCAGGGTTAGCACGAATCCAATCGGTGCAGCAGTGAGGTTTCTATCTAATCCGATGCTCTCATCTGCGAACCCGGTGAAATCAAAACCCTTTAGGTGAATTGGCATCAAGGCTAAAGCTGCAAATATGGTTATCAGCCACGCTGATATGGATGTGATGCTAAAGCGCTTGTAGAAGCCATAGGAACGGCTCAAAGATAGTTCGTGATAGGCAATTCTTCTAAGTGCTACATCAGTAACCAGCATTCCAATCCAGCCGGCACTTAGCGCTGAAAGTAATACGAATACGTTCACTAAGTAATCCAAAGCGAGATCTACAGGCTGCAATGCAAACAGTGTTAGCGAACCTAGAACTGCTACAACGGAGAGTAGCAAGCTACCGACTCGAGACTTGATTGGAACAAGTGCAGACAAATCAAGTGCTGCTGTCTTTAGACACAAAAGAATTGCGTAACCGAGTGAAAGCCCTATCGCAATAAGAAGCGCCAATCTTGAGTACTGCGGCAATTCTGAAACGATCTGAATGAAAGTGCCTAGGCCAAGTGGGGCTAAGCTCACGAGTTCCTTGGCGCGAGGACCAAGCCAAGCCAGTGCTGCTATGCCAACCAGTGCGGGCAATACACAGTTTGAAACGGCAACCCAAGCGAAGACCACTAAGCCTCTTTCACGCATAGGGATTGCTTTTGCCATATTTGGTGCCACGGCAACCCAGAGCCCGGAAACTACCATTACTACCAGAGCCATACCAAGCAGTGATTCTTTAGAGCCAATAGAAGCCGAACCAGGTGCTGTTAGCTCGAGATGTTCACTCGAAATACCAACCAGGGCCACGATGAAAGCACCGAAAGCAAGCAAGCTCAAGATCAGTTGAATAAGGCGAGATGTCCTGCCACGAACGAGAGCGATTACAGCAACAAGAAAAATCGTTATTGCTGAAAAGCTTAATCCGATGGTGAGATCAAAGGAACCCAATTTAGTCACTGATGCACTCAAATCAGGAATGTTTGAATCTAGTCCCCTGATGAAAAGACTTGTAAAGGAAATAAGCAGAGCCGCAAGTGCTGCTCTAGAAATGAAAACCAACGAGCCTGGAATTGCATTACCCCAAACACCGAAGATAGCTCTTGAAACGATTGATGTTGATAACCCGCTTCGCTTACCGGCGAGGCTTGCAGTAGCTATAACGGTTCCAGCTACAAAATAGCCAATCACCAAATCCGTCAAAATTGTAGTAGCACTCAAACCGAGGGAAATGAGAAGCCAAGTCAAAACCAATGGCACAACAGTCGCGCTTACCCCCAGCCAGACCAAGAGTTGTGAAACGGGCTTACGATTGCGGTGCTCATCAGAAGGAATAACTGTGTTGGTTGTGAGAATTTCTTCGACCTCGTGATGGGTCTTACTTTCAGACTCTGACTCTTCTAAGGCAGTTAGCTCTTCTTCGGCTGCAGCACTAGCAAGTAAATGTTCAAATTCGTCCTCAGTCTCTGTTCCAACCGGTTCAGCAACTGTTGAAGGCACAAGAAACCAACTCTGAACCTCTTCTTGCACTTCAGGAATCTCTTCCTCGAGAACTGGCTCTTCAGTAGCTTCTTCCAACACAACGTGTTCAACAGGCAGTTCAACTTCTTCTTCAACAACTTGGTCAACAATCGGTTCGACTTCATCTTCAACAACTTCTGGCTTAGTGAACCAACTAAATGACGAAGCTTGCTCTTCAACAATGGGCTCAGCGACAGGCTCAACCTTTGGTAAAGCGGTAACACCTGACAATGACTTGCGGAAATTCTCAGCTGCGCTAATTGATTCGGGTGAGCCTTCAGCGTCCATTTGCTCTAACCAGTTTTGGATCTCTAGGTCTTCTTGAGCCCTAAGAGCTTCCTGGGCAACAACTAGGTCCATCATTGCCTCAATGCCCATTTTGGTTGATGTTGCGTATTCGACTCTTACTGCAAGTTCCTCATCTGTCAGAGACTTGCGAACAGGTGGCATGTATTGGTTGGATTCCATAGGCAAATTCTACCGCCGAGGCAAATGCCTATGCCTCAAGGCGGTCAAAGTCGAAAAGTGGGCCCTACCGGGCTCGAACCGATGACATCCACGGTGTAAGCGTGGCGCTCTACCAACTGAGCTAAAGGCCCGACTCTCGACATAAGCGCCATGTGGCGCTTAGAAAACTATACCGCAGGCTAAGCCTTCAGTGTTGCCAGAGCTCGATCGTATTCATCTAGGGAACGAGCTTGGCCGGGAGCGGTGACAAATTTGGCCACTAGAACGCCAGCCTTATCGATTACAAAGGTCGCCCTGTTTGAGATGCCATGCTCTTCAAGGAATACGCCGTAATCCTTGGCAACCTGGCCATGAGGCCAGAAGTCAGCCAAAACAGAGAACTTATAGCTCTCTTGCTCAGCAAAGACCTTCTGAACGTATTTGCTATCAACTGAAATGGCTAGCAATTCGACGTCATTGGACTGGAAACGAGCAAAATTGTCGCGAATTTCACAAAGTTCACCAGTGCAAATTCCTGAAAAGGAAAGTGGGTAAAAGACCAATACAACAGGCTTAGCTCCCCTGAACTGGTTCAGTGATACATCTTCACCGAACTGGTTTGGTAGTGAAAACTCTGGGGCTAGGTCGCCAATAAGCAAAGACATTAGAACTCCTTAGTTAGGTTTTAGTGGGCTAATCCAAGTAAGCCCTGCGAACAAACCCTAAACTTAGTTAGGGCCCGAACAGGGCTAGATTACCATTTTTGTTTGAAGTCGCCATGAATGACGTCAAGCCAAAGAATTGAAACGAGGATAAGTTGTCCGTTAACAACCAGGACGCTTTTGCAAGCAGCACTCCAGACCAAGATCCAGAAGAAACCAGAGAGTGGCTCGAGTCCCTCGATGCCCTTGCTAGAGTTCACGGCAAAGCCCGTGCTCGCGAAATCATGTTGAACCTTCTGCGCAGATCTCATGAACTCCAACTGAATGTCCCTTCAATTCCAACCACTGACTACATCAACACAATCGCTACTTCAGATGAGCCAGCTTTCCCTGGCGATGAAACTATCGAACGCACCTATCGCGCTTGGATGCGCTGGAACGCAGCAATCTTGGTGCACCGAGCACAGCGTCCGGGAATTGCTGTTGGCGGTCACATTTCAACTTTCGCTTCATCTGCCTCGCTGTACGAAGTTGGTTTCAACCACTTCTTCAAAGGTCAAGACCACGCATCAGGTGGAGACCAAATATTTATCCAGGGACACGCAAGTCCTGGCCCTTACGCAAGAGCTTTCTTAGAAGGTCGTCTCTCAGAAGATCAACTGAATGGTTTCAGACAGGAAAAGTCTCACGCCGGTGGTGGACTTTCTTCATACCCGCACCCTCGTTTGATGCCAGAGTTCTGGCAGTTCCCAACTGTATCTATGGGCATAGGTCCTATCAACGCTATTTACCAAGCACAAGCAAACAGATACTTAGCTGGTCGAGGCTTCAAAGACACTCAAGAGCAACAGGTTTGGGCATTCCTAGGTGACGGTGAAATGGATGAAGTTGAATCTCGTGGGGCATTACAACTTGCAGCTAATGATGGATTAGATAACTTAACTTTTGTTATCAATTGCAATCTGCAGAGACTCGATGGACCGGTTCGCGGCAACGGAAAGATAATTCAAGAACTTGAATCATTCTTTAGAGGCGCTGGTTGGAATGTAATCAAAGTTATCTGGGGTCGCGAATGGGATTCACTGCTTGGTGCAGATAACGATGGTGCACTTGTCGATTTGATGAATGCAACTCCTGATGGAGATTTTCAAACATATAAGACCATGGATGGTGGTTTCATCAGAGAGCATTTCTTTGGCAGAGATCCTCGCACAGCGAAACTTGTCGAAGGTATGAGCGATGCTCAGATCTGGGGACTTAAGCGCGGTGGGCACGATTACAGAAAGATATATGCAGCTTACGCTGCTGCCCTTGCCCACAAGGGTCAGCCAACTGTAATCCTGGCTAAAACCATCAAGGGCTATGGTCTTGGTAAGGCATTCGAAGGCAGAAACGCTACCCACCAGATGAAGAAGCTAACCCTTGAAAATCTAAAATCATTTAGAGATGACCTAGACATTCCAATCAGCGACGCCGCCCTTGAAGCAGATCCGTATCAACCGCCATATTTCAGACCTGAATCTTCTCCAGAACTCGATTACATGCACGAACGTCGCAAAGCCCTTGGTGGTTACATTCCTGAGCGTAGAAGCAAATACGTTTCATTCGAATTGCCTGATGACAAAGCATATGAAATATCTAAAGCTGGTTCCGGTACACAAGAAATTGCTACCACCATGGCTTTCGTTCGTTTGCTAAAAGATCTCTTGAGGACTCCAGAATTAGGTCCGAGAATTGTTCCAATCATTCCTGATGAAGCTAGAACCTTCGGTATGGACGCATTCTTCCCGACAGCAAAGATCTACAACCCAAGAGGCCAACACTACATGTCCGTTGACCGCGACCTTCTGCTCTCATACAAGGAATCCGAAGCAGGTCAAATCTTACACACCGGTATTAACGAAGCCGGTTCTGTCGCTGCTTTCACAGCCATTGCAACTTCTTACGCAACTCAGGGTCAACCACTAATTCCGTTTTACGTCTTCTACTCGATGTTTGGATTCCAGAGAACAGCAGATGCTATTTGGGCCGCTACCGATCAACTCTCACGTGGATTCATGATTGGCGCTACCGCTGGTAGAACAACACTTACCGGTGAAGGGCTCCAGCACGCTGATGGTCACTCACCAATCATTGCCGCAACCAACACCGGCGTTTTAACTTACGATCCCGCTTACGGATATGAAATCGGACACATCATCAGATCCGGTATCGAGAGAATGTATGGTGGCAAACATGTTGACCCGAACGTTATCTACTACATCACTGTCTATAACGAGCCAATTGTGCAACCAGCTGAGCCAGTTGGTGTTGACGTTGAAGGAATCCT
>JAEMTJ010000026.1:6775-17221 GCA_016462375.1 Rhodoluna sp. | reverse complement strand
AGATCTTCAATTAGTTCTGGGGTATCAGCAAAAGTAATCATTGGAATGATTAGGTCTCGGTTGGCAAGTTCTACGTCGATGTTTGCTTTTAGTAGATCTTGTTCGACTAGGTTGCCATCAGCCCCTGTTTTAGGAAGCAGGATTACTAACTTGAGTGGGTCGATGTATTCACCATCGATTACATCGATGCCGTTGGCAACTAGCGTTGCTCTTCCTCTTTCAGTTGCATCGATGATTGGGTCAATCAGGTCATGGCCGTGCTTCTGAAGAAGTGCTCGGGATGCATCAATAGATGCCAGAATTCTTCCGGACATTGAGGTTGTCTGTGTTGAATCAAAGGCTTTGTTGAATCTGTCTAGATCAACTAGACCTTTTCTAACTAGAACAAAGCTGGCTTGTGACCAAGCAGGTAGTGTCTTGTGTGCTGAGGTAACAACTATGTCAGCACCTTCAGCTAGTGGGTGTTCAGGTAGTTCTGGGTGGAAGCCGTAGTGAGCTGCCCAGGCAGCATCAACAACAAGTGGAATGCCAGCATCGTGACAGACCTTGGCAAGTCTTGGAATGTTAGACATGGTGCCGACATATGAAGGTTCACCAATTAGAACTGCTTTAGCATCTGGGTTTGCTTCAATAGTTTCTTTGAGTCTGGTTGATGGCAAGTATTCAGGTAGTCCGGTTGCTGGGTTGATTTCAGGTCTTACCCAAACCGGTATTACTCCTGCATAAACCATTCCAACTAGAACTGATTTGTGCAAGGTTCTAGAGACGATTACTTTGTCTCCAGGACCGGCAACAGCCATAACTGCTGCGTGGTTAGAACCAGAAGATCCGTTGACCCCAAATCTGCAGAGGTCTGCTCCCCAGAGATCAGCAGCAAGTTTTTCCGCTTCAAGAATTAGCGAAGGGGAGATTCGGTAAGGGTGGTTACCAGGAAGAACTGGGATGTCACCGTCAACGATTGGTCCGGTGAGATTAGTGCGGCCTTTGTGGCCGGGTATTTGGAAGGGAGATCTGTCTGTCTCCATGTCGCGTATCCACGCGTCTAGTAATGGTGCTATTGATCTAAGACCCATCGGGTCTTTTGGATCAAGCAGGGTTGCTGCGCCGAATGCCTCTGGTGCCAATATCCCAACCTTTCGAACTACATTCATACTTCTATGAACTGCTTACAGATGAAGAAGGACCAGGATTTCTCCTGGTCCTTCAGCCTAGCCTTCGCAATTGAATGCTAGGTAAATCTTTTTAGAACTCTACTTTGGTAACGCTGGTGTCCAAAGGAACACCAGGACCAAAGGTTGTTGCAAGGGATCCCTTGAGCAAGTACTTGCCCTTAGATGATGAAGGCTTTAGACGAACGATTTCATCTAGAGCAACAGCTAGGTTCTCACCCAGTTGTTCCTTGGTGAAAGAAACCTTACCGATGACGAAGTGCAGGTTTGACTGCTTGTCGATACGGAACTCGATCTTTCCACCCTTGATGTCAGTAACAGCTTTAGCGACATCTGGTGTGACAGTTCCGGTCTTTGGGTTAGGCATTAGGTTACGAGGACCTAGAACCTTACCTAGACGACCAACCTTACCCATGAGCTCAGGTGTTGAAACTGCTGAGTCGAAGTCAACCCAACCAGCTGCTACCTTCTCAATAAGTTCGTCGCCACCGACTTCGTCGGCTCCGGCTTCGCGAGCAGCGTCAGCTGCTGCACCGGTTGCGAATACGATTACGCGAGCAGTCTTACCGGTACCGTTTGGAAGTCCAACGGTGCCACGGATCATCTGATCTGCTTTACGAGGGTCAACACCTAGCTTGATTGCAACTTCAACAGTTGAATCGAACTTTGAGGTGTTGGTTTCTCTAACGAGGGTCACTGCTTCTGCAGGAGTGTAGAACTTACCCTCTTGGATTTTTTCTGCTGCGGCTAAATAAGCCTTTGAGCGCTTTGCCATTTCTGCTTTTCCTTTTCTTTATTGGTCACAGTTCGTGGTTAGACGAGTCGCGCGCGACTCTCCCACTAGTGTTTCTTTATTTTGTTTAGAAACCTTCGACGGTGATACCCATGCTGCGGGCAGTTCCGGCGATGATCTTTGCTGCTGCTTCAACGTCATTGGCGTTGAGGTCAGACATCTTTGACTCTGCGATCTTTAGTACTTGTTCGCGAGTAAGCTTTGCAACCTTCACGGTGTGCGGGGTAGCGGAACCCTTGGCAACTCCAGCTGCCTTCTTGATTAGCTCGGCTGCTGGTGGAGTCTTCAGGATGAAAGTGAATGAGCGGTCTTCGTAGACAGTGATTTCAACTGGCACTACGTTTCCACGCTGGTCTGCTGTTGCATTGTTGTATGCAGTACAGAATTCCATGATGTTAACACCGTGCTGACCTAGAGCTGGACCAATCGGTGGGGCTGGGTTAGCAGCTCCTGCTTGGATCTGTAGCTTGATCATGCCGGTTACTTTTTTCTTCGGTGCCATTTTCTTTTCCTTAGTTGGTTAGGTTTAGTAAATCTTTAGACGAGGGCTGAAACTTGGTCGAATGCTAGCTCTACTGGTGTTTCACGTTCGAATAGTGAAACTAGCACAGTTAGCTTGCCGCTTTCTGGCTTGATTTCGCTAATGGTTCCAGGAAGACCAGCGAATGAGCCTTCCTTGATCATGATGCTCTCGCCAAGTGAGTAGTTGACGTTAACAGGGATTGACTTCTGCTTGTTCTTACCTGATCCACCCTTGACGGAAGCCTTAGCGGCTGCCTCTTCAGGTAGGACGAACAGGGTCTTCAGCATGTCAAATGCTTCTTGCGAACGAAGTGGGCTTGGGTATTCACTGTGACCTACAAAGCCGGTAACAGCAGGGGTACCACGAACTAGCGACCATGAATCTTCGTTCATTTCCATACGGACTAGTACGTAACCTGGGATACGAACCTTGGTAACAAGCTTGCGCTGACCGTTCTTGATTTCAATGGATTCTTCCATTGGAACTTCGATCTGGTAGATGAACTCTCCACCGATAACAGCAAGTTTTCTGTTTTCAATGTTCTGCTTAACGCGCTTCTCATAACCTGCGTAAGAGTGGATGATGTACCACTTACCTGATTGTTCGCGAAGTTCTTGCTTGAAGACGGCGTATGGGTCTTCTTCAACTTCTTCTTCAGCGACCGCTTCTTCAACAACAGCAGCTTCTTGAATATCTGCTGCGGCAGCAGTTTCAGATTCAGTAGCAACCTCAACATCAGTTTCGATGTGCATCGCTTGTTCCTCAGCTGATGTTTCGTCAGCGTTGGTGTCGTCAATGTAGGCAGGATCAGTTTCGGCATAGTCGTTTGACTCCACCGGAAGTTCAACTTCTGGCTGGTTCAGCTCTGATTCAAATTCGGTCACTTGTTTCCTTGTTGTTTGGTATTGCTAAAAATTATTTAGTTGTGTTGAAAGCTGAGTAAAGCCAGAAAACGCCTTGTCCGAAAACGTAGTCAAGACCAAAGATGATCACCATGGTTACAACAACGAATCCAAGCACTACACCTGTGTAGTTGCGAAGCTCCTGGAAAGTTGGACGATTTACTTTACGAAGTTCAGCAATTACTTGCTGAATGAATAGAACAAAGCGACCGATGAATCCACGTGCAGCAGCTTTATTCGCCTTCGACTTCTCAACGAGGTCTTCGGAGTGCTGCTCTAGTTCTTCTGACATTTCTCTTCTCTCAGTAATACTCTTGTTGCTCTTCCACTAGCGCTTGCACGCTAATGCTTGCAGGGCAGACAGGACTCGAACCTGCAACCTGCGGTTTTGGAGACCGCTGCTCTACCAATTGAGCCACTGCCCTAAGGAGGCAAATGGGCACACTAATAGATTGAAATCTAATGTGATTAATTTGCCAGATTAGGCTTGGGGCAGTTGTCAAACTACCTCCTAGGAGTTTAGCCCCGAACCCCTCTAAATGCAAAGAGAGATCTTGATTCTTGTGTAGGTAATGCATATGCATTACTATTTTTTTATGGACGAAAATGAATTCGAATCAAGCCTTACCGATCGCTACCAAACCACCGTTCCAGCAAGGATACGCAAACTTCTAGGTCTAAACAAGAGAGACAAGCTGGAGTGGATACTTGATGAATCGGGTGGTATCCGAGTCAGTAAGAAGGCGGCAGAGACCGAGCACTTTGACCCAATATTTGATCAGTGGTTGGGTTTTCTTGAGAAGGACATGCTTGAACATCCTGAACGGTTGATACCCCTAGATGAAAAGTGGTACGAGGACATGGTCTTTGAGTTTTCCGGGGAAAGAGGGGTTGGAATTCCTGGATTTCCACCTACTTTGGCTGAGTTCAGGGCGCAGCCTTTGCCGTTCGACATGGATGAGGCGCTACCAGAAGATGAGGAGATCTAGATGCCCTCAATGGAATGGTTTCTGCTTGCTCATCCAGCATTCATGAACCAGCTCGTAATCTCCACACAAAAAATGGCCGATGCCAAAGCTAAAGCTGGGGCTGATTGGATACACCACTCGGACGTAAAACGCCACTTCACCCTCACCCGTCAGATTACTGAAAGAATTCCCCAAGACCCATCGTCCGCAGACTTCCGATTGGGGAATGCCCTTGGACAAAAATACAAACTTTGGTTTAGGGCAAAGTTCTTACAACAATATCGAATATTTTTCAGGTATAGCAGCTTGAGAAATATCATTGTGTACGGGTGGGTAAATGATCCAACGACCTTGCGTGCCTACGGATCAAAGACAGATGCTTATTTTGTCTTCAGGAAAATGCTTGAGTCAGGAAAGGTTCCAAATAACTGGGATGAACTTGTTGCAGAGTCTAAGAAACTTAGCTAAATAGTTTCTGAAGTCTCTGAATACCTTCAAGTAGTTGTGCGTCTCCCAGTGCGTAAGAAAGTCTCACATATCCTGATGGACCGAAAGCCTCTCCTGGCACAAGAGCAACTTCTGCCGCATCGAGCATGTAATCACAGAGCTCGAGGCTGGTGTTAATTTCTTTACCGCCCCAACTCTTACCGAGTAATCCAGTGACATCTGAGTAAACATAAAAAGCTCCCTGAGGTGTTGGGGCAACCCAACCTGGGATCTTGTTTAGTTCATCAACAGCAAGAATTCTTCTTCTGTCGAATGCATCTCGCATTGCTAGAACTTCATCCTGTGGTCCAGTAAGAGCTGCGATAGCAGCTCGCTGGCTGATGTTAGAAACGTTTGATGACAAATGTGATTGCAGGTTAGCTGCAGCTTTCATTGCATCTAGTGGTCCAGCCATCCAACCCAAACGCCAACCGGTCATGGCATAGGTCTTAGCAACACCGTTGACCATGATGGTTCTATCAATTAGTTCAGGAACTACTTCAGTAATTGAATATGCCTTTAGACCGTCGTAGGTAAGGTTCTGATAAATCTCATCGGTGATAACCCACATTCCATGTTCATAAGCCCACTTGCCTATTGCTTCAACTTCTTCACGAGAGTGAACAGCACCGGTTGGGTTAGAAGGTGAAACGAATAACAGGACTTTAGTTCTAGGAGTTCTAGCTTCTTCCAACTGTTCAACAGTTACTAGATACCCTTGGTCACTGCCAGAGAAGATCTCAATTGGGACACCACCGGCTAGGTGAATAGCCTCTGGATAGGTTGTCCAGAATGGGGTTGGCACTAATACCTCATCGCCTGGATCAAGAATTGTTGCAAACGCTTGATAAACAGCCTGCTTGCCACCGTTGGTGACAACTACTTGAGCAGCAGTAACTTCAGTTCCTGAATCACGCTTAGTCTTTTCAGCAATTGCTTCCCTAAGTTCAGGAAGCCCGGCCGCTGGTGTGTATCGGTGGTTCTTCGGATCCCTTGCAGCCACAACTGCAGCTTCAACAATGTGTGCTGGAGTTGGGAAATCTGGTTCACCGGCTGCAAAGGAAATAACTGGCTTACCTGCAGCCTGAAGGGCTTTGGCCTTACCGTCTACCTTTAGAGTTGCTGATTCTGCAATCGAGCCAATGCGGTGAGAAATTCTTGGGAAGTCGTTCATGGTTTCAGCCTACCGAACCGAATAGTTGTTGCGAGTATGGTGATTAGTTATGAACGCGATTCTTCCAGGATTTCTAACCGGACTCTCATTAATCATCGCTATTGGTGCACAGAACGCCTTCGTGCTTAGACAGGGTCTGACCAGAAAATACATCATCCCCGTAGTTCTGATCTGTGCTCTCAGTGATGCACTACTAATCACCTTAGGAACAGCCGGCCTCGGTGCCCTTATCCAAGCCATTCCTTTACTTCTTGAGATACTTCGTTGGCTCGGCGTTGGTTACCTAGCTTGGTTTGGTATCTCAGCAGTTCGTAAAGTCCTTACTAAAGACTCACTGCATGTTAGTGAAGGCAGCGCCGTTTCACTAAAGAAAACAGTGCTTATGACTTTGGGCTTCACATTTCTAAACCCACACGTCTATCTAGACACTGTGATTCTGGTTGGTGGTTTAGCTAACCAGTTCGGTGACAGCAAATGGTTCTTTGCTCTCGGTGCTGTGTGTTCAAGTTTTATTTGGTTCTTTAGTTTAGGTTTCACAGCATCGAAAATGGTTGTGCTTATGGCAAAGCCTTTGTTCTGGAAAATACTAGATACCTCTATTGCTGCAGTGATGTTTAGCCTGGCGATAAACCTCGCCTTTGGAGAGTTGAATTAGAACCCGATCAAGTTTGGTTCTGGTACCAAAGTGATTCCAAACTTATTGGAAACCTGTAATTGGATATAGCGAGCAAGTTCTGCAACATCATGGGCAGTTGCACCGCCTCGGTTGGTAATAGCAAGAGCATGCTTCGAAGAAATAGCTGCTTTTGAATGAGGTAGAGAGAAACCCTTGTGTAGCCCTGCTTGTTCAATTAACCAAGCAGCCGAGAGCTTTACTGTCTTCCCATCGTCTTCAACTGTTGGCCACTGTGGTGCGTCCATTGGCAATGTCCTAGCAAATGATTCAGAAACTACTGGGTTGGTAAAAAACGATCCACAAGACCAGGTGTCATGATCTGTTTCGTTGAGCACCATGCCTTTGCTTGCTCTAAGTTCTAGAACTTCTTCTGCACGTGACTGGAGTAACCGTGTTGATGCCGCTGGCAGATCAACAAAGAATTGGAAATCAACCCAGGTAACTACACCGCGTTTACCTTGCTTGAAAATGCTGTCGCGGTAACCAAATTCACAGTCTGCTTTGCTAAGCACTTGCAAGTCACCGGTTTCATAGTCTAGAAACTCAAGTTGTTTGAATGTCAAGGAGAGTTCCTGTTGGTAAGCACCAATGTTTTGAATTGGAGCAGCACCAACGGTACCTGGAATGCCAGCAAGGGATTCGATTCCAGCCCAACCCTTTCTACAGGCATGAATAACAAAGTCACTCCAGTTCTCCCCTGCTTGAACTCGAACAAGGCCCTGACCTAAATGCTCAACCCCCAGGTTTCTAACCAAAATGACTTCTAGATCATCAACCTCATCAGAAATAACAACATTGGATCCACCACCAAGAACTAACCAGTTCTCTGTTTTAGACCAAACTGATTTAGTTATTGCAACAAGTTCATCTCTGCTATTTGCAGTATGGATTTGGTGTGGTGTTCCACCGACACGAATTGAAGTGAGTTCAGCTAATGCTTTGGTCATAACTTCACTACAGCTTGAGCTTTACCTAGAACAGCAGTTTCATTGCAAACACAGGTGATGTCTACCCGAACTGTTTTAGCCTCTAGATCGATAAGGCCAATCTTGGCAACAACGGTAACTAGAGCACCTTCATGGGCATCAACAAATACCGGCTTAGTAAAGCGCACCCCGTAGTCGATAACTTTGCCAGCATCGCCTACCCAGTTCACAACTACCTGAACCGCAGTCCCCATGGATAACATGCCGTGCGCTAGAACACCGGCTAAACCAACAGACTGAGCAAAATCATCACGATAGTGAATTGGGTTGAAATCTCCCGATGCCCCTGCATATCTAACTAAGGAGTCTCTAGTAAAGGTAAAGGATTCTGCACCAACTTCTTGGCCAACTTCTAAAGCAACGATGTCGATGTGGGTCATTCGCCGCCTCTAACTACCAGAGTGCTGATCGCAGTCAAAACAAGTTTCTTGTCTGCATCGTAAACTTCGGTGCTAAAAGTAATCATGGAATGAGCACCTAGCGATTTAACTGAGGCAACTTCTAAAACAGAAGTTAGTTCATCGCCAGCAACGATCGGACGGTTGTGAAGGAATCTTTGATCGCCGTGGACCACTCTGGAAAAATCAATGTCTGCTTCAGGGTCAGCCAGGACTGCACCTAGTGAGCGCTCTTGAATGAGGACAGCAAAAGTTGGTGGAGCAACCAGATCTGGATAGCCAGCAGTTTGAGCTGCAAAGACATTAAGGTTTACCGGGTTGGTTGAGAAAACAGCATTGGCGAATTCACGAATCTTTTCGCGACCAACCAGATAAGGTGCTGTTTCAGGGTATTTCTTACCCTGCACGTTTGGATTTACCACTGGTTAAGTTTCGCAGGTTTATCTGAAATTAGATCGCTTTAGGGCAACTGGTAGCGGAGGCGGGACTTGAACCCGCGACACCACGATTATGAGTCGTGTGCTCTAACCACCTGAGCTACCCCGCCGCAGAGCCCCGAGACAGGATTGAACTGTCGACCCCTTCCTTACCATGGAAGTGCTCTACCACTGAGCTATCGGGGCGTGACCGAAGCAAATCAAGGCCTAGGCACTAGTCGAGATTATCACCTGCCGGCATAGAGCCGCAAACCTCGTTGTTCTTAGTTGCCTCCAGAATCTGGCTACGACATAAGCTAACCGGCAGGTCGGGTAGATATCTAATCTTGTGGATGTTCGCTGGACCAACGGTAATTGGTCAAGGCTTGGTGTCTGGACTGACCTTAAAGTGAAAACCCCAGCTGTGGAGGGCTGGGGTTTCGTGGCTAGTGAGGGATTCGAACCCCCGAAGTCTGAGACGGCTGATTTACAGTCAGATCCCTTTGGCCGCTTGGGTAACTAGCCAGTGCTCCCGGCCGCCTGTAATCAGCCGGACGGGTGCTTGTAAAGAATACCCGAACCAAGGGCACCTGCGCCAATTAGCTTGGGGCAATATTGGCGTTCCAAACTGACAAATGAATAGAAATCCTTCGATCTAGGACAGTTTGTTAGAGGTAGTACCCCTCGACTAGTTTCCTAGCGACTGCGATTAGAATTCAAGACATGGCAGATTCCTCATTCGACATCGTCTCTAAAGTAGACAAGCAAGAAGCGGCTAACGCTCTCAATCAAGCTGAAAAAGAGATTGAACAGCGCTACGACTTCAAAGGCGTTGGCGCATCGATTGAATTCTCCGGTGAAAAGATCCTGATGAAGGCAAACAGCGAAGAACGCGTAAAGGCTGTTCTGGATGTCTTTCAGAGCAAAATAATAAAGCGTGGTATTTCACTAAAGTCTTTGGATTCAGGGGAGCCTTTCCCCTCAGGCAAGGAATACCGAATCGAGTCAACTCTCAAAGAGGGCATTGAGCAAAAAGAGGCTAAGAAGATCTCAGCGATTATTCGTGAGCAAGGGCCTAAATCTGTGAAAGCCAATATCCAAGGTGATGAGCTAAGGGTTTCTAGCAAGAGCCGTGATGACCTGCAAGAAGTGATGTCACTACTGAAATCAAGCGATTTAGATATTGACGTTCAGTTCATCAACTACCGCTAAGGAACGTCTATCTCCGTTATCGGAGATGTTGGCGGGTAAGCCAAAGTGTCAACTCTTTCAATTCGATTAATCCTTGAAGCGACAAAGCCACTGATAATACTGGCGAAAGCAAACATCGCTATTGGGAAAATCATCGCCAGCGGCAAACTGGTGCTATCGATTAGAGAACCCATAAACATCTTGGCAAAGATGATGACTGTGTAGTTAAAGAGCGCCATTCTAGATAACGCTTGTGCAGTTGATAATCCATCAATATGGCCTGTCGCACTATAAAACCCTGGCACCATCGAAGAGATTCCGTAACCGGCGATTGCAAAAAACAGACACAGCAGCAATAGCGCTAAAGGTTGATTTGATGTTGCAAGATTAGCTGAACTAAAGATTGCAAGAGCCAGAGCTATAGAACCAAATGCTCCACCAATTTGAGAGATTCTAGCAATCTGATATTTCTCTGTAAGTTTTCTAATTGAGAATCTGCCAAAGATCATGGCAACGATGAAGCAGGTGTATGGCAGCGCTGCACTGCCTGCATCTAGGAGTAATACTTTCTTTCCATAGACAGAAGCCCAGTCCATGATTACTAACTCAGGCCACATGCCTGCAAAAGTTCCAATAGACAGTAGCCATAAATACTTAGGTGTTCTAAACCAAGAAACTTTACTGCCGCTGTCTCTTTCTTGAGCATGGTTATCTTCCTGAGGAGTCAGCATGTTGCTGGCTGACCAGAGGAATAAACCTAAACA
>JAEMTJ010000026.1:2430-6675 GCA_016462375.1 Rhodoluna sp. | reverse complement strand
CCGAATCGTAGAACTAACTTGTTGGTAAAGACCAGGGGAAGGATGGCACCAGCACCACCAAAACCAAGGATTGATCCCCAGATCTCGTTACTGACATGGAGGTTGGTTATAAACTCTGGGATTCTAGGCATCCAAGATAGGGAAGCGACTCCTTGGGTGAAGAACATCACCATCAGTGCAAACTGTGCTCGCTTAGACCTCAGCGCCTGATCCATCTAGTTTTCTTCGAAAGCAGCGCTTAGGAAATCTTCACGATCAACGAGTTTGATTCGCTCACGGCCCTGATCTTCACCTAGCTGACGCTCGGTTGCGTCTACTTTTAGCCATTCTGGCCAACCGAGGAACTGCACATTCTTCCCCTTTAGCAAGTCAATTACCGACTGCTCATCGTGATGAGCTGGTTGCCACCAGGTGCTTCTGTCTTCAATCAGAGAAGCGATGGTTTCCATGGCATCGCTCTTGGTGTGACCGATAAGGCCAACTGGGCCTCGCTTGATCCAACCGGTGGCGTAGATACCCGAGACAACACTGCCTTCTGAATCGACAACTCGCCCCGCGTTATTGCTAATAACCCCATACTTTTCATCAAAAGGAATCTCAACTAGTTCAGTCCCGAAATAACCAACGGCCCGATAGACAGCCTGAACTGGATACTCTCTAAATTCTCCGGTCGACACTACCCCACCGTGACCGTCTAACTTTGTGCGTTCAATTCGCAAACCAGAGACCTTGCCGTCGACACCTAAAATCTCGCTAGGTGAAGAGAAGAAGTGTAAATGCAAGCGCCTGCCTGCTCCCGTTAGTTCTTTAGTTCTGATGCCTTCAAGAGTTGACACCATTACCCGAGTTTGGTTATTTGAATCAATAGCGTCTTGCGATCCGGCATCGTATTGGAAATCTTCGTCATAGACGATGGTATCCACTCCTTCGATAGCACAAGCTTCACGAAGCTCAAGCGGGGTGAACTTAACCTGAGCAGGACCGCGTCTTCCAAAGACGTGCACATCGGTGACAGGCGAAGTTAGCAGTACTTGATAAACGTTGTCAGGAATATCTGTTGAAAGCAGAGCTTGCGGCTGCTTTGACAGGATGCGAGCAACATCTAGAGCTACGTTACCGTTACCGATAACCGCAACCTCTTTAGCGTTCAGCGGCCAGCTTCTTGGAACATCTGGATGAGCGTCATACCAGTTAACAAAATCAGCCGCACCGTAACTACCATCGAGTTCAACGCCTGGAATATTAAGTTCTGCATCTTTGATTGCACCGGTTGCAAAAATCACAGCGTTGTAATGTTCCTTAAGTTCATCGAGTGTGATATCTGTTCCATATTTGACATTGCCGAAAAATCTAATGTCGCCACGATCTAACACTTCATAGAGCGCTTTGATAATGCCTTTGATTCTTGGGTGATCTGGTGCAACACCATATCTAACTAGCCCGTAGGGCGCAGGGAGTAGGTCGAAGAGATCTATGCTGACCTCAAAGTCTCGTTCAGCTTTAATAATCAAGTCAGCAGCGTAGATCCCCGCAGGACCGGCACCAACTATGGCGAGACGCAATTTGGTCAATCTGGATTTTCCTTATTTCTGTCGTTCAACAACTGCTTCGGCAAAGACTCGTAGGGCGTCTTTAACTGGTGAATCAGGTAGTGGGGCTAGAGCTAGAACAGCTTCGTCTGCCCATCCCTTCGCAATTTGATAAGCCTCTTCTAGAGCAGGGTGAGCTCTAAGCAATTCAACCGCTTTAGCCAGCTGAGCATCTTCTTCGAGGCCCGCATCAATTATCTCAACTAGTTCTAAAGCCTTAGGATCGGAAGCCGCCTGTGCTCTAACCAAGAGCGTTGGCAGGGTCGGCACTCCCGCTCGAAGATCAGTGCCGGGTGTCTTACCTGACTCGTCAGAGATGATGTCAATCACATCATCAATCAGTTGGAAGGCAACACCAACCTTCTCACCATAAAGACGCAGCGGTTCACGATATTCTTCGGGTGCTCCGCCATAGACCACACCTAGTTCAGCGCTAGCCGCAATTAGTGAACCAGTCTTATCGGCAAGCACTTGCAGATAGTGCTCAATCGGATCTTCATTATTCTGCGGCCCCAGGGTCTCATGCAATTGACCAAGACACAGTCTTTCGAAAGTATCAGCCTGGAGGGTTAGCGCCTTTCCACCTAAGCGACTAACAATCTGCGATGCTCTAGCAAAGAGTAGATCCCCGGTGAGAATGGCAACGCTGTTACCCCAAACTTCGTGAGCAGTTGGCACACCTCTTCTCAGCGGTGCCCTATCCATCACATCATCGTGATACAAAGTAGCTAAGTGAGTTAGCTCAACAACAACGGCTGCTTTGATTACCTCGTCATTGGTTGCATCTCCTAAAGATGCGCCTAACAGAACCAGAACTGGTCTTAGTCGTTTGCCACCAGCTTCAAGTAAATGTCTGCTGGTGACATTTGCCACAGGGTCGGTGTGTGTTACTGCTTCCAATAAAGCTGTTTCAACATTCTCAAGACCCAATTGAATCGATTTGATTAGGTTCTTATCAACTACCTTACGAAGCTGTGGTGGAAGAGAAATCTTGCTCACTTGGCTGCTTTCTGAGCAGTGTGAATAGCCACGATTCCTAAGCTTAGGTTCTTGTATTCAGCATTACTGAAACCCGCTTCTGTCAACCAATCGACAAGAACCTCTTGTTTGGGCCAAGCTGCAATTGATTCGGCAAGGTAGTTATAAGCGCCTTTGTTTCTGGTTACTAGTTTCGACAGTGTTGGCAAGATGCTCTTTAGATACCAGCGGTAGGCAGCCCCAATTACTGGAGTATTCAGGTGAGAGAATTCACAGATCACTACGACACCATTTGGCTTCAGCACTCTAAGCATTTCCGTTAGAGCTTTCTTAGGGTCAACAACGTTTCGTAAACCGAAACTTATTGTCACCGCATCAACTGAAGCATCCGCAAAAGGAAGAGCAGTTGCATCAGCAAAGACAAACTCTAGTTCCGGGTGTCTTTTGCGACCGACGGCAAGCATGCCTTCGCTAAAGTCGCTGGCGATTACCTTTACCCCTGGCTTGGCAAAAACAACAGAGGAGGAACCAGTACCAGCTGCTAGATCTAGAATCGTTTGACCGGGTTGAGGGCTCACAGCTTTTAGCACTTTTCTGCGCCAGATGCGGTCTTGTCCTAGGGAGAGTAGGTCATTAGTGCGGTCATAGTTTTCGGCTACCGAATCAAACATGGCCGCGACTTCTGCTGGCTTTTTAGCCAAATCCGCTTTATTCACCAGTCAAGTCTAATCTTGACTTGGCAAGCGCGAGTGCTTAGAGTTCTTTAGCCTCGCGGCGAAGCTTTAAGGCGCTAACGCCGGTGATTCCAAGAAGAGTAACAGCAAGCAAACCAAGCCCCGACCCAAAGATCATTGCCCCATCGAGGAATTCATCGGCAGGTGTCTTTTTGGTAAGCACCAGGTCTCTAATCTGAATTGGAACGGTATTTGATGGGTTGAAATTACTAGCTAAAAGAATTTGCAACTCTGTGCTACTCACCAAAGCAACCCCCAGTTGAGAGGCAATAAACTCTTGAACTTCTTCCTGAGCGTCGGAGAGAGAGTTATCTTCGATTGCCCCTAGGGTACTCATCCCGGAAGTCGGCAAGACGCTTTCCGGAATTATTGGCATCACAAAGGTGCCAGGATCTGACCTTACTCCTGGTCTAATTGCAATTCTCGGAACTGCTACGTGATCCACTTCCCCATATTGGTCTTCAAGTTTTCTGTGCCTATGGTCAGGGTTAGTTTCAGGCCTTAACGGTTTGTTTGCTTCTGAATCATGAGCTGGATCAAAGAAATGCTCCCAGCCATATTCATCATCAGGCTGGTCATCAGCTAGAGCTGTCTGTGGGAACACCATGATAGTTAGGAAAAGCACTGTGGTAGCGATGTATGTCGGCTTACGCACTTGAGCTTCTTTCTTGCTTTAGAATTTCATGGACTTGACTCAAGAATATCCCCTCCTCAATCAGCCAAATAGACTGATTAGGTCCTTTCACAGATAACACTCAGACGAAGCAGATTTCCTTGAATTCCTTGCCAACACCAGCACTTAGGGTCATTAGCCGGCCCTGCTCGCTAGCTGAACTAGGTGTTTCTGACTTTATTAGCCTCATAAATTCATCCAGCTCGGTATTTATCAACCAAGCTCAAGGGTTAATTGGTTTTGGCGAGCTAGCCAGACTAGAAGCAAAGGG
>JAEMTJ010000026.1:0-2330 GCA_016462375.1 Rhodoluna sp. | reverse complement strand
CTGATTCAAGGTCAAGCAAAAGAGCAGAAGCCATTACGTTTTGAATCAGGCAGTATCAGCCCAGACCAATTCAAAGTGAGTATTGAGTTAGCTCTAAAAGAAATTTCTGCAAAGAACATCGAAAAGGTAGTCCTAGCTAGAGATCTAGTAAGTGAAATCCCAAATGACTTTGACTACTCATTCGCATTGAGAAAACTAGCGACAAAATTCGACATTTGCTTCACATACAGTGTCGATGGCCTTTTCGGTGCAAGTCCAGAACTGTTAGTAAAGGTTTCTCACTCTCAAGTATCAGCAAGAGTTTTAGCCGGCACAGCAGGACGTGGAACTGATCCAGGTGTTGATGAAGCAATTGGCCTTGCCCTTACTTCATCACACAAAAATTTAGAAGAACATAGGTTCGCAGTAAATTCTCTTGTTGAAGAACTAGAAAGCATTGCAATTGAAATCGATGCAGACGAGAAACCTTTCAGCCTTGCACTGCCCAACCTCTGGCATCTCGCAAGCGATGTTCATGCAGTACTAAAAGCAGACAGCACTTCCCTTCAGGTAGTCAAAGCACTGCACCCTTCAGCGGCAGTTGCAGGAACGCCAAGGCTCAAAGCGCAGCAGCTGATTGCCGAACTTGAAAACCTAAATCGTGGTCGTTACGCAGGACCTGTTGGTTGGATAGGCGCAGATGGTGATGGGGTTTGGGCGATAGCACTTCGTGGAGCACAGATTGATAGAGATAAAAACCAAATCAGAGCTTTTGCTGGTTGTGGAATTGTTGCCGAATCAGAAGCAGAAGCAGAACTTGCTGAAACAAACCTGAAGTTCAAGCCAATAGTCGAAGCACTTAGCTAAGCAAGCTTTATTTCGATAACTAAGCGACCGGTTCTCTTTAGCGCAGTCTTCAAAGAAGTAGCATCGCTAATCGCCAAGTACTCCCAGCCATAAGCCTTGGCTAAGCCTTCAATACTCCCAGTTTGCGGGGTAGCAAATACTCGAGTAAAGATGCCACTACTCACTGTTTGAGCGACCTCCAGCTTGCTAAAGATCTTTCCACCGTTGTCGTTAACAATGATTATCTGCAGATCTAAATCACCATCAGCAGGGTCAATGACCAGTGACGAGGCATCGTGGAAGAAGGTTAAATCGCCAAGTAAGGCTCTAACCGGCTTACCGGTTTGGATAGTGATACCGGTAGCGGTAGCGATAGTGCCATCAATTCCAGATAGTCCACGGTTAGCCCAAGCGCTGACCTTATTGCCAGGAGCGAAGAAGTCAGCCTCACGGATGAGTTGCGAAGCACCTAAGACAAGCTCTTTACCCGAGTGCCAGATAGTTTCAACAATTGCTCTACGGTCGAATTCGCCACTTGCGGTTGGAGTCAAATCAGCAGCAACGCTCTGCCATTTACCCAACCAAGATGAACCAGCACCAGTTACTGGAACCCCAACCTGAGTAACATTCGTACCAATCTCAAAATGTCCCATCTGACTTGTTCTAACCAAAACTTGAACATCACTTCTGCGCAGTAAACCAATTACCGATCTAGAAAGAGTTGGCTTGCCGTAGACAACTACCTGCTTGATTTGGCTAACTAATTCCTGATTACTATCAAGAACAAATCGGTAACCTAAAACAGAACTCTTTAGATTTCTAACTCCAGAAGTTGGCTCGGCAAAAACAGGAACACCTAGTGCTGCAATCTCTTCTTCAAAAGCAGAACTGTTAGCTCCAGCAACAATCACTGTTGGGATAGTTAGGTCGAGTTGATGTTCCTCAACTCTTTGCGAGATTATTTCTTCATTAGGTAACTGTGTATCGATGGTGGCAAGAATGTCTGAGGCATTTGGTGTGCCAGCAGAAAGCGGTTCACGGAACTGCAAGTTCAGCTGAACAACTTTTCCGCTCCATGCTTCAAGCACTGCTTGTTCGACTAAGTCTTTTGCCTTCTGAGCTAAATCTTCATCAGCAACAGGTGCTTCCACATCGATGCAGGTAACTGCATCTGCAAAGATGCCAACCTGGTTAGTGGTTTGGTTTGAACCTTTACCTCTGAGTTCAACTGGTCTATCTGCAGTTAGCAGGATCAGTGGAAGACCAGAGTGATGTGCTTCCAAAACTGCTGGATGGAGATTTGCTACCGCTGTGCCAGATGTTGTGATGATTACCTGCGGCCCACCATAGACGGAAGCACCGAGAGCGGAAAAGCCTAATGAGCGTTCATCAAGACGAATGTATAGATCTAGTTCACCCGCCTCTGCTAACTGAGCTGAAGCGATTGCGAGGGATTGTGAGCGTGCACCGGGAGCTAACCAAACCGGTCTTCCCCACGCTGCAAA
>JAEMTJ010000055.1 GCA_016462375.1 Rhodoluna sp. | reverse complement strand
AGAATCTAAAGCTAGCCGCTGGCGCTGAGCTGTCGGTTACCGGCGTTGTTTTAGCGCCTAGCGCTGAATAACTTTTCGCTATCAACACCTAAAAGTGTCTGATGAGGGGTCTAGGCTTTTGCTCATGACAATCAAAAACGATAACCCATTTGCCCTGCGTTCAACTCTCGAATACGAGATGCCAGACTTCTCACGAATCAATGATGATTCCTACCTACCGGCGTTTTACGCTGGCTGTGAAGAACAACTAGCTGAAGTTCATACCATCATCAATCAACCTGATGTGACCTTTGAAAACACCATTGTGGCTATGGAACACAGCGGCCAGATGCTAATGCGCATGCTTGTGGTCTTTTATAACAAGTCTTCAAGCGACACTAGCGACAGGCTTGATGAGATCGAAGCAGAGCTTGCTCCAAAGCTTGCAGCCCACATGGATGCGGTAAGACTCAACCAAAAACTTTTCTCAAGAATTAAGCACCTGCACGAGAACCGTGACTCACTAGAGCTAGATACCGAAGAAGCCTGGCTGCTTGAGCGTTACTACCTAGATTTCACTCACGCTGGAGCACATCTAACCGATGCTCAACGCGAAGAACTTAAAGTTCTAAACGAAAAACTTTCTGGGCTTGAAACAAAGTTTGGAACAAACCTTCTAAATGACACCAACGACCTTGGCATATTTGTCGATGATGTTGCAGAGCTAGATGGGTTAGACGAGAACCAGATTGCCGCTTGTGCAGGAGCTGCTAAAGACCGGGACCAAGAAGGTAAATACTTCGTGGCTATGGTGAACTTCACCGGGAATCCAGCTCTGGCTAACCTCACCCACCGTGGCCTTCGTGAAAAAATCATGAAAGCATCGCTTCTCAAAGGTGGCCGAAGCAACGATAACGACAACCGTCCTGTTTTGCTAGAAATCGTAAAACTCCGTGCCCAACGGGCAGAACTGTTTGGTGTGAAGACTCATGCTGAACACGTCCTTCAAGACCGCAATGCTCAGAACCCTGAGAACGTGCACAAGATGCTAAAGCAGATTGCTCCTGCCGCAGTTCGTAACGCCAGAGCAGAAGGCGTTGAATTACAGAAGGCAATCGAACTTGCTAAAGACAGTTACTCACTAGAGTCCTGGGACTGGGATCTATACACCGAGAAAGTCCGTCTAGCTAAATACAACCTAGACACCTCTGCGATGAAGCCATACTTCGAATTGGAACGAGTGCTTAACGATGGTGTTTTCTTCGCTGCCAACAAGCTCTTTGGAATTACCTTCAAGGAACGCAAAGACATCAAGACCTACCACCCAGAGGCACGTGCCTTTGAGGCGTTCAACGAAGACGGTTCGAAGCTAGCGCTTTTCATCGGTGATTTCTTCACCCGTGATTCAAAGCGTGGCGGAGCGTGGATGAATAACCTAGTTGACCAGAATCACCTACTAGGCCAGTTGCCTGTTGTTGTGAACAACCTGAACATTCCTAAGCCTCCTGCCGGTCAACCGGCACTGCTGACTTACGACGAGATCACTACGTTGTTCCACGAGTTTGGTCACGCTTTGCACGGAATGCTTTCTGATGTGAAGTATCTGCGTTTTTCTGGCACCAGCGTTGAACGAGACTTTGTTGAATTCCCGTCTCAGGTAAACGAGATGTGGATTACTTGGCCAGAGGTACTAGATAACTATGCGAGACACTATGTCACTGGGGAGAAACTCCCTCAGGAATGGGTAGACAACCTAAAGGCAGCGTCTGCCTTCAACGAAGGTCACGCCACTACTTCTTATCTGGCAGCTGCAATCTTGGACCTTGCCTGGCATTCACTGCCTGCAGATGCAACTGTTGCTGATGTTGAAAAATTCGAAGCTAAAGCGATTGCTGATTACGGATTGGACTACGCCCCAGTGCCAACTAGATATAGCTCAACTTACTTTTCACATATCTTTGCTGGTGGTTACTCCGCTGGATACTACGGATACATCTGGTCTGAAGTTCTGGATGCCGACACTGTTGACTGGTTCAAGGAAAACGGTGGCATGACTCGTGAGAACGGTGAACACTTCCGTCAGAGCCTTCTAAGCCGCGGTGGATCTCTAAACTCGATGCAAATGTTTAGAAACTTCCGTGGTCGCGATGCGACCATCGAGCCACTGCTAAAGCGTCGCGGGCTACTTTAGAAATTTAGGTTTAGTTAGTTTCAATAGTCCAAGTACCGCAAGACCGGTAACTATCGCCCAGAACGCCGCCCCTACCGAGAAGAAAGTAACAGCGCTGGAGGCAACTAGGAAAGTAATCACTGCAGGTATGCGCTGTTGAACGTTCTCTGTCATCACCGAGAACGAGTTCACAATAGTTGGCAGTAACGCCAAACCACTGGCAGCTAAAAGGAGCTCTCGCGGGGTCTGATAGACGAAGGCGATTGCAACACCAGCAAAGATTGCAAATATGAGGTAAACAACTCCCCCACTAACCGACGCAATCCAACGCTTCTTCGGATCTTTATGAGCATGCTCGTTTGCGTTTAGTGCCGCAGTAATCGCAGCGAGATTCATTACAAAACCTCCGAAGAACGAAACTAGAACAGTTCCAAGTCCAGTGGTTAGTAATGATGATCTGAATGGAACATCGTAGCCGTAGGATTTCATGATTGTGATGCCAGGGATGTTTTGTGATGCCATTGCCACAAGATACAAAGGAACGGCAATACTGAACACACTAGCTGGATTAAAAGTTGGTTGCAGGAAAGAAATGTTAATTGCCCAGTCTGCTGGCGTGACACTTAGACCTTGGTTGATTCCAATCAAGGTAAAGGCAAGAACGATTGCAACCGGAGATGCCCAGATTGGCGCTAACCAATACAACAAAAGCCAAACTGCAATCACAGGCAGAACTAGAGCGGGGTATGCCGCACTTGCAGCAAATGGAGCAACACAAAAACTAAAGATCACACCAGCTAACATCGCGCTAGCGATTGACTTAGGAATTGCTGAAACCAACTGACCAAGTTTTGGCCATAGACCAGTAACGGCAAGTAGGGCACCGCAGAGCAAAACGCCGCCCATGGCATTAGTGAAGCCGATTCCTGTTATTGCAGATCCAGCCAGTAGGGCTGCTCCGGGTGTTGACCAGACCACAGATAATGGCATCTTGTGTCGCCAGCTTAGGAAGATTGAAAGTAAGCCATAGCTCAATAGCATCAGGGCCACCATTGCAATGGTTTGTTCTTTGGTCGCCCCGAGAGCTACGAAGGCACTTAGAAAGATTGCTGTGGTTGCAGCTGTTCCTGTGACGCTGGCAACAAAGCCAGCAATTATTGGTGCTCGAAGCCCGGGGCTAGAACCCAATTATTAGGCCGACTTCTCTTGTCTAGTTGATTTGAATGGAACAATCTCTGGCTGCTCTAAACCTAGAACCACTGCTTCAGTGATTTTTACTATTCCCTGTGCCGCACTGCCTGGAATCTCAAACATGATTGCCGCTAAGGTCTCTTCCAAGATTGCCCTTAGACCTCTAGCACCTGTTTCGCGTTTGATTGCTTCGTCAGCAATCGCTTCAAGGGATGCGCGATCAAACTCAAGTTCAAAACCATCGAGTTCAAACATTCTTTGATACTGCTTTACCAAAGCATTCTTTGGCTCAGTAAGGATCTGAATAAGAGAAGTCTTATCGAGTGGAGTCACAGAAGCAAGGACTGGAAGGCGCCCGATAAATTCAGGAATCAAACCAAACTTACGAAGGTCTTCTGGTTGCACTTGAGTGAAGATGTCAGTCTCTTCGTCTTTGTTACGAATCTCAGCGCCAAAGCCAATACCCTTCTTACCAATTCGACTTTGGACGATTGTCTCCAGGCCAGCAAAGGCACCCGCAACAATAAAGAGAATGTTGGTGGTATCCATCTGAATAAACTCTTGTTGCGGGTGCTTACGTCCACCCTGAGGAGGAATGGAAGCAACAGTTCCTTCAAGAATTTTCAGCAGTGCCTGCTGAACGCCTTCACCAGAAACATCTCTAGTAATGGACGGGTTCTCTGCTTTACGCGAGATCTTGTCGATTTCGTCGATGTATATGATTCCGTGTTCTGCTCGCTTCACATCACCATCGGCAGCTTGATAAAGCTTCAAAAGAATGTTTTCCACGTCTTCACCAACGTAACCAGCCTCGGTCAATGTGGTGGCATCTGCCACTGCAAAGGGAACGTTTAGTTTCTTAGCCAGGGTCTGAGCAAGATAAGTTTTGCCGCAACCGGTAGGACCAACCATCAAAATATTTGACTTGGCTATTTCAATTGCGTCGTGTTCTTGGCCTGAAGCGGTTAGCGTGCCACGTGAACGAATGCGCTTGTAGTGGTTGTATACCGCGACTGAAAGTGCCTTTTTTGCTTGAGTCTGACCAATCACATATTCATTAAGAAAATTGTAGATTTCCTTAGGTCTTGGTAGTTCAAAATCTTCAGCTGGCTTAGCCGGCTTGCCCATTTCTTCAAGGATGATCTCATTACATAGGTCAATACATTCATTACAGATGTATACGCCCGGGCCTGCGATAAGTTTGACGACCTGCTTCTGTGTCTTTGAACAGAAGTTGCATTTGAGCATGTC
>JAEMTJ010000054.1 GCA_016462375.1 Rhodoluna sp. | reverse complement strand
CGTGAGCGCAAGTCTCTATTGCAGCGCATCTATCTTCCGGTGCTCACCAAGACGCAGAAGCGACCAGTAATTACTTTGGTTGCTGCTTTTCTAGTCTTGGTCTTTACGTTCGGTTTAGTGCCATTTATTAAAACCAACTTCATTGGGTCTTCAGGTTCAACTACTTTCAGCATTACTCAGACAGTTCCTTTTGGTAGTTCCCTTGAAGAAAAATCTAAGGCTGCTGCTGGAGTTGAGCAATTGCTCCTAGACTCAGGCGATACCGTTGCCGTTACCACTACCATTGGTGCAACCAATGACTCACGTGTTGCTTTCGGTCAGGCTGCCGGTGGCATCCAGATTCAGGTCTCTACTAAGGCAACTGTCAACGGCGATACCTTCCAGGCCAAGATGAAGAAGCAATTCGAAGCTCACCCAGAACTTGGCAAGGTTGGTTTTGAAACTGGGCAGTCATTTGGTTCAAGCGGAACTATCGATGTCACCGTCACAGCCAAGACAGATGCTCAGCTTCGTGCCGGTATCGAGAAGGTTAAAACAGCCCTTACCGGCAAGATTGACAACGTAGGTCCTGAGGTAAGCACAACACTTAGTGACAAGCAGAGAACTCTTCGAGTTACTGTTGATCGCTTAGCTGCTACTCGTGCAGGTCTTAGTGAAATAGCTGTGGCAACACTGGTTTCTGCTGCCATGACTCCGCAGAGTGTTGGAACCATCAACATCAATAGCAAGTCAACCAGCATCTACATTAAATCTGGAAATGTGCCTGCAACCGTCAATGAAGTCAGAGCTATTCAGATTCCAACTGTTATGGGTTATGTAACTCTAGACAGATTGGCTGATGTCGAACTTGTTTCAGTGCCAACCACAATCACTACTAAAGACGGTGACCGTGCAGCAACTGTTTCTCTAACTCCAGATAAGGATGCAAGCCTTACTGGAATCACAATGCAGGTTTCTCAGCAGGTTGACCTAATCAAGAACGATATGCCAGCAGGTTCCACCTTGCTTCCTATCGGTGGTGTCTCTGCTGACCAGGCTGATTCATTCAACCAGCTGTTCTTAGCACTGCTAGCTGCAATTGCAATTGTGTATTTGATCATGGTCGCTACCTTCAGAAGCTTGATCCAGCCGTTGGTACTTCTTGTCTCTATTCCGTTTGCGGCTACTGGTGCATTCGTTGCTTTATTGGTGACAAATACAGCGCTAGGTCTACCAGCTCTTATCGGTATGTTGCTGCTGGTTGGAATCGTGGTAACTAATGCGATTGTTCTGATTGACCTCATCAACCAGTATCGAAAGCAAGGTATGCCGTTGGAAGAGTCCATCTTGAATGGTGCTCGTCAGAGACTGCGTCCAATCCTGATGACAGCTCTTGCAACTATCGGGGCACTGTCTCCTTTGGTTCTGGGTATCACTGGTTCAGGTGGATTTATCTCACAGCCTTTGGGTGTTGTAGTTATCGGTGGGTTGTTCTCTTCAACAATCTTGACGCTAATTATCGTTCCGGTTCTATACAGACTGATCGAAGGACGTAAAGAACGTAAGGCCTTAAAAAAGACACTTAAGAGTAAGCCACTCAAGGTGACCAAAGCCAAGACTGCCTAAGCCACAAGGGCTAAACTTAACAAGGTCATCGATGTCGGTGGCCTTGTTTAGTTTGAGAGAATGATGAATCTACCTGAGTATCTAGTCTGGATTGACTGCGAGATGACTGGTCTAAACCCGGACACCGAGTGTCTTGTTGAGATTGCGGCAGTTGTTACTGACTTCGATCTAAACGTGCTCGATGAAGGTATTGATCTAGTAATCAAGCCAAGACCCGGAACGGTTGAGGCCATGGGCGACTACGTTCGTAAGATGCACACTGACTCAGGTTTGATTAGAGAATTCGCCAGCGGCATTGAACTAGCCGATGCCGAGGCTCAGGTTCTTAAATACATCAAGAAATACATTCCAACTGCAAAGACTTCTCCCCTAGCTGGTAACACCATCGGCACAGATCGCATGTTCATTGCCAAATACATGCCAGCCCTAGATGCTCACCTGCACTACCGCAACATCGATGTTTCAACAATCAAGGAACTTAGTAAACGCTGGTATCCAAGGTCATACTTTCAAGCCCCCAAGAAAGATGGCGGTCACCGAGCACTGGCGGACATCCTCGAATCCATCGAAGAACTCAAGTACTACCGCCAGACTGTGTTCGTTGAAGGCCCAGGCCCTAGTACTGAGGAAGCTCAGGCTGTCGCCGGGGCGATCAGAAATGATAAACTCTAGAGGTTGATTTCAGTTCTACTGAAATACACATGGTGGGTATAGCTCAGCTGGTAGAGCGCCTGGTTGTGGTCCAGGATGTCGCGGGTTCAAGTCCCGTTACTCACCCCAAATAAAAACCCGAGGTTATTAGCCTCGGGTTTATACTAAGTAAAACAAAAAATCCTTGATGCAATGTTTGCTTATGTTTCGTTTCTTCCAGGGCCTTATCGAGGCCGAGATTACATTTTGAATTTAATTAGTCGCCCTTCATGAAGAAGTAAAATTCTTCCGTTAGCATTAAATTTAGGAAGGAAGATAATGGGGATAAGATGGCTTTGCGGGGTAACCCTGGTATTAGGAATTTCAATAATGAGTTCAACGGTTGCATTCGCGCTGGAAAACATAGAAACTTGTCCAGGTGATGCGAAAGACCCCTATCAATGCACATCTCAATGGGGATATACAGGGGAAGATCCATACGATGTGGATAGATTTTCTACTGAGCTTACAAATGGCACAAAACATGGATGCACTTCATTCGCCGCCTTTATGTTGGCTCTATATAACTAGTGGATGCCCTCTATTTCAACATTTGACAGTGCTCAGTATTGGGAAACGGATGCGACTTCAAGAACTGCTGCTTTCCTGAGCAATTCACCTAAGGTCGGCGATATTGCTCAGTGGAATGCTAGTGAGAACCTAGAACTTGGGCATGTCGCCTATGTCAAGTCTGTTGTGCCAACTTACGGAGGTGGAATTCTCTACATAATTGTGGCAGACGATAATGGCGGAAAACTTGTTACTAAACAGAGAAAGCTCTACCCAGGAGTAATGGCTGGAACGATTCGATGGCCTGACAACTTCATCAGATTTCCAAAGTTATCAACCGGATCATCCGGCGGCGGAGGATTTGGAAATGTAGTAATGCTAAACGCCTTACTCCCGAGCAATTAGGTAGATAAATTGAATCGACTGTTGACTGCGATGACTTGGAGTCTACTGACCGCACTTATGCTTCAAGTCAGCCATCCCGCTCTAGCTACAAATCAATCTCCAGTGACAGTTGTGAACTCTGGTGTTAAATTTGCTAGATTCGTGCCGAAGGATTTAGTGTGGGGAGAAAAATCTCTAACTGCCGCTAGCCAAGCCATTTTGTTTCAGTCAAACGAGATCGAGACATCAATAAATAGTCTCAAAAGTAAAGGCGCAGTGACGATTGTCAAAAAATTCACCAAAAACCCTGTCGTTTCATTTCCAGATTGGAAAACTTATGCCCCTTCGATTAGCCAATACACATTAACCGGATATTCAGAATCTGGTAAATCAGTAGGGACTAGCAAGAAAATTCCATCGGATGTTCCCAATTTGGCGAGTCGGCTTGTTTATCTAAGACAAACGACTTGCTCGCTAAGAAGCCTAAGTGTTTCTCAAAATATAGAGCAATGCTCAATAGTGAAACCTAAGAACCAAACTTATCTGCGTGCCTCTTTACGAACATCACTTGGGAATGGCCAAGTAATGGACATTGGTGGGGACATATTTCAGCAGTTAGAGACATGCTTGATAAGCAAGTTTGCTTTCACCGTCCAAAATGGGGTATTTGACTGCCCCGCTAACGCCAGGATCTTCGGGGGTGAGAGAAGTTTCAAAATGCGAGACACATTCAAGACTCGCAGCTACTCAATTACAATTGATAAAAGAAAATACACTGCAACTTTAACTTATGGCCCAACGGACCTCACGAACATAGCTCTTACCGGCACCTATGAGAGTGGTTCTGTAGTGCGCTTTGGGTGACCCCAGGTATCTAAACTTTCCTTGTTTTTAGCTTCTGGTTTGGCTCCTAAAGGCTGGCTGCCCGTTCGAGAACGAGTTCTCGAACTCTGGCTGCATCTGCTTGGCCCTTCATGGCCTGCATCACTGCACCGATAACTGCTCCTGCTGCTTGAACCTTTCCTTCACGGATTTTCTCAAGAACATCTGGCTGACTCTTCAGTGCTTCATCAATAGCAGCAATAAGTGCGCCATCGTCAGAAACAACTTCAAGGCCACGATCCTTAACAATTTGCTCAGGCGAGCCAGCACCTTCAAGAACTCCAGAGAGAACTTCACGAGCAATACGGTCATTGATTTTACCTGATTCAACTAAGTTCGCAAGTTCTGCTACCTGGGCTGGAGTGATGTTAAGAGCTGAAACATCTTTCTCTTCAGAGTTAGCAATACGAGATAGTTCACCGGCGTACCACTTACGGGCTGACTGTGGTTTAGCACCTTGGGCAACTGCCTCTTCGATTAGATCCATCAAGCCAGCGTTGACAACATCTCTGAACTCAAGTTCTGCAAAACCCCATTCGGTAGTTAGTCGCTTACGTCGATCTGCAGGGTTTTCAGGAAGAGCTGCTCTTAGTCGTTCAATCATTTCAATTGAAGGTTGAACCGGAACTAGATCTGGTTCTGGGAAGTAACGGTAGTCATCAGCATCAGACTTAGGTCTTCCAGCACTGGTTGCGCCTTTATCTTCGTGCCAGTGACGAGTTT
>JAEMTJ010000053.1 GCA_016462375.1 Rhodoluna sp. | reverse complement strand
AGTGGCGGATGGGTTGAGAATAATCTCTGAGCAACTGATGGCTTCACTGGATCGCTGATATACATGTGAGCCATAGAGCCAGCGGCCTTGCGCATCGGACGGCCATACTCTTTCAGCTTCTGCAGTGCAGAGGCTAGACCTTCAGGAAACCTGGTGATTTCAGCACCGGTGGCATCAGCTAGATACTCACGCTGCCTAGAGACAGCAGCATTGACCAGCGGACCAATAAGCGCTGAAACAATCCAAGCAACTGCTCCAAATGCCATCAAGATAAGTGCAAGCTGACCTCTGTCTTTACCGCCTCTTGAGTAAAAGGCGGCGCGTAGCATGAAGTCAGCCAAAATACCAACTGCGCTGATTAGACCAAAAACTATTGTCGAAACTCTAATGTCATAGTTCTTCACATGACTCATCTCATGAGCCATGACACCTTCTAGTTCCTGGTCATTCATGATTGCAAGCAGTCCTGTTGTGGCAGCGACAATTGCATGCTTAGGATCTCTTCCTGACGCAAAAGCATTGGGGGCTTCGTCTTGGATGATATAAACCTTAGGCATCGGCATGCCTTCGGTGATGGCCAGATTCTCAACAGTGTTCCAAAGTCTTGGGTTATCTGACTTTTGGATCTGAACTGCACCAGATGCCGACACTGAGAAAGCTCCAGCGCAGTAGTACTGGATCAAAGCGTAGACAGCAACAAAACCGATAATTGCAAATGCTGATGAACCATAACCTGTCGCGTAGCCGGCATAGCTGGCAAGGCCACCGATTAGTAAAACGAAGAACAGAATGATAAAAACAGTGTTGCGCTTATTAGCGGCGATAGCCGAATACATAACTACTCCTGCAGTTGGCTTTTAGAACTTGACTTCAGGAGCCTCAGCGATAGCTGCAAGATCTGCAACTTCAAAGAATGCGCGCTCTGAAAAACCCAAGCTCTTAGCAAAGAACGAGTTTGGCCAAACCTTAATCTTGGTATTAAGTTCACGAACACCACCGTTATAGAAACGACGAGAAGCCATGATTTTGTCTTCAGTGTCAGATAGTTCTGACTGAAGGCCCAAGAAGTTCTGTGAAGCCTGTAGCAGAGGGTAAGCCTCGGCAACAGCAAACAAAGACTTCATTGCTGACTGGAACTGACCTTCGGCCTTGGCAGCTTCTGCAGGGTTTGCCAGTGCTGTTCCCGTGATAGTTGCTGCACGAGCTTTGGTTACATTCTCAAAAACACCAGCCTCATGCTTTGCATAACCCTTGACTGTTTCAATAAGGTTAGGGATTAAATCGGCACGGCGCTTTAGTTGAACGGTTATGTCACTCCATGCTTCATCAACACGAACATTCAGACGGACAAGTCCGTTGCGCATGGTAACGAACCAGATGAGCAAAATAACTGGAACTGCTAAGGCAATTAATACAACTGCTAAATCCATGACTCTCCTAGATTGGGTTGCTAAATGCAACATTGAGATAAGCCTAAACAAGAAATGCTGGAGATTACATAAATATGTGTAATCTCTCAGCGAAATGGTGCCCCCAGTGGGACTCGAACCCACACTGGAACGATTTTAAGTCGTCTGCCTCTGCCATTGGGCTATGGGGGCGTTACCGATATTGAGTTATAAATGCGAATCGGCACCTAGATTACCCTAGGTGCCGATTCGCGAAAGGTTTTAGGCCTTAGGACGCGATGCCCAGGTCTCAAAGGCTAATCGAGGATCCTTTGTTGCGCTGATAGAAACAATGTCACGCTTGAATAGGAAGCTACTTCCCCAACCAACGATGACTCGCCACTTACGTTCAAACGTTGGAATAGCTAGACCGTGGTAAACGCGGTGAGCAGACCAAGCTAGGACGCCCTTTAGAACTATGTTTCCTGATTGGAAGACACCGTTGTATAGACCAAGACCGGCAACTGCTCCGAGGTTCTTGTGTTTGTATTCCTTGATACCTTCACCACGAAGATTAGCGACAAGGTTGGCAGCAAGTAACTTGCCCTGACGAACAGCGTGCTGTGCGTTAGGGACACAGAAGCCGCCAACACCGCCACCAGTCAAGTCAGGAACTGCTGAAACATCTCCTGCAGTCCAAGCATCAGCAAGAGCAACACCATCTTTAGCAATCTGCAGAGTTGGCAGTGCCGGCACACGACCACGCTCATCAAGCGGAAGGTCCGTGTTCTTCATAAATGGAGAAGCCATGACACCAGCAGTCCAAACAATAACGTTGCTCTCAAACTTCTCACCGGTAGAAAGTTCTAGAACACCATTCAGAGCTGAAACCAGTTGAGTGTTTAGGTGAACCTTGCCTCCACGGCGGTCAAGATCTGAAAGAACCCACTCTGAAGTCTTCTGGGAAACTTCAGGCATGATTCTGCCCATGGCTTCAATAAGGTGGAACTTCACATCAGCAAAGCTAATGCCTGGGTAGTAACGAATCAGGTAGCTAGCAAGGTTGCGCATTTCTGCAAATACTTCAATACCCGCAAAACCGCCACCGACAACTACGAAGGTAAGCAAACGATCACGGCTAGGTCCAGCCGGCATGTTTGCGGCAATGTCAAAGTTACCTAGAATTCGGTTGCGAATTTCAATTGCTTCCTCAACTGTCTTGAGACCAATTGCATTATCGGCAACGCCTGGAATTGGGAAGGTTCTGGAAACTGCACCAGCGGTTAGAACGATCTGGTCGTATGACTGCTTGATTTCACCAAGACCTGGCACATCAAGAAATGCAATCTTGTTGGCATGGTCAATCTGGATCATCTTGCCATTAATAATTTTTGAGGTCTTTAAGTGTCTACGGTGTGAGACAACTGTGTGACGAGCCTCGATTGAGCCGGCAACAACTTCTGGGAGGAAAGGCTGATAGATCATGTATGGGAGGGGGTCAACTAGGGTAACCTCGGCTTCACCTGCTCTAAGGAGTTTCTCTAGCTTTAGAGCTGTGTAGAAACCGGCGTAACCGCCACCGACGATCAGGATTTTTTGCATGCTGGGTTTTCCTAAAAATTTAGAAGATTGTTGAGTGCAACTACGCGCTCCTAAGATTTTACTAGATTGCTGCCTTGCAGGAGCACCGACTTGGGTTAAAACCCATCTCAGCTAAAGCCAAGTCCCCGATTGGGTTTATCCCAGGCCCTTTAGCCAATGAGTGAGCGGCCAGCGCGTGCAGGCACTTGACCCTAGTTGGCATCCCACCGGCACTAATACCTTCAACCTCAGCCACCTGATCAATTAGCTCACGCTCGGCCAGGTAACTCTCGTGAGCCAAGGAGTACTTAGCTCTAAGTTCAGGATCAGCCTCAAGCATTTCTTGCAATTTGACCATGTAGCCTTCAGCCTCAAGACCGCTGAGCAAAGCTGAGGTGTTTGGGTGGGTTAGGTAGTAAAAGGTGGGGAAAGGTTCACCGTGAGACAAACGGGGCGAGGTCTGAACCACCATCGGTTTACCGCAGACACAACGAGCGGCGATTCCTAGAACATCTCGCATAGGGCGACCGAGCTGAACCTGCATCTCAGCAAGGTCAGCCTCAGTTGCGGGAGTTATTGGCATTACTTGCTAGCTGTTGCTGGATTCTTAGAGTCACTAGGTTGATCTAAACCTGCTTGGATAACTGATCGCTGAATAGAAGCTGCCCAATTGTGTTTAGTAGTGCCAATGCTCTGTGAGATTGCACCGTTGTTCTTCTGCTTAGCCAACATGGCACCAACAGTTCCTGAGGTGTCACTGGTGTTGATGCCATCAGCATCTAGAACTAGGTAGCTAACTTCGCCAGGAACTACATAGAACAATCTATCTCTAGCCTGTGCACGAATAAACACTGGGTCATCCCAACGCTTCTTTTCAGCTTTGGTGTCATCCAGATTCTTTTTATCTGAATCAAGATTTGCTCGCAGCTGTGCAATCTGAGTTTGCATAGTGAAGTACTCACTTAACTGAGGACCAACAGAAAAGAAACCAAGAACAATTAGACCAAGGGTAACCATGGTTGATGGTGTCCAAGAGAAAGCGTTAGAAACTCTCTCCCTGAGCGTGCCAACTTTAGTTTGCGCCTTAGCGCGAACACTTCTTCTAACTGTTCTAGCCATGGGACTAGTCTCTAACGACTAAGCCTTAAAACGTGGGAACGCTGCTGCCCCTGGGTAGTATGCCGCGTCCTGCAGTTCTTCTTCAATGCGAAGCAGCTGGTTGTATTTAGCCACTCTTTCGCTTCTAGCCGGAGCACCAGTCTTGATCTGACCAGCGTTGGTAGCAACAGCTAGGTCAGCAATGAAGGTGTCTTCAGTCTCACCGGAACGGTGCGAGATGATTGCCTTCATGCCACTTCTTTGCGCCAAAGCAACTGCGTCTAGAGTCTCGGTCAAAGTACCAATCTGGTTTACCTTAACTAGAATCGCGTTACCAGCTTTTAGGTCAATACCCTTTTGTAGACGAACTGGGTTAGTCACATATAGGTCATCGCCAACAATCTGGATCTTGTCGCCTAGATCTGCAGTGATTTTTGTCCAGCCAGCCCAGTCGTCTTCAGCCAGTGGATCTTCAATAGAAACTAGTGGGAAATCATTTACTAGAACTTCGTAGTATTTGATCATTTCATCAGAAGAAAGTTCTTTACCTTCGAACTTATACTTGCCAGTCTTCTCGTCATAGAACTCTGTTGCCGCCACGTCCAGTGCAAGACCGAAGTGCTTACCTAGAACATATCCAGCCTGGCCAATAGCCTCAGAGATTAGTTCAAGAGCTGCACGGTTAGTTGGAAGATCTGGAGCAAAACCACCTTCATCACCAAGACCAGTAGCAAGGTTCTTTGAGTTCAAGAGAGCTTTCAGTGAGTGGTACACCTCAGTACC
>JAEMTJ010000025.1 GCA_016462375.1 Rhodoluna sp. | reverse complement strand
CAACCGGTTGGCACAGTTTATGTAGCAGTGTCCGGCGCTAAAGGGGCTAAAGTTTGGGCTCATGTATTTAGTGGGAACAGGAATCAAATCAGAGAGCAAACAGTTTCCGCTGCTTTTGAGCATATCCGGGAATACTTAGCTGGCTAGAGGGGTTATTACTAGCAGGAGGATGGCTACGTGAAGTTAAACTCCAAGGTAATTTTCAGCAATCTTGGACACAAATGTCTGGGGAAACAGGTAAGTTATCTTTACGGGAAACAATCCCGCGGAAACCAAAAGTGGTTTTTGTAGCCCCATGAAAGGAGGCCTCACATGGCTCTAGTTCGTCAAGAAATCGGTGATGTACTGCGTGACCTCCGCCAGCAAAAGGGACGTACCCTTCGCCAGGTGGCAAGCCGAGCTGCAGTTGCTCTCGGTTACCTCAGTGAAATTGAGCGTGGACAGAAGGAAGCTTCTTCAGAAATCCTTGCTTCAGTTGCTTATGCGCTCGATGTGCCAATTTCACAAATCATGCGCATGGTTGCAGAACGGTTCGAAGAAGTCGAGACAGTTGTCATTCCTGACACTGTTCCAGACGAGTTCGTAACCAGCTACGATTCCAAGTCTTTGACCAATTCTCGTTAGAACTGGTCAGAACACCCTCAGATCAATAGATTCTGAGGGTGTTCTTCATTTAATGGGGATATGGGCAAGCCCACGTAGTTCTGCGAGTAAGTTGTCGTAAGGTCGATACGTGCGTTTAAGTGATTTTCAGTCCCTAATGACAGATGAGTTTGGTGCCGAGTATTCAGCTGTCCTGCTGCGAGATCTGGCCTTGACTGAGTATGCCGATAGAACGGGGAGGCAGGCTCTAGCTGATGGGGAAGAGCCTAAAGGTATCTGGCTTGCTATTTGTAAGGCTCAAGCTGTCCCTGAGTCTCGTTGGACTGGTTTGAACAAAAAGCCGAAGAATAGACACGCCGACTAAATATTTATTCGTAATTATGTTCGGATATTGCTAGGCTATTCACAAGAGGACTTTTGCTAAGTTATCAACAATTAGCCAGAACACTCCCCAGAAAGACCAGATCCTCCCTAGTGTCATGACAGCATAAAACCAGTCACCAAGGTGACAGAAAAGGACAAAGAAATGCCATCAGCATCAGATCGCGATAAAGCGCTAGACACGGCACTCGCACAAATAGACAAGCAATTCGGCAAGGGCTCAATTATGAGACTTGGTTCAGATGAAAGAGCTCCGGTTGAGGTAATTCCAACCGGTTCCATCGCTCTGGATGTTGCGCTTGGAATCGGAGGTCTTCCTAAGGGAAGAATCGTTGAAATCTATGGACCTGAATCTTCAGGTAAAACTACAGTTGCACTGCACGCAATTGCAAACTGCCAAAAAGCCGGAGGAGTTGCTGTCTTCATTGACGCAGAACACGCTTTGGATCCAGAGTATGCAAAAGCGTTGGGTGTAGATATTGATGCTTTGCTAGTTAGCCAGCCGGACACTGGTGAGCAAGCTCTAGAAATTGCTGACACGCTTATTCGATCTGGTTCAATCGACATCATCGTGATTGACTCTGTGGCAGCACTTGTACCGCGCGCTGAAATCGAAGGTGAGATGGGAGATTCTCACATGGGTCTTCAGGCTCGACTAATGTCTCAGGCACTTAGAAAGTTAACCGGTGTTTTGAGCAACACGAAGACCACTGCCATCTTTATCAACCAGTTGCGTGAAAAGATCGGTGTGTTCTTTGGTTCACCAGAGACAACTGCTGGTGGTAAGGCTTTGAAGTTCTACGCATCAGTTCGTTTGGATGTTCGACGTATCGAAACTCTCAAAGATGGCCAGGAGGCTGTTGGAAACAGAACTCGTGTAAAGGTCGTCAAGAATAAGATGGCTTCACCTTTCAAACAGGCTGAATTCGATATCATCTATGGCCTTGGAATATCACGTGAAGGTAGCCTTCTTGACTTTGGTGTTGAGCAAGAAATCGTGAAGAAATCTGGTGCTTGGTATACCTACGAGGGTGAACAGCTCGGTCAGGGTAAAGAGAACTCTAGAAACTACCTAATCGAAAATCCCGCTGTTGCGGATGAAATTGAAAAGAGAATCAAAACCAAGCTTGGAATCGGGGTTCCAAGAGCAGTTGCAGATCTTCCAGAAGAAGAGCAAGTAGCTGAACTTAAAATAGTTAACGACTAATGCCTTTCATCCAAGTCACGCCTGACAGCCTGGCTGAAGGTGGCGCTAAGTATTCTTTACAGTCAGTCGATTCCCTCGAAGAAGAGATTAGGCAGAGTCTTCTGAAAATGATTGCTCGTGGAGCCAAATCCTCAGGCAAGTTGCGCGAAGCCATGCTGGCCAAAGATTATCCCGCTCAATTGGTTGACCAACTCATTGAAAGATTCACTGAAGTTTGCCTCATTGACGATTTTCAGATGGCCAAGGATTGGGTTCAGTCGCAACTGTCGCGCAAAGCTGCGGCGAAATCTGTTCTCGCTATGACATTGCGGGAAAAAGGCTTTCCAGCTGAAGCAATAACTTCTGCACTGTCTGAGATTGATCCAGAAGCCGAATTGGAGGCTGCCAAGAAGATTGCTGTGTCTCGTATTCGGCAGTTAATGAAGTTAGAGCCTGATGTTAGGTCAAGGAGATTGGCTAGTTTTCTCACTCGTAAGGGCTATTCATCTTCAATTGTCTGGATTGCAGTAAAGCACGCCAGCTCAACTCCTTCAGATTAGGGTTCACTGCTTTGCCATTGCGAAGGTAAAATTGGTGGAATGATCACCAAGGCCCGCAGCTACGAGGTAAAAACCTTCGGATGCCAGATGAACGTTCACGATAGTGAACGTCTATCTGGGCTCCTTGAGGCAGCTGGCTACGCTCCTGTTATCGCCGGTGAGTCTGCTGACCTCTTAGTTTTCAATACCTGTGCAGTCAGGGAGAACGCTGATAACAAGTTGTACGGCAATCTAGGACAGCTCTACGAAAGAAAACTTGAGAATCCTGATTTCCAGATAGCCGTTGGTGGATGTCTCGCCCAGAAGGATCGTAAGACGATTATCGACAAGGCACCCTGGGTAGATGTTGTATTTGGAACTCACAATATTGGATCCCTTCCAGCTCTGCTAGCTAGAGCTAAGCACAATGGTGAGGCACAAATTGAGATTCTGGAGTCCCTGGAAACTTTCCCAAGTGATTTACCTACAAAACGAGACTCGACTTACTCTGCTTGGGTGTCGATAAGCGTTGGCTGCAATAACACCTGCACCTTCTGCATAGTTCCAAGCCTTAGAGGTAAAGAGAAAGACCGCAGACCTGGCGAAATTCTTGCGGAAATCGAAGCACTGGTAGCTGAGGGCGTCATTGAAGTTACTCTTCTCGGTCAAAATGTAAATACCTATGGTGTTGAATTTGGCGATAAAGGTGCTTTCGCAAAACTACTGCGTGCCTGCGGAAACATCGATGGGCTTGAGCGAGTTCGTTTTACTAGCCCACATCCAGCTGCTTTTACTGACGACGTTATTGCAGCGATGGCTGAGACTCACAATGTCATGCCTCAACTGCACATGCCATTGCAGTCGGGTAGTGACCGCATTCTGAAAGAGATGAAACGAAGTTATAGAAGTGAAAAGTATCTTGGAATTCTTGATCGTGTGAGGAAAGCAATTCCAGATGCATCCATCTCAACGGACATCATTGTTGGTTTCCCTTCCGAGACTGAAGAGGACTTCCAAGAAACACTTCGAGTTATCAAAGAGTCGCGGTTTGCTATCTGCTACACCTTCCAGTACTCAAAGCGTCCTGGAACTCCAGCTGCAGATTTACCTGAACAGATATCTAAGGAGATAGTTCAGGAAAGATATGAGCGATTACTTGAAGTGGTCAACGACTTGGCTTGGGCAGAAAACAAATTGCAGATTGGCAAGCGAGTTGAAGTGCTTATCGGTAACAGCGAAGGTCGTAAGGATGACAGAACACATCGTTTGACTGGTAGAGCCAGAGATAGTCGATTAGTGCACATCAACTGGCCGGTAGAGCTAGCTGCGCCTAGACCAGGAGATTTGGTTTGGGCAGAGGTTGTCGATGCCAAGCCATACTTCCTCATTGCTGATGCTGGGATTACCCCAGAAGTTAAGCGGACTCGAGCTGGCGATGCTTTCGATGCATTCGAAGAAGCTAGTTGCGCGACCCCCGTTGCCCTCTCTAAGCCGCGCATGGGTGTCATTGATCTAAACGTTTCAGTCAAATCCAATGACTGAGAACCCAAAGCCTGAGTTTCTATGTTTAGTTGGCCCCACTGGCTCGGGCAAGAGTGGTTTGGCCTTGGAAATCGCAGCCAGGTTAGCCACGAAGGGGATTAGGGCTGAAATTGTTAATGCTGATGCAATGCAGTTCTATCAAGGTATGGATATCGGCACAGCAAAACTTCCACTTGCAGACCGCAGAGGTATCACTCACCATCTAATCGACTGGCTATCTGTCACGCAGGAGAGCACCGCTGCTAACTATCAGGTTGTGGCTAGAGAAAAGATATCAGCGCTGGTTTCGGATGGAGTATTTCCAATAGTGGTTGGTGGTTCGATGTTGTATGTGGCAGCGCTGGTAAACACTTTTGATTTTCCAGGGCGAGATGAAGAACTTCGAGCGAAGTTAGAGCAAGAGCTGGTAGTTCTAGGGCCTGAGGCCATGCATGCCAAGCTTGCACTTCTCGATGAGGTAGCGGCCAGTCGCATTGAACCGATGAACGGGAGGCGAATAGTTAGAGCATTGGAAATTGTGATGATTACCGGTGAACCCTTTGTTGCTGCCCTTCCTGAACAGTGGGAATCGTTCTTACCTGTATTGGAGATTGGGCTTAACTCTGACCGAGCACATCTGGTTGACCGTTTAGCCAAGCGAGTTGAAAAGATGTGGGAAGACGGTCTGGTAGCTGAGGTTAGCGGCCTGATTGATCAAGGGTTGAGAGAGTCCAAGACAGCAAGACAGGCGATAGGTTACTCCCAAGCATTGGAACAAATCGATGGGTTGATAGAGCAAGAAGAGGCCATTGCTCAAACCACTCAGCTCACTCAGAGATATGCTCGCCGACAAATGTCGTGGTTTAGGCGAGACCCGAGAATCAATTGGTTTGATTATCAAAACGAGAATCTGGTTGAGGAAGTTATGGAATTAATTTATTCAAATCTGCTTACGAGCGGGAAGTAGAGTTAATCCATGCGTACTCTGCAATTCACTAAAGGCCAAGGAACGGGCAATGATTTCATCCTGTTCTTGGATGCAGATGGGACTGACGATGTTTCTGCAGCCGAAGTTGTTGAGCTCTGCAATCGCAAATTTGGAATAGGTGCTGACGGGGTTATCCGTGTAGTCAAATCAGCTTCAATTGCTGGAGGTGCCGCCAGCCTGGCTGAGGAAGCCAGCGCTGAATGGTTTATGGATTATCGAAATGCTGATGGTTCTATTGCAGAGATGTGCGGAAATGGTATTCGAGTATTTGCAAGGTACCTAACTGAAAAGGGTCTTGTTGAGCTTGCTGACACTAAAGTCCTCCATGTCGGAACACGCGCTGGAGTGCGCGACATACAGAGAAACAGAGCAGGTTTTGCAGTAGACATGGGCCGCTGGAAACCAGAATCAGAAGAGTTACTGGTTACTGCTCGTGGGCTTGATGTTGCTAGACCGGGACAGGGAATAAATGTGGGTAACCCACATGTTGTTGTAGCTCTGGCTGAGCAGTCGGAATTAGATTCACTTGATCTAACTGCTGCACCTAAAATTTCACCTTTGCCGGAGAGCGGCACAAATGTTGAATTTGTAGTTCCAGCTGAGCCGATGATTACAAACGGTGTTGGCAAAATCAGCATGAGAGTTTTTGAACGTGGTGTTGGTGAAACACTATCTTGCGGAACTGGAATTGTCGCTGCGGCTCTTGCCACCAGACTTTGGGCTGGAGCATCTGCACCTAATCAGTGGACTGTTGATGTGCCAGGTGGAACTCTTGGCGTGAGAATGTTTGCCACAGAAGAGGGTGAACATGTGGGGCTGTCAGGTCCTGCTGAGCTGACTTTTGAAGGAACCTACACCTTTAGTTCTTAGCAACCTTTAGCACTCTAAAACTTTTCGCAGTATCAATTCTTGTGGTTGAAAATTCCTGAACGAATTCTGCCACTAGCCACTTTTGCAATGAGTCTGAACCTAAGTTCTTTTGAACCACCAAATAGGCGCTTGAAGCTGGAGCAAGTCGGTTTATCCAGGTCTGCAGAATTTCATGTAGGGCAGCTTTACCGACTCGAATTGGGGGATTAGACCAAATCTGATCAAAAGATACTTCTGCTGGAACCTCATCCGGTTTGCAGACAATCAAATTTTTCAGTCCAAGTTTTTCTGCGTTTAGGCGGGTGAGTTCTAGGCTTCGCTCGTTGACATCTATTGCGTAAACGCTAGCCTTTGGAGAGTTCAATGCAAGTGCAATAGCGATTGGCCCCCAGCCACAACCAATGTCTAGAAAAGTTCCAGTAGGGGTGGCTATTGATAGATGCTCGAGCAGCACCGCAGTTCCCTGATCAAGATGGTCAGGGCTGAATACCGAACCTGCGGTTAGCACCTTGATGTTCTGGCCAGCGAGAGTAACTGTTATCTCTTTTGGCCTGAAAACACCGCCAGGGGATTCATCGAAATAATGTGAGGACACGAGAAAAACAATACTCCCTATTCAGAACTAGTCTTATAGCAGATATGACTTTTGAAGAGAACGATGATGAGAGCACGCCTGCAGGCGCTACTACTGGCGCTGCCCTAATCGACCGCATCCTTGGTAGAGACCAACGTGCTCAAGCACTAGGCGTTAGAGACGACGTCCCAAATGACTTTGACGGTGATCAGCAGGATCTCGCTGATAGGGCGGCACTTCGTAAGGTACCTGGTCTATCAACCCAGATGCAGGACATCAGTGAAGTTGAGTATCGCGAACTCCAACTTGAGCGAGTCGTCCTTATAGGCATTTGGGGGGAGAACTCATTACAGGATGCAGAGAACTCCCTTAGAGAACTTGCTGCTCTTGCCGAAACAGCAGGTGCTGAAGTCTTGGATGGCTTGCTTCAGCGAAGGCAGCATCCAGATCCGGCGACTTTTCTAGGCAAAGGTAAAGCAATCGAATTGCAAGATCTAGTAAAAGCAATTGAGGCCGACACTGTTATTGCAGACACCGAGTTAGCACCATCACAAAGGAGAGCATTAGAAGATGTTGTCAAGGTTAAAGTCATTGACCGCACCGCGATAATTCTTGAAATCTTTGCTCAACATGCAAAGAGCCGCGAAGGTAAAGCTCAAGTTGAACTAGCACAGCTTGAATATCTTTTGCCGCGTTTGCGTGGTTGGGGTGAATCCATGTCACGCCAAGCCGGTGGCCGCGCAGCTGGTGGAGAAGGCATTGGTTCGAGAGGTCCAGGTGAAACCAAGATCGAATTAGACCGCAGAAGAATTAACATCCGGATGGCCAAATTGCGTAAGCAAATCGCTGCCATGAAACCTGCTCGGGTGACCAAGAGAGCAAACCGTAAACGAACTCAGATCCCTTCGGTAGCCATTGCTGGTTACACCAACGCCGGAAAGTCTTCTTTGCTGAATCGTCTAACCTCGGCAGGTGTATTGGTTGAGAATGCGCTGTTTGCGACCCTTGATCCAACTGTTCGACAGACCAAGACGCCAGATGGGCGAGAATTCACGCTTGCTGACACCGTGGGCTTTGTTAGAAACCTTCCTCATCAATTAGTTGAAGCATTCCGATCAACCCTTGAGGAGATTGCTGACAGCGATTTGATTGTGCACGTTGTTGATGCTTCTCATCCAGATCCTGGTTCACAGATAGAAACAGTTAGAAAAGTAATTGCTGAAGTAGATGCAGGAACGGTTGCGGAGCTAGTTGTTTTCAATAAAGTCGACGTAGTCGATGAAGCTACGGTTCTTGCGCTCAGGGGCATGGAGCAAAATTGTGTATTTGTTTCTTCTCGTTCAGGGGAGGGCATCGCGGAGCTGCAAAAGAAGATTTCGGAACTGCTACCACGCCCTAATGTCTTTGTTAGAGTGCTTATTCCTTACAACCGAGGAGATTTGGTTTCACGAATGCACTTGAATTCACAAATTCAGGTAATCGACTACCGCGAAGAGGGAACATTCATTGAAGCCTTAGTCAGAGCAGATATTGCTTCTGAGCTAGAACAATTCAAAATCTAAATCTTGCGAAGAACGCTAACTACTATTCCCATAATTGTTGATTGAGTTCCATCAATTGGTTCAAATGCGCTATTGCGGGGGAGTAACCAAGTTTTGCCATCGCGCTGTTTGAAAGCCTTTACTGTTGCTTCACCATCAATCTCAGCAGCAACAATGTCACCATTCTCGGCAGTCTTCTGTGCTCTAACAACTACCCAATCGCCGTCACAGATTGCAGCATCAATCATTGACTCACCCTTGACTCGCAACATAAAGAGCTCTCCTGAACCAACCAGAGTCCTAGGAAGTGGGAAAATCTCTTCAACATTCTGATCAGCTGTAATTGGGAACCCGGCGGCGATTTGACCGACCAGCGGGACCATCGCGGTTGCAGCCATCGGTATTGCGTTCTCTGATTGGCTCGACCCAGATTCTTCCCAACCCTCAGGAGTTATGAGAACTTCAATGTTCCTAGAAAGGTTGTCCTGCCGGCGGATATAGCCCTTTTGCTCCAGGTTATCCAGCTGATAAGAAACGCTGGCGACAGCGCTTAGGCCAACGGCCTCGGCAATCTCTCTCATTGAGGGAACAATGCCTCTAGCTGCCTTGCTTTGCATGATCATCTGCAGGATTGCAGCTTGAATATCCGTTAGTGAATCACTGTTTTTCCGGGTCATTTCAACCTCTCTGGTGCGATGTCGGTGGTTCTCGATTAGATGTCTTTTAAGGCAACTATCAAAAATCTATTCGATTTGTGCGAATATATCAAACACATTTTCGATAAAAAGCCAAAAATTCTTGACAATATTGCGATAAACCTCGTAATCTTGTTCGTATTAGAACAAATGTTCGAAGAAAGGGCACAAAATGTCAGCTCAAATCATAGAGTTCCCGATGCACCGAGTCCGTCAGGTTCGCTCAGACAAGGCCAACCAGGTCTTTCAGAATTCTGCACCTCAGGTTCGACCTTCAGTTCGAATTGCTCGAAGACTGATCGCCTGGACCGTTCTAGTAATTACTGCGTACTTGCTTTTCTTCGGTCAGGCATCTGCAGTCCAGCCGGCCGAGGCCAACAACGCTGCTCTTACTAACTCTTCTGCAAAGAACTTCATATACGTCACAGTGATGAGTGGGGATTCCCTTTGGGCTATCGCTGAACGTCATGCCTCAGGAAGAGATCCAAGAGATTTCATTCAGGACGTAGTTTCTTTGAACAATCTCTCTGACACAGTTGTTTCTGCGGGCATGAGGTTAGCTATTCCGCGCAGTTAGTTTCTTTTGGTGCGAAGGTTAGTAACCTTGATAAATGGCCGAACTAAATGATCTACCAATTAGGGACTCTCTCAAGGGTCGAGCACCATATGGTGCACCACAATTGCACGTGCCTGTTGCCTTAAATGTCAATGAAAACACCCATGAGATTAGTGAGTCAATCCTTGTCGACATTATTAGTCGCTTGGCAATTGCTCTAAAGGCAATCAACCGGTACCCGGATCGTGAGTTCACTCAACTGCGTCTTGCCTTGGCTAAATACCTTGGGCATGACCTAAATGAAACGCAGCTGTGGGCTGCTAATGGTTCCAATGAAATTCTGCAACAGATTTTCATGGCATTTGGTGGTCCTGGTCGCAAGGCTCTGAGCTTTTCCCCAACATACAGCATGTATTCACTGATAGCTTCTTCAACTGACACAGCTTACGTTGAGATTCAGCGGCCAGAAAGATTTGAGTTGAGTGCGGGGCTTGTCGTCGAAGCTATCAGAGAACACCAACCTGATATCACCATCATCTGTTCGCCTAACAATCCAACCGGAACTCCAGTCTCACTTGATGTAATCGAGGCTGCCTATGCTGCTACCAGCGGAGTACTTGTTGTTGATGAGGCATATGCCGAATTTTCTCTTAACGACGACTCTGCTCTGTCATTACTAGATGGCCGAGAGAGATTACTTATCAGTCGCACAATGTCGAAAGCTTTTGCCTTTGCAGGAGCACGTGTTGGCTATTTAGCTTCCGATGCAGCTGTCTGTGATGCGATGAGACTAGTTCGCTTGCCTTATCACCTAAGTGCCTTGACTCAAGCTGCGGCCGAGGCAGCCTTGGCGCACAGCCATGAGATGTTGAGAACTGTTGAGGAGATTCGAGAGCAGCGCGACAGACTATACGTCGCATTCCAAGACATCGGCTTAGACCCATACCGCAGCGATGCCAACTTTATTTTGGTAGGCGGTTTGGAAAATCCCGATCAGATGTGGACTGCGCTGTTAGAGCGGGGAATCCTAGTTAGGAATGTTGGGATCCCTCAAACGTTGCGCATAACGGTGGGCACCGAAGAAGAGACTTCCGCCGTGATATCGGCTATTACCGATCTCTTGAGTTCAAAGTAGAATTAGAGCAGTGCCAGGGTCGGCAAATCTTCTAAGAATCTTTGCTGGAAAGGCAAACTAAATGAGCCGTAGCGCTTCTATCGAAAGAAAGACTTCTGAGTCTTCAGTGAAACTGAGCTTGAACCTTGATGGTTCAGGAAGCTCAAACATCAACACGACTGTTCCTTTTTACGATCATCTACTCACCGCATTCGCCAAACACTCAATGATTGATTTGGAAATTGAGTCATCTGGAGACACCGAGATTGACATCCATCACACGGTCGAGGACACCGCTATTGCATTGGGTCAAGCTTTAAAGCAAGCACTGGGAGATAAGAGCGGAATTGCTCGTTACGGCGATGCCACTGTTCCTCTCGATGATGCTTTGGTCCGAGCAGTTGTTGATCTTTCTGGTCGTCCATTCCTGTCTCACACCGGTGAGCCAGCTGGCTTTGAGTTTCATGCTATCGGCGGACACTTTACCGGCTCTCTAGTTCGTCACGTCTTTGAAGCTATTTGTTTGAATGCAGATATCACCGTTCACATCAATGTCCTTGATGGAAGAGACCCGCACCACATTGCCGAATCAGAGTTCAAGGCATTTGCGCGAGCACTTAGGAAAGCGGTTGAAAGCGACCCTCGAGTAGTTGGTGTTCCATCAACTAAAGGTTCTCTGTGAATCAACCAAAAATTGTAGTTCTAGATTTTGGTAGTGGCAATGTTCATTCGGTGGTGAATGCATTCATTCACGAAGGCGCGGAAGTTACACTCACTGCAGATAGAACCAAAGCGCTAGAAGCTGATGGTCTGGTCGTGCCTGGCGTCGGATCTTTTCCAACAGTGATGGATCAACTTAGAAACATCGGTGCTGAATCTTTGATTGACCAGAGACTTTCTGCAGGCAAAGCAGTGTTTGGCATTTGTGTTGGCCTTCAAGTCATGTTCGACTCAGGCAATGAGCATGGAGTAAACACTGAAGGACTAGGTCAATGGTCGGGCGAAGTTACGAAGTTAGATTCTCCAACATTGCCGCACATTGGTTGGAACACGGTTGAGGTTCCAGTTGGTTCGTCACTTTTTGAAGGTGTCGAGAATGAACGTTTCTATTTTGTGCACTCTTATGGAGCAGCTGATTTTGCACTAGAACGTGAGGCTGCTTTTGCCAAGCCTAAAGTTACTTGGGCGGAATACGGTTCTAGATTTGTTGCAGCTGTTGAGAATGGCCCACTTGTTGCAACGCAGTTCCATCCAGAGAAATCAGGTGAGGCAGGTTTGCGCTTGATTTCCAATTGGCTTAGAGCGCTTTAGGTTAGGAAGCAGATGTCAGACAAACTCGTACTACTTCCAGCTGTTGATGTAGCCGATGGCAAAGCTGTCCGACTTAGTCAGGGTGAAGCTGGAACCGAAACTGATTATGGTTCACCAGTAGATGCAGCAAAGGTTTTTATTGAAGCAGGTGCAGAGTGGATTCATCTGGTTGATCTCGATGCAGCATTCTCAAGAGGAAGTAATAGGGAACTCATCAGAGAAGTTATTGCGCAATCTGGATCAGTCAAGATTGAACTTAGTGGCGGTATTCGTGACAGTGAATCTCTAAAAGTTGCCCTAGAAGCAGGAGCTACCAGGGTAAACCTTGGAACAGCAGCTCTAGAAAATCCTGATTGGACTTCTGAAGTCATTAGTGCCTACGGTGACAAGATTGCAGTCGGTCTAGATGTTCGTGGAACAACTCTCGCGGCACGAGGTTGGACCCAAGAAGGCGGCGACTTGTTTGAAGTTCTTGAAAGACTTGAGCAATCCGGTTGCCCTAGGTATGTGGTCACAGATGTCACTAAAGATGGCATGCTGCTAGGTCCTAACATTGAAATGCTAAAGCTGGTTTTAGCTAGAACCAATAAGCCAGTTATCGCATCCGGTGGAATCTCATCGCTTGATGATTTGAAGAGATTGCGTGAACTAGTTCCACTTGGCTTAGAAGGTGCGATTTTAGGTAAGTCGCTTTACGCAGGTAAGTTCACTCTTGAACAAGCATTGGTTGTGGCTAGTCAATAATGTCTGAGCAAGATAAGTTCTCTGACTCTGCCGGTGTGCCATGGTCTGGCAGATCTTTTCAGGAGAGTAGTTTCAGATCAGATAAAGGTGAAGCTGATGAAAAACTCTATGGTGCTTTGATTGCATTTAAAACAAAACCTGTAAATCAAGTTCAAATTATTGAATATTTTGCAGAGGCGAGAGTTCTCATCCCACTAATTGCAACTTTGGGGGACAGTGGTCTCGGTGTCCATGGTCAGACAGTGGATAAGAGTGCCGAATTAGCTATCGTCAGTGTGAAAACACCAGATAACCAAAACGCACTGCCCATCTTTACTTCAGTGAGCAGCATGAGAACTTGGAATGCGGCGGCAAGACCCGTTCCAAATAACGGCAGAACAGTTTCTTTGGCGGCAGTTGCTGAAGGTAATTCAAGAGTTGTGCTAGATCCTGGCAGTGAAACAGAGTTTGTTATTCGAAGACCGGCCTTGGAAGCAATCGCTCAGGGGTTCAGGTGGCAGTTACCAGAGGCTAACCCTGAAGTTATTGAGATTGTTGATCAAGTACTCTCTGCGTTGCCTGAAGTAGTCAGCTTTACATTGCTGAACGGCGACCCGCAGGCAAGACTTTTAGGCCATGAACTCTCGGTGTTGATTTATCTGGCGGCTAGTCTTTCGAAAGGGAGAGTTGCCGAATTAGAAAAGCAGTTCTTGGACGGAATTTCAGGAAATATGAGATTTGTTGTGTTAGTTGATTCGGTTGGAATCAGGTTCCTGCCGGCTAATTAACTGGACCGGTGTACTTCTCGCCTGGGCCTTGGCCCGGCTCATCTTTGATGATTGAAGCCTCACGAAAGGCAAGCTGTAGGCTTCTGAGGCCATCGCGGAGTGGTCTTGCATGATGATCGCCTAGGTCAGAGGCTGAGGCAGTAATTAGTCCCGCTAGTGAATTGATGAGCTTGCGGGCTTCATCCAGGTCTCCCTTATAGCCGTTTTCTGCCAACCCCACCTGCACGGCGGCTGCGCTCATCAGATGGACAGCGGTTGCTGTGATGATTTCAACGGCTGGAACTTCTTCGAGTTCACGCATCGCTTGAGTTTCAAAGTCGTCGGGCAATTGGGGCTTCACTTTCTTGAAGGTTCTCTGCTAGGCTAGCGTACGGCTCTGCGGACCTTGGTCTGCAGTCAGAAGTGGATTCATTTCCCACCCGCGACTACCGATTTCTTTAGGTGGCCGGGTAAAGCTTTGAACATACAGTTCTGCGCGTTGGCAAGTAAATGCTTGCACTACGTGGCCGCCTAAGTCACGTCAAGAGGAGCAGCAGATCAGCGATCCGCGTATAAACGAACGAATTCGAGTACCCGAGGTACGTCTAGTTGGTCCTAACGGCGAGCAACTAGGAATCATCAACATCGAAGAAGCACTGCGTATGGCGCAGGAAATCGACTTAGATTTGGTTGAGGTTTCCCCAGGTTCAGAGCCACCGGTATGTAAGCTGATGGATTTCGGAAAGTTCAAGTACGAAGCGGCCCAGAAGATTCGTGAAGCGAGAAAGAACCAGACAAACACTGTAATCAAAACTGTTCGTTTTGGTTTGAAGATTGATGATCACGACTATGGCACCAAAAAGGGTCAGATCGAACGCTTCTTGAAAGCTGGCGACAAGGTAAAGGTTATGGTTCAGTTCCGCGGTCGTGAGCAATCAAGACCTGAACTGGGAGTGAAATTGCTTCAAAAGGTAGCAGAAGAAGTTACTGAGTTTGGTTCCGTTGAGTCGAGTCCTTCGGCTGATGGAAGAACCTTGGTGATGGTAATTGCTCCACTGCGTAACAAAGCTGAAGCGAAAGCAGAAGCAAAGCGACTTGCTGATAAGCAGGCCAAGGTAACAAAGTCAGTGACTAGCACTGACGAAACAAAGGATTCTGCGGCTGAAACCGCAGAGTAGATAAACAGGAGAATAGTTATGCCAAAGCAGAAGACACACTCTGGCGCTAAGAAGCGTTTCCGCTTCACAGGTACCGGCAAGTTGATGAAGCAACAGATCAACATGCGCCACAACCTTGAGCACAAGTCGAGCCGTCGCACCCGCCGTCTAAACCAAGACCAGCTTGTTAGCAAAGCAGATTTCAAGACCATCAAGAAGCAGCTCGGCCGCTAGTCCAAGCTTTATCATCAATTTTTATTAGGAGAAACTAATGGCAAGAGTAAAAAACGCAATAAACGCTTTGAAGAAACGTCGTACCGCACTTGAGCGTGCAAAGGGTTACCGTGGGCAGCGTTCACGTCTATACCGCATGGCTAAGCAGCAGGTTCTGCACTCCCTGGTCTACGCATACAATGACCGTCGCGACAAGAAGGGTAACTTCCGTCGCCTGTGGATTCAGCGCATTAACGCTGCTTCACGTGCAAATGGTCTGACATACAACCGCCTCATCCAGGGTCTAAACCTTGCCGGTGTTGCAGTTGACCGTCGTATCTTGGCTGATTTGGCAGTGAACGAACCTAAGGCTTTTGCCTCATTGGTTGCAACTGCTAAAGCTGCATTGCCAGCGGACACTTCTGCACCTAGGGTTCACTAAAACCTGTGCTAGAAGATCCCAAGGCCGCTAAGGTTCGTGGGGTTGCCAAGCTTGTAAAGAAAGATGCCCGGTTAGAAACCGGGCTCTTTCTGCTTGAGGGACCACAAGGATTTCGCGAAGCGTTAGATAGACCAAAACTTATCCTCGAGGCTTTTGCCACCGAGGAAGCACTGGCGCGCCATCCCGAACTCTTTACCAAAGCTAAAAACGCTCGGGTAGATGTTAAGTTGGTAATTGAATCAGTTTTGGCGGCACTTAGCGATACCAATACACCTCAAGGAGTAGTTGCTGTTTGTCACCAGTTCGATGTTTCTTTGGATGACGTTATTGCTAGCAAACCAAAACTTATTGCACTTTTGTCGCAGATTAGAGATCCAGGTAATGCTGGTACTGTTTTGCGAGCAGCTGATGCTGCTGGCGCAGATGCAGTTATTTTCAGTTCTGGCAGCGTAGATATCTATAACCCGAAGGTGGTCAGATCAACTACCGGTTCGATGTTCCACCTGCCATTCGTGGTAGATGTTGAAATCGCTAGCGTCGTTGAGGCTCTAAAAGCTGCCGGAATCCAAATTTTGGCTGCTGATTCAAGTGGAGTTGAACTTCCCTCACTTTCTAGTGAGCTGGCAAAGCCAACTGCTTGGTTATTTGGCAATGAGGCTTGGGGTTTCGAACCTGAGGTCCTAGCTCTTGCCGATAAGACTGTGGCTGTTCCTATCTACGGCGCTGCTGAGTCACTAAATCTTGCAACAGCTGCCAGTGTTTGCCTTTATTCCTCAGCGTTCGCCCAGAACGCCACAACTAGCTAGAGCTCTGTCTGAAGTCCTAGCGGATATACTTGAACCCAATGTCAGAGAAAATCCAGATATCTAAAGCATCTGTCGATGCTGCTGTTTCTGACGCCCTAAAACTCATCCAAGCAGCCACTGATTTAGCCTCTCTCAAGTCGATTAAGGCTTCAGCTATTGGCGAAGGTTCAAAGATTGCCAGTTTTAGCTCTGTCCTAGGGAAGCTTCCTGCTGAAGAGAAGGCCGAAGCGGGAAAACTGATTACTGCCGCTAGAAATGAGCTGAACCAAGCTTTTGCGTCTCGAGAAGCAGATTTCTACCAGGTTGAACAGGCTCAGAAACTATTAGCCGAGACCGTAGATGTCACTGCAGCGGCCAGCACTCAAGTTTTAGGGGCTAGACACCCACTTTCTCTATTACAAGACGAGATTTCAGACATCTTCATCGGCATGGGTTGGGAAATTGCTGAAGGCCCAGAAGTCGAGAGCGAATGGTTCAACTTCGATGCTTTGAACTTTGATGCAGATCACCCAGCCAGAGCAATGCAGGATACTTTCTTTGTTGAACCCGTTGAACAGCATCTAGTTCTTCGCACGCACACTTCTCCAGTCCAGGTGCGCTCACTTTTAGAGCGCGATTTGCCTGTCTACGTTTTGTGTCCCGGCCGTGTTTTTAGAACCGATGAACTTGATGCAACTCACACACCTGTTTTTCATCAGGTAGAGGGCCTTGCAGTTGATAAAGGTTTGACCATGGCTGATCTGAAGGGGACTCTTGAGCACTTCGCCAGAATCATGTTTGGCTCAGATGCCAAGATTCGTCTTCGTCCTTCATATTTTCCTTTCACTGAGCCTTCTGCTGAATTAGATGTTTGGCATCCAGGGGCTAAGGGTGGTGCTCGCTGGGTTGAGTGGGGTGGTTGCGGAATGGTGAATGCCAACGTGCTGAGCGCAGCTGGAATTGATCCGGAAGTATATTCAGGTTTTGCATTCGGCATGGGAATTGAACGCACGCTGATGTTCCGCAACGATGTCAAAGACATGCACGACATGGTTGAAGCTGATGTTAGATTCTCACAGCAGTTTGGAATGGTGCTCTAATGCGCATTCCATTGTCTTGGTTAGCAGAATACGTTGAGTTGCCAAATGGTTCAACTGCAGAAACTGTAATGGCTGAACTTGTCAAAGTTGGTTTAGAAGAAGAAGGTAGTCATTCATTTTCTTTGGTTGGCCCAATTGTGGTTGGTCAAGTTCTTGAATTTGTTGAAGAAGATCAAGCCAACGGCAAAACTATTCGTTGGTGTCAGGTGAGAGTTGCTCCAGTTGGGGCTAAAGCTGCCGATGGTGGCGAAGATGTTCGAGGAATTGTCTGTGGGGCAAGAAACTTTGCAGTCAACGACAAAGTAGTTGTGACATTACCAGGGGCAGTATTGCCAGGAGATTTTAGGATTGCGGCTAGGAGCACTTATGGCCACGTTAGTGATGGCATGATTGCTTCTGCTAGTGAACTTGGCATAAGCGATGATCACGATGGAATCCTAAGACTTAGCACTATTGGATTGGACCCTGAAGTTGGAACTGATGCCTTAGCTCTGCTTCATCTGGATGATGAAGCAGCTGAAGTGAACGTGACTCCAGATCGTGGTTACTGTTTCTCAATCAGAGGAATTGCCAGAGAGTTCTCACACGCAACAGGTGCTAAGTACGCTGATCCCATAAGCCTGGTAAAACCGGTCCGTGCTGAAGGTTTTGAAATTAAGGTCTCTGATAAAGCACCAATCAGGGGTAAAGCTGGATTATCAAAGTTTGTAGTTCGTTCTGCTTCCGGTTTAGATGCAAAAGCACAGACGCCAGCATGGATGGTGAGCCGGCTAAAGCTTGCTGGCATGAGATCTATTTCGATTGTTGTTGACATCACAAATTACGTGATGCTCGAACTAGGTCAGCCAATTCACGCATATGATCAAGCCAAAGTTTCTGGTGGACTAATTGTTCGTAGGGCTACTGTTGGTGAAAAACTTGTAACACTTGATGGGCAAACCAGATCTTTACATGAAGAAGATCTAGTTATTGCTGACAAGTCAGGTGCTATAGGTATAGCTGGTGTGATGGGAGGGCAGAGCACTGAGGTTTCAGCTAGCACTAGTTCAGTGTTGATTGAATCTGCAAATTTTGATGGTGTATCGATAGCTAGAAGTGCTCGTAGACACAAACTTCCTAGTGAGGCGTCGAAGAGATTCGAAAGAGGAGTTGATCCTCAAGTTGCAGAGTTTGCGGCAGCTAGAGTCATTCAATTGCTAGAGGAACTTGCCGGAGCGAAAGCTGATTCACTTGGTTCATTCTTGGATGAGAGTCCTGCAATAGCCCCAATTAAATTGCCAGCAGCATTTGCAGAAAACATTACTGGAGTTTCATACACTGTTGCAGAAATTACAAACACTCTTTCAGCCATCGGTTGTGTTGTGTCCACTGTGCAGGATGGTTACGCAGTGATTCCTCCGTCATGGCGTCCAGATCTTTCTACTAAAGCTGATTTGGTTGAAGAGATTGCCAGAATCACTGGATACGACCGCATTCCATCTCGACTTCCAGTGGCACCTCCAGGCAGAGGACTGACCAAGCGTCAAAAACTTCGCAGAGCCATCATCAATCAATTGGCTAGCACTGGTCACACAGAAGTTTTGAATTATCCATTTTTGACCACAGCCCAGAACTCATATTTTGCTGAAGCTAAAGCTAAGCGAGTGGTTCTAGCGAACGCGATGCAGGAAGATGTGAACGAACTTCGTTTGAGTATTTTGCCTGGCCTACTTGAAGCCGCCAAGCGCAATCTTTCAAGAAACCTGACTGACTTGGCAATTTATGAAGTTGGTCTAGTTTTTATTCCAACTAAACAAACTGCTGTTTCGCTGCCAAGTGGAACAAAGCTCCCAACCGCTGAGGAACTTGAGTCTCTGCACGCCAGTGTGCCTAGTCAGCCACTGACCCTTGGAGCTGTATTTGTAGGGGATAGGCTACCGGCACAGGTTGGTAAGAAGT
>JAEMTJ010000052.1 GCA_016462375.1 Rhodoluna sp. | reverse complement strand
ACATCGAAGTTGTTTCCATAAAGCACCGCGTCCTGGATTTCGTCTGGGAGATCTTGCCAAGCCGTATCCAACGAGAAATCCATGTCCTTGCTAAGTCCATTAAGAAGCCTTGTGTAGTAGGTGAATAGACCTTTACCTTGAGTTGACCATGGTCTAATCACCCCGCCGTTGATGGATTCAGAAACATCACCGATTACAAGCTCTCTGTCCACCGCCATCTTGGTGCCAAGCCCCGAACATGTTGGGCAAGCGCCAAATGGAGCATTGAAGGAGAATGTCCTAGGCTCGATTTCGGTCAGAGCTAGTGGATGCTCGTTAGGGCAAGACATCTTTTCGCTAAAGTTTCTAAATCTGCCATCGCCCTTGGCATCGATGAGATCTAGGGTTAGTCGTCCGTTAGCAAGTTTGAGAGCGGTCTCAACTGAATCAGTCAGTCGCTGCAGAATGTCTGCCTTGGCCACGAGACGATCAACTACCACAGAGATATCGTGCTTGAAAGTCTTCTTTAGTGGTTTTGCTTCTGCCAATTGAATAACCTCGCCGTCGACGACAGCTCTTGCAAAGCCTTGGGAAATCAAGTCGCGGAATAAATCCGAAAACTCACCCTTTTTCTGGTCAACGATTTGAGCTAGGACCTGAAACTTAGTTCCTGCTGGAAGTTGCATAATTTGATCGACGATTTGCTGAATAGTTTGCTTGGTTATCTTTTCACCGCATTCAGCGCAGTGCGGAACTCCAATACGAGCCCATAACAAACGAAGGTAGTCATGAACTTCGGTAATAGTTCCAACGGTTGATCGGGGGTTACGGTTGGTTGATTTCTGGTCTATCGATACAGCGGGTGAAAGTCCTTCAATGAAATCAACGTCTGGTCTATCAACCTGACCTAAAAACTGTCTCGCATAGGCACTTAGCGATTCAACGTAACGACGTTGACCCTCAGCAAAGATTGTGTCGAAGGCAAGAGACGACTTACCGGAACCGCTAAGACCGGTAAAAACAACCATAGAATTCTTAGGTATTTCAAGGGTGACGTTTTTAAGGTTGTGAACCCTTGCGCCCTTTATTACAAGCTTGTCTTTGGTTGGAATTGTTATGTTCGGCATCCCCTTAGTTTAACCGAATAGCCTGAGCCAGAGGTGCAGGCCCTAGACCTTGTCTATCTGTCTAATGGTGTATTTGAGCTCGCTGATTTCATCTCGAAGCCTGGCTGCCAATTCGAACTTCAGTTCGGCGGCTGCGGACTTCATCTGCTGATCAAGGTCAACTACTAAGGCTAAAAGTTCATCGTAACTAGCATTTTGGTTAGGCCTCGACCTTGCTCCAATAATCTGCTTATTGTCTTTACCGCGCTTACCCTTGCTTTGCTCAAGTAGCTTTGCGGTGTCCTGTTCCTCGCGCAGGATGCTGTCTGTAATGTCAGCGATTTTCTTTCTCAGCGGCTGTGGGTCAACACCGTGGGCCGTGTTGTAGTCCACTTGTTTTTGTCTTCTGCGGTTGGTCTCATCGATAGCTCGGGCCATGGAATCGGTTACTTTGTCGGCATACATGTGGACTTCACCACTCACGTTTCTTGCGGCTCGACCAATGGTTTGAATTAGAGAGGTGGTTGATCTCAGGAAGCCCTCTTTATCTGCATCTAAAATACTCACCAATGAAACCTCAGGCAAGTCCAAGCCCTCACGCAACAGGTTAATTCCTACCAACACATCGTAGACGCCTGACCTGAGCTCTCGGAGTAGTTCAACGCGTCGAAGCGTGTCAACATCGCTGTGCAGGTAACGCACTCTTACACCTGCCTCGGTTAAAAAGTCAGTGAGCTCTTCCGACATCTTTTTTGTCAGTGTCGTCACCAGAACACGTTCATCCTTAGCAGCGCGAACCTTGATCTCTTCCAGCAGATCATCAATCTGACCCTTAGATGGCTTCACAACAATCTTTGGGTCAATCAATCCTGTGGGACGGATAATCTGCTCAACTACCCCATCACCAACGCCTAGTTCATACTTACCGGGTGTAGCTGAGAGATAGACAGTTTGCCCAACTCTGTCTAGGAAGTCAGTCCACTTTAGCGGTCTGTTGTCCATAGCTGACGGCAGTCGGAATCCATGCTCTACTAATGTCCGCTTTCTAGAAGAGTCGCCCAAATACATCGCGCCGATTTGCGGCACCGTGACGTGTGACTCATCAATGACCGTCAGAAAATCCTCTGGGAAATAGTCCAAAAGGCAAGAAGGGGAAGATCCAGGTTCTCTACCATCGAGATGTCTTGAATAGTTCTCAATACCGCTGCAGAAACCAAGCTCTCGTATCATCTCCAAATCAAATGTGGTGCGCATTTTGATTCGTTGAGCTTCGAGAAGCTTGCCTTGAACTTCAAACTCTTTGATACGTTCCACCATCTCTTCTTCAATGGCCTCTAGCGCTACTCCCATGCGCTCAGGCGAGGTCACATAGTAACTGGCTGGAAAAACTGAAATGGTGTCGATAGCTCTAACTACCTCACCGGTGAGTGGGTGCAGTTGGTAGATGTTTTCAATCTCATCGCCAAAAAGCTCTAAACGAATAGCTAGTTCGTCGTAGACGGGGATGATCTCAATTGTGTCACCCTTAACTCGGAAGTTACCCCGAGAGAAATCGTAGTCATTTCGTTGATACTGCATTGATACGAATTCACGAATGAGAGCGTCTCGGTCTATTTGCTGGCCCTTATGCAGAGGGATAGACATGTCCAAATACTCGCTCGGCGCTCCCAAACCGTATATACATGACACTGTACTAACCACGACAACATCTCTTCGACTGAGAAGGCTCATAGTCGCCGAATACCTCAAGCGCTCCACTTCTTCGTTAATTGAAGAATCTTTTTCTATGAAAGTATCTGTCTGTGGAACATAAGCTTCAGGCTGGTAATAATCGTAGTAACTCACAAAGTATTCAACTGCGTTGTTGGGAAGCAACTCTCGAAACTCATTTACTAATTGAGCAGCCAAAGTCTTGTTGTGAGCTAGGACTAAAGTCGGTCTCTGCAATTTCTCAATTAGCCAAGCAGTGGTTGCTGATTTACCGGTTCCGGTGGCACCGAGAAGAACAACGTCTTTCTCCCCAGCAAGAATTCTTTGAGTAAGCTCTGAAATAGCCTGCGGTTGGTCACCTGAGGGGATGTAGTCACTAATTACTTCGAAAGGAGCAAAAGTTCTGGTGGGACCTTTCAATTCTCTTTCCCACTCGCAGTCAAAAACTTCGCCCATAGAGCATCGGCGTCACGCAACAAAAGGAAAATATCTTGATTAGAGTTCAGGATGTGATCAGCCCTGACTGCTCGTTCGATTGGGGTTGCTTGATTGGAGATACGAGCCTTAGCTTCCTGTTCAGAGTAACCCCTTGAAGCAACTAAGCGTCTAACTCGCTCAGCCTCCGGCGCCTCGACGGTAACAATTGAATCGAAAGATAGGTCGACATTGGCTTCGACCAAAAGCGGAATGGTGTAGATAGCAACAGAGTCGATAGGAAGCTCAGACAACAGCTCCTTAGTTCGAGCCCTAACCAGTGGATGAACTATGGCTTCAAGCTTCGTTAAATCGTCTTTAGATTCAAACACCAATTCGCCAAGAGCTTTGCGATCTAAGTTACCGACTTCATCAAAGAATTTGTCCCCAAAAGTTTCTCGAATCTGACTAGCTCCTATAGTGTTTGGTGCAACCACTTCCCTAGCCAGTTGATCCGCGTCAATTTCCATTCCCCCGCGACTAACCCAGTGCTTGGCAACGGTTGATTTCCCCGCTGCGATGCCTCCGGTTAGCCCTACTAAATACACGCTTTAAGCCTAACTATTAAATGACTGAGGGGCCAAGATTGCTCTCAGCCCCTCAGAATTTTTTTGAACTATTCTGCTTCGTTCAACTTATCGCGAAGAGCGCTGAGTGACTCGTCTGCAGATAGTGTTCCTGCTGAAGCCTCAACCCCTTCAGATGAAGATGAAGTGGTGCTTGCAGCAGCTTCTTCAGGCTTAGTGTCTGGAAGGCTAGCTTCTAGCTCGTGGAAAGCTTTAACTTGCTTTTTGTGATCTTCCCAGCGTGCTTGAGCCTCTGAGTATTCCTTCTCCCATTTAGCCTTGGCTTCTTCGAAGCCTGGCTTCCACTCGCTTGTAGCAGCATCGAAACCGTCTGGATACTTGTAGTTACCTTGGTCGTCGAAGTCTGTTGCCAAGCCGTAAAGAGCTGGGTTGAAGTCTGTGCTCTCAGGGTTCACTTCTTCAGTTGCCTGCTTCAATGAAAGTGAGATGCGACGACGGTCCAGGTCAATGTCGATAACCTTGACGAATACGTCTTGGTTTACTGTTACAACCTGGCTAGCAAGATCGATGTGCTTAGCGGATAGCTCACTGATGTGAACTAGGCCTTCAATGCCATCAGCAACACGGACGAATGCACCGAAAGGAACAATCTTGGTGACTTGGCCTGGTGCGTACTGACCAATTGCGTGCGTTCTCGCAAATACCTGCCATGGGTCTTCCTGAGTTGACTTCAATGAAAGTGACACACGCTCGCGCTCTGCGTCGATTTCAAGAACTTCAACAGTAACTTCTTGGCCAATTTCAACAACTTCAGATGCGTGCTCAATGTGCTTCCATGAAAGCTCACTCACGTGAACAAGACCGTCTACGCCACCAAGGTCAATAAATGCACCGAAGTTCACGATAGATGAAACTACACCGGTACGAATCTGACCCTTAGCAAGATCTGCTAGGAATGTTGTGCGGTTAGCTGACTGTGATTCTTCGAGAAGAGCACGGCGAGAAAGAACAACGTTGTTGCGGTTCTTGTCAAGTTCAAGAATCTTTGCATCGATTGTCTGACCTAGGTATGGAGTTAGGTCACGGACGCGACGCAACTCGATAAGAGATGCTGGAAGGAAGCCACGAAGACCGATGTCAACGATTAGACCACCCTTGACAACTTCAATAACCAGACCTTGGACCACGCCATCAGCTTCTTTGATCTTCTCGACATCGCCCCATGCGCGTTCGTACTGTGCACGCTTCTTGGAAAGAATTAGACGGCCTTCTTTGTCTTCTTTCT
>JAEMTJ010000051.1 GCA_016462375.1 Rhodoluna sp. | reverse complement strand
CCCAGCAGGTAACTTGCTATTACAGTGGCATATTCCCAAAGTAAGAACTGTGCGCCAAGAGATCCCCAAACTGCTAAACCGTCTTTGTTAGCTACCTCCTCTGCTCCAACTTGCGCAATCAAGACATCTTGCTGAGCAGCTGTAAGTTCAAAACTATCTTCCTCTAGAACAACTGGAAGCACGCCTTTATCAATTTTGCCTGTTGATTCCGCAATCAACTGCTCTGCCCAATCACCAAAACCCGGCAAACTGTTGTTGGCAAGAATGGCTAATTTATCTCTGGCTGCGACTGAACCTTGAGTGCGGGCCATCGCAGCGCCGAGAATCAATGCCGGGTTTGTAGCTTCATCAGAAGCAAGTAGAGCACTAACTGATACAGCTTGCTCAACAAGTTCAGCTATGTTTGCACCAGCAAGACCTGAAGGCACTAGACCGAAAGCGGTTAGAGCTGAATAACGGCCACCAACATTTGGGTCTGCTGTAAATACACGGTAACCATCGGCCTTCGCCGCGGCTTCCATAGGTGACCCCGGATCAGTAACAATGATGATTCTCTGCGTCTTATCAATTCCCGCCATTGTGAAGGATTGTTCAAAAATCCGCTTCTGGGAGTCAGTCTCAACGGTTGAACCAGACTTTGATGAAACAATAATTGCGGTCCGTTCGATGTCAACTGACACAACTGAAAGAACTTGTTCCGGCTCTGTGGAATCCAACACGACTAGGTCGACTCCATATTTTTTTGTGATAACTTCTGGCGCTAGGGAAGACCCACCCATTCCACAGAGAACGAAGCGGCTAACTCCGAGGGCCTTGAAATCCTCTCGTAAAGCAAGGATTTCAGGTATCAGGGGAGCGGTGTCTGCTGCTGAGCCAACCCAACCAAGCCGAATAGCGGATTCGGACTCTGCATCTTTACCCCAGATTGTGTAATCCTTTGAAGCGATTCGGCTAGCAATCCTGTTACTAATCAAGTTTTCAATTGTGTTAGCAACAGCTATCTCTGCTGAGCCAGTTGCAACTACGTTTAGGGCCATTACTTTGCATTCTCCAATGCAGCAGCAACTGAAGCCACCAATTCATTCCAAGACACGATGAACTTATCAACGCCTTCATTTTCGAGAAGTTCAGTCACCTCGTCGTAGCTAATGCCTTGTGCTTCGATTGCGGCCAAAACATCGAGAGAATCTTGATAGTGAGCCTGAATGCTGTTCACTGGAACCAACCCGTGATCGAAAACAGCTTCCATTGTCTTCTCCGGCATAGTGTTCACCAATTCAGGAGCCACTAACTCGGTCACATAGAGAGTATCGCTCAATGCAGGGTCCTTCACGCCAGTGGATGCCATCAGTGGACGCTGTCTGTTAGCTCCCGCCGATGCGAGCTCAGCCCAGGCCGGTGTTGTGAATTCTTGCTCGAAAACTTCGTAAGCAAGACGGGCATTGGCAAGGGCGGCCTTGCTCTTCAATGCAATCGCCTCTGGAGTCCCAAGGACAACCAATCTCTTGTCAATCTCAGTGTCAACTCGAGAAACAAAGAACGAAGCCACAGAATGAATCTTGCTTAGATCGTGACCACTTGACTTAGCCAAAGCAATGCCTGCTTGGTAAGCGGCAATAACTTCGCGATATCTTTGCAATGAGAAAATCAGAGTGACGTTTACGCTGATTCCATTTGCTATCACTTCAGTAATAGCAGCAAGTCCCGCTTTAGTTGCAGGAATTTTTATCATTACGTTTTCGCGATTGACTTTTGCAAATAGTTCCTTGGCCTGTACTACTGTCTGAGCCGTTTCATTAGCAAGTCCTGGTTCGACTTCAATAGAAACCCGACCATCAAAACCATTGCTGGTTGAATAAACTTCGGCGAATACGTCGCAGGCGTCTGCAACGTCTTTGGTAGTAATTTCAAAAATTGCCTCAGCAGCAGTTGCCCCGGCATGAGCTAGCTCACTTACCTGCTCTGAGTAACCCTCTCCTTTACCAATTGAACCGGCAAAGATTGTTGGATTGGTGGTAACACCTGAAACACTTCTTGAGCCGATCAGAGAAGCTAGTGCTCCTGACTGAATTCGGGTTCGAGAAAGATCATCGAGCCAAATGCTGACTCCGTTGGCGGCAAGTTGTTCAAGTGGGTTACTCATAATGTTTTCCTTTGTTAGTTCTTCAAGGACTTTTCAGCAGCAAAAACAACTGCTTCTGTAGTGATGCCAAACTCTCTAAAGAGGGTCTTGTAGTCAGCGGATGCCCCAAAGTGTTCGATTGAAACACTTTCACCTTTACCACCGACATACTTCTGCCAACCTAGAGACAAACCAGCTTCAACAGACACTCGCGCGGTAACTTCTGCTGGCAATACTGACTCTCTATATTCTTTGGTCTGTTCCTCAAACCATTCAAGACACGGAGCAGAAACAACACGGGTAGCAACTCCCTTGGATTCAAGAGCAACTCTTGCATTAACTGCAAGCTGCACTTCAGATCCAGATGCAATTAGGATCAACTCTGGTTTGCCGTTTGCAGCATCAACTAAGACATAGGCGCCTTTGGCGGTTAGCTCTGCTGATGCAAATACCGCACCAGTTTCATCTGCTTCACCGCGCTTAAACACTGGAATGTTCTGACGAGTCAGAGCAATACCGGCAGGGCCTTCACGACGCTCAAGCATTGTCTTCCATGCTTGTGCAACTTCATTGGCATCGCCTGGGCGTATGACATCTAGCCCTGGGATAGCTCTAAGTGTCGCCAGTTGCTCAATTGGCTGATGAGTTGGACCATCTTCGCCAAGAGCTACGCTGTCGTGTGTCCAAACGAAAATGGACGGTGCTTTCATCAGCGCAGCTAATCTAACTGCTGGTCGCATGTAATCACTGAAGATCAAGAATGTTCCACCGAAGACGCGAGTCTTGCCGTGCAGAACGATGCCGTTCAAAATTGCTGCCATGGCGTGCTCTCGAATACCGAAGTGCAGGACACGACCATACTGGTCACCTGACCATGCGTGAGTAGACCATTTAGTTGGGATGAAAGATTTAGCACCTTCGATTGTGGTGTTATTGGATTCCGCAAGGTCTGCAGATCCACCCCAAAGCTCAGGCATCACCTTAGCAATAGCGTTGATAACTTTTCCGCTAGCTGATCTTGTTGAGATCTCAGTGTCGGATTCAAAAGAAGGAAGTGCGGATTCCAGTTCGGTAGGAGTCTTGCCTGACTGAACACGATCGAATACATTTTTACGTTCAGGATTCTTGGCAGCCCAAACATCAAACTTTGCCTGCCATTGAGCTTTAGCAACGCTTGCCCGAGTCGCGGCGTTATTGCGAGTGTGCTCGATGACTTCGGGGGTAACTTCGAAGGTTTTATCTGGATCAAAACCTAGAGCAGTTTTTAGGCCGGCTAATTCTTCGGCACCAAGTGCTGAGCCGTGAATCTTTCCAGTGTTCTGTTTCTTAGGGGATGGCCAACCAATGATGGTGCGCAAAGTAATAAGTGAGGGTTTGTCCGTTACAGCCTTGGCTTTCTCGATAGCAGAGAAAAGCTCTGAAATGTCTTCGTGATAGTTTCCGGTCTTCTTCCAGTCAACGGTTTGGGTGTGCCAACCATAAGCGTCATAACGTGCAGAGAGATCTTCAGTGAAGGCGATGTTGGTGTCGTCTTCAATGGAGATTTGGTTGGAATCGTAGATGACTACTAGATTGCCCAGCTGTTGATGCCCAGCTAGGGAGGCGGCTTCGCTGGTTATGCCTTCCTGCATGTCACCGTCGCTGGCAATTACGTATATTCGGTGGTCGAAAGCGCTTTGACCTTCCGGTGTCTCTGGGTCAAATAGTCCACGTTCGTATCTTGCAGCGTAAGCAAAGCCGGTTGCAGATGCCAGACCCTGACCTAGCGGGCCTGTTGTGATTTCCACACCTTTGGTGTGGCCATATTCAGGGTGTCCAGGAGTGAGAGAACCCCAAGTTCTTAGTGCTTTTAGATCATCAAGCTCAAGACCAAATCCAGCAAGGTACAGCTGGTTGTACAGGGTGAGGGAGGAGTGCCCAACACTGAGGATAAATCTGTCTCTACCAACCCAGTGCTCGTCTTTAGGGTCGTGATTCAAAACCTTCTGAAATAAAAGGTATGCAACTGGAGCTAATGAAATAGCTGTACCAGGGTGGCCGTTTCCAACCTTCTCAACCGCATCAGCAGCTAGAACTCTCGCAGTGTCTACTGCTCTCGAATCAACTTCATCCCAAATTAGTGACAATGGACTTTCTCCTTATCGATGTGCAAATCAAAACACAGCTCTGCTTCATCGCCCTGTGTATTGCTCTAGAAATAGCCAGAAATAATGGTTTCTGGACTCGAAATGGTGCGTTTGAAGTCTATACCCGATAGTGCATTTGATTACGGACATGTAACGGTTGGTCGTTGTTGGCTTAGACTTGAAGGGATGAGCCCCCAAAATAAAGCCCCAGAAACCGCCCTACCGACGGCTAGCGGCTTGGCTCGGGCTAAGGCCTATTTGGCGCTAACCAAGCCTCGGGTAATCGAATTACTACTGATCACGACTGTTCCTGTGATGATTTTGGCTCAAAAAGGCCTTCCAAGCTTCTGGTTAGTGCTGGCAACCCTAATCGGTGGAGCGATGAGTGCCGGCTCAGCGAATGCATTCAACTGCATAATTGATGCAGATATCGACAAAATCATGGGTAGGACTAAGAACAGACCGCTAGTTACCGGATTGCTTACAATCGGTCAGGCAAAGGTTTTTGCGGCCATCTTGGGTGTTATCTCAGTGCTTTGGCTTGGATTTTTCGTTAATTTACTGAGTGCTGGCCTTGCCCTTAGCGCTGAACTCTTCTACATCTTTGTCTACACGTTGCTGCTAAAGCGCAGAACTTCTCAGAATATCGTCTGGGGAGGAGCTGCTGGAGCCATGCCTGTGCTAATCGGTTTCAGTTCGGTAACTAACACTTTGACTTGGTCAGCAGCAGTGCTGTTCCTGATTATCTTCTTGTGGACCCCACCGCACTATTGGCCACTGTCAATTAAATACAAAGATGACTACCAAGCCGCTGGAGTTCCGATGCTTCCAGTGGTTGCAAATCCCAACCGCGTTGCCTTAGAAATTGTGATCTACAGCTACGCGATGGTGGCAAGCACTTTCTTGCTGATCCCAATTCATCCAATGGGTCTTGTATACACAGCAGCTGCAGTTCTTGGTGGCATCTGGTTCATCTTTGAAGC
>JAEMTJ010000090.1 GCA_016462375.1 Rhodoluna sp. | reverse complement strand
TCAGCGTAAAGCCTGTCATTTATTTCTTTAGGTTGATTTGGGCTCAGGTTATCTTCGGTATTCATGAAGGTGCGGTTAATGGTTGGCAGATAAGCCGGCTCTTTGAAACTTAGGCTCTTTGCAAAGATTTGCAGCCTTGCCATGTTCTGACCTAAACCGTAGAGCTGTTCACTTGTTGGTTCATCTCCGACTTCTTCGCCTGGGATCCATTTACACAGTACCGCAGTTGTTTCTTTGTTTAGAGGTTTAAACGTTGTGCTCACTAATAGTTCATTGTTGGTGGTTCTGAGTGGAACTGGGGCCAAGACAGAGCCATCAAGAGCTAGCGATTCTAGCCATTGCATCTCAGCTAAAACCTCATTGTTTGACTTTACTGAAGCAAGGTTTATGCGAAGCGCATATTCCTCACCCTTGGTATCTGTGATCTTGAAAGAGGAGTTAAAGGAGTGGTTGACATTCTCAACTGAAGAAGCACTTATGCCATATTGAGCCAATATCCCAGAGACTAGTTGCTGGACTTCTGATATTTGGGCGTCTTCAGCTAATTCTTCATAGCGCATTTCTCTAGCCTAGTTCTGGTTATTGTTGAGACATGCCTCGTATTGCTAAGACTAAGAATGGTCATGCCCCTAAGACCTGTTTGAAGTGTGGGTTGCCTTTCGAGTGGCGTAAGAAGTGGGAACGGGACTGGGAGAACGTGAAGTTCTGTTCAGAGAAGTGTAAGAAGGCATGACCTCTCGTATTCTTTACGTCCCATTTGATCATCTGAATAGAAACAAAGGTGTTCTCAAATCCTTAGACCCTAAGACAGATGCTCTTGTTCTGGTTGAGAGCGCTCGGATGACTTCAGGCCGAGATTGGCACAAAGAAAGATTGTTCTTTCTAATCTCTTCAGCCAGGCACTTTGCTGAAGAACTAAAAGCAGCCGGCATCAAAGTTGAATACATCAAAGCTGAAACCACGGTTGCAGGCCTTGATAAGGCAAAGAGTATTTATGGCGATCTTCCTGTTTACTCTGCAGAGCCATCATCTTTTAGATCCTTTGCTCAGCTAACTGAATATGGAGTGCAGTTTGTTACTAACGATCTATTTCTCACTAAACGTGAAGATTTCTTTGCTTGGGCTAATTCACAGAAGACCTACGTCATGGAGAACTTTTATCGAGCGCAAAGAGTGAGACTAAACATCTTGGTAGAAAATGGTAAGCCTGAAGGTGGTGCTTGGAACTTTGATGCTGATAACCGATTACCACCACCTAAGAACTATGAGTGGCCTGAGTATTTGTATCACGATAGAGATGAGATTGACCTTGAGGTTGCTAAAGAACTTGACTATGAACCAACTAGAACTTGGGCAACAACTCGTAAAGGTGCTTTGGCTCAACTTGATTACTTCATCAAACACCACCTAGACGGTTTTGGTCCTTATGAGGATGCAGTAGTTAAAGACAACTGGGCACTGCACCATTCTCTTTTGAGCCCTTATATAAACAACGGATTACTAGATCCTGGTG
>JAEMTJ010000089.1 GCA_016462375.1 Rhodoluna sp. | reverse complement strand
TGGGTCTAGTAGGTCTGCTTTAGGCATGACTTCAACGATGATTTTAGGCAAAATACGCTCCAGATATTCGGTGGGGCTCAAATAAAATGTCCGCCGGCGTCACCTTTGGCGGGTGCGAACAGGTCTAGTTTATCGGGCTAGGAGAGTAATCAGTTGAGCATACTTAGCGCTAGTCTGCTCGACTATCTCTGAAGGTAGTGCTGGAGGGTTGGTATCGCTGGTTGGGTTCCAGTTAGCGGCTAACCAGTTACGAACGATTTGCTTATCGAAGCTGTCTTTACGGTCTCCTGCATCCCAGGCAGCCTTAGACCAATATCTACTTGAATCAGGGGTTAGCACTTCATCACCTAAGGTGATCTGGTTGGTTGCTGGGTCGATGCCGAATTCGAACTTGGTATCGGCAAGGATTAGGCCAGCTTCTGCTGCTATTGCACTTGCTCTAGTAAAGATGTCCAGGCTCAGGGCTTTTAGCTTGTCAGCGTTGTCTTGGCCAATGATCTCAACTACCTTCTCGAAGCTGATGTTCTCGTCGTGCCCGCCTAGCTCTGCTTTATATGCAGGAGTAAAGATAGGTTCAGGTAACTTATCCCCGAATTCAAGACCAGTAGGTAACTTGTTGCCACAGATCTCACCGGTAGCTAGGTAGTCCTTATAGCCAGAACCTGAGATATATCCACGAACTACACATTCAATAGGGAACATCTCCAATTTCTTGCAGACCATAGCTCTACCAAGAACTTCTTGGGGAACTGCAACTTCGTTTGAGATGTGGTTAGGGACTTCTAGTTTCTCAAACCAGAAGTTTGTGAGTTTGGTCAGGTACTCACCCTTATTAGGGATTTCTGGTTCGAGGATTCTGTCGAATGCGCTGACTCGATCGCTGGCAACAACAAGAATCAAATGTGAAAGAGCTGCATCATCTGCTTCATATAGGTCTCTGACCTTGCCACTGTATACATGGTGCCAACCAGCAATAGTCTTAGTCATCTTTACCCTCATCAACTTTTAGTGCAATGTCAGTTCGGTAGTGAGAACCTTCAAGTTTGATTTGTTCGATTGCTTTGTAGGCATGCTTACGAGCTTTGTGGAAAGTCTTTGCAGTCGAGACAACAGAGAGCACACGTCCACCAGTTGCGAATAGTTTTCCATCGACAAACTTCGTTGCAGCATGTGCAATCTCGATATGCTCATCGCCAATGTCAAGGCCGGTTAGCTCTCGGCCTGGAGCTGTTGTTACTGGGTAACCTTCGCTTGCCAGAACTACAGTGATCGCAACATCTTCGAGGAACTCAGGTTCTATTTCTGTTGCTAGTTGTCCCGTTGCTGATTTGTGTAATAGGCCAGCAAGAGGGGTCACTAATCTTCTAAGCACTACTTGAGTTTCAGGATCACCAAAGCGTGCATTGAACTCAATAACTCTGATTCCATTTTTAGTAATAATGAGACCGCAATACAACAACCCAACAAAAGGAGTTCCTAATCTTGCTAACTCTCTTATTGTTGGAAGCGCTACT